>JANQTF010000259.1 GCA_030731845.1 Bacteroidia bacterium | reverse complement strand
ATGATGGAATGGCTCAACGAGAATGAGTCCCATTTCAACAGTGATCTTGGACTACTCCTGCGTGCTGGAATTGAATTTGGTCTCGATAAATTTGGTCAGGGCGTAGGCAAGTTCCTTGCCTATGGCACCTATCTTCACAAAGATCTGTACAACAAGCCTACGATTGAAGGAAGAAATGATGCACTGATCAGCCCTTCAGGCTTCTTTGACGGGAAAAACTTCCACACCTTCAATCACATGGAAGTGATGGAGCACGTGAAGCATACCTGGTTTACTGACCAGCCTGCTGCTCACCCCTGGAAAGAGCCCCTTCCAACACCGGTTCCCTCTCAGAATCTGCACGATACTGATTTTGAAGGGAAATACAGCTGGTCAAAAGCCCCAAGATATATGGGCTATGCAGCTGAAGCCGGGCCACTTTCCCGCGTCATCATGAATGCCAACCCCAATAACCTTGAGCATCAGAACAGAGATCCTTTGTTCCTCGATATCATGGAAAAAATGGGACCAAGTGTATTCACCCGGGTCTTGGCTCGTGTTCACGAAGCACCCCGGATTTATACCCAAATCAACGAATGGCTGTCTCAAATCAGACTTGATGATGAGTTTTACATCAAGCCCGAGGAAAAAGATGGGGTTGGTTTTGGCGCTACGGAAGCTGCGCGAGGCGCATTGGCTCACTGGATCGAAATCAAGAATGGTGTCATCGAAAACTATCAGGTGATCGCTCCGACTACCTGGAATGTAGGCCCGAATGATGATGAAAAGAACCCCGGGCCAATCGAAGCTGCCCTGACTGGTACCGAAATCGAAGATCCACATGATCCGGTAGAGGTAGGAATGGTAGCCAGAAGCTTTGATTCTTGTCTGGTGTGTACTGTTCATGCCCATGATCAGAAGTCAGGAAAAGAGCTGGCTAAGTTTAAGCTGTAATCATCCACCAAGAGGCTCCATTTCTCCGGATAACAAAGGAAATGGAGCCTTCTTTTTTAAACTTTTGAGGGGCTATGAGTAAGCAAGCTTTTACTGCCATCATGGGGTTTGGAAATCCCGTGCGGAGTGATGATGGAATCGGATGTTACGTAATTGAGAAGTTGCAGGAACAATTGAGAGACCGTGAGGATATCGGTCTGTTTGATATGGGAACTTCAGCCTTTGAGGTGCTTTTCCAACTCAAAGGCTCTACCAAAATCATCATTGTCGATGCGGTGATTCATACCGGCGAGCCTGTCGGGACACTCTACAAAGTACCGGCCTCTGAGATTGATACTGCGATTCAGGACGATCCCATGGTTTTTCTCCACAGCTTGAAGTGGGATCAGGCGCTTTCTTACGCCCGAAAAATATTGGGAGAGGAATACCCGGAAGACATTCAGGTATATCTCATCGCGGTGGATAACACGAGACTTGATGTCAACCTGAGTTCTGAGGTCCTTGAGGCTGGAAAAAAGGTTGTCCAACTCATTTTGGAGGAAGTGTCTGCGATTGCTCAACCTCTCCACCCCAATTGATCCGCATACCATGCTTTTTCCCAAACCCGGCTCTGCTGCTACGGGCCCACAACTTGGCCCCGAGGAGATTCAACTCAAATCCGGTCACCTCATTTTTGGACAAGCCATTGCTTCCAGGGTTTTTGGGGAGGAATTGCAAGCCAAACTCGCCTTCGATGAGCAAAAGCAGTGCTTTGTCATCGGAAGAGGCAGCATGGTGACAATCAAAATGCGATATCCAAAACCGAGCCCGATGATTGTCAAACAAAAGAATGCCTACGGGGAGGTGAGTATTGCTGTACAGGAATGGATCCTCGACCATAATATCAATCCCGAGACCAGAAGCCTTGCTTACGATTGGGAAGAGCGGGTACAATTAGTGACCGTAACGCTCCATTAAGGACTCACGTTGATTATGACTGATCTATACATTTCCGCTGAAGAGCAAGGCTGGCTCGAAAGGATACTCCCTCAGGAGCTTGTCTCAGAGCTACAGTTTCTGGATACAGAAGGAGCTGATATTCAGCAGACCAATGAAATCTGGATATCATCCAAAGGGATCCATTTGCCGCTGGCCTGGTTTGACCAGGCTCCCGGCTATGTCTTCCCTACCTTCATGGCGTCAGAACCTGCCGTCATGCGGGCAGTGCTAGGCACCTATCTGGGCGACGAGCAATGGCTCGAAGAGATCAGCGGGAGTCACCCTGCCCTGATGTTGGAGCTGCTTATTTTTGCCCATCTGCAAAAAGGCGAACATATTTCTCAAGACCTGGTAGCTGCCTGGATCAATGCCGGAAACCATGACGAGGAAGAATCTCAGTACAGATTCAGACACAACATGGCCATCCTTCTCCATTATGGAGATATCGATCAGACGGAGGAGATGCCCTCGCTGAAAGAATGCTATGAATCAGCCCTTGCCCACGCGCCTAACGTGGAATTGGCTGGGTTTACGGCCAGGCACTACGCCACACTGCTGGCGGATACCGGAAGATTGGATGAAGCGGAGGCACATTTGACGCACACATTGAGTCTGCCTTTGTCTCAACCCGCCCACACTTCCCTGAATATTCTCCTGAGCCAAATTCTGCTGGATACGCTTCCGTTTCCAGTAAAAGAAGACGATTTGACAAGGCTCAAAGAACTCATTTGGAGCTGTCTTCAGTACTGTGAGGAACATGAGCTAGGTGCCCAGACTGCCATGATTCTCATCAGCGCGTCTCGTGTGGCAAACCTTTCTGAAAGCTTCAGCGAGTCTCTTGGCTATATCAATCGGTCCATCTCTATGCTGGAAGAATTGGAGTTGATAGAATTGACCGGGAATGCCCTCATGCAGAAAGGTACCTTGCTGTACACCTGGGCCCAGAATGGGAATCCACAGTTTTATCGCCCCGCAGTTGAAACCTATCAGAAAGCCGTAAAAATATTCACCAAGGATCTGGCTCCGGGCATTTTCGCCTCCATCCAACATCATTTGGCAGTCTTGTATTCAGAAATGCCAGACGAAAACAAAAAGCGCCATATCTGGGCAGCGATTTCCGTGAGATCATTCGATGAAGCACTCTCCTTCTTCACGAAAGAGCAATACCCCTATGAATATGGAATGATCTGCAATAATTATGGGAATGCCCTGGTCAAGTTTCCCCCGGCAAAAAATGTGGATCACGTTCAGATGGCATTGGACTATTATCGGGAAGCGTTACAAGTGAGAGAGGCA
>JANQTF010000258.1 GCA_030731845.1 Bacteroidia bacterium | reverse complement strand
ATTGGAAAGCAATTGAAGCAGACCTGGGTCGCTTCTACGTTGAACAAGGGCGTCCTGCCAAACCCATTCGGCTGATGGTTGGGCTGCTCCTAACCTTCTTTTTTTGCTGGTAAATGAGAAAGGAGACCTGAGAACCGTCTTGCTCGGCAACCGAATCTGATTGAGCCCAGCCTGAGCTAGAGCCCGCCATCAGCCACGCACGTCGGCGATGACCTCCTGGCCAAAATCAGGCTTGTTGAGCCAGGAAATCAACTGCTGCGCAGCAAATTCTGGGGTGGACAGCAGCCCGTCGGCATGAAGCGACAGGAAACGCTGCACATTGGGAAACGTCTCGTGGCTCTGCTTGCGGATGTAGCCTTGCATGAAGGTATCCACTACCCCCGGAGCCAGAGAGACCACCTTCACAGGATGATCTTGCACCGCTTGCTCCAGCGCCACACAGCGGGCAAACATGTCCAGCCCGGCTTTGGTGGTGCAATAGGTGCTCCAGGAAGCCATCGGCTTTCGCCCTGCGCCGGAAGAAATCATCAGCACCTGCTTGGGAATGGCCCAGCGCTGCGTGTGGCGCACCATGGCTTCGGTCATCCGCATCGGACTCAGTAGGTTGGCCTGCATGGAGTCTGTCACCTCTTGCGCCGAAGATCCTTTCCCGACCAGCTTGATTGGATGTAGCAAGCCCGCGTTGTGAACGACCACAAGCCGCGAGCAGGTGGTCTCTGTGAGTTGCTTCAGTTGCGCCTCCATCCACGCTTCTGAAGCGGCCACATCCACCAAATCCAGCTGATGGTAGTGCAGCTCGCACCCGCGCTGCGCCGCAGCTGCGACCAATTTCTGGTTCTCTCCACGAGAGATACAGATCAGCCGATGCTTGGGATCCAAGAGCTGATAGGCAAGGGCCTCGCCCAATCCTCGCGAAGTGCCGGTGATGAGATACGTTTCCATAGATTTTTATTTGGAGGATCATGAAGGAAAGAGGAGAACATCAGAGAGCTGATCCCCTGATAGAGTACCTGCCCATTGTGGCTTACTTTTTCTCCCTGGCGAATGTCAATCTGCTTCCGCGAACGGTGTCGTCAATCTTCCCTTCGTGATACACGAGTTGTCCCGACACCATGGTGCTGTGGACCTTGGCAGAGAAGCGCTGCCCAGTGAAGGGAGACCATCCACACTTGTAGTGGAGGCTTTCTTCGGTCACGGTCCAGGGATCCTGGAGATTCACCAACACCAAATCGGCATGGTAGCCTTCCCGAATATAGCCTCGCTTGTCGATATCAAAGAGGATCGCAGGATTGTGCGCCATCAGCTCCACAACCCTTTCCAGCGACAGCACGCCGGCCTTTGCCATTTCGAGCATAGCCACGAGCGAATGCTGAATCAGCGGCCCACCGGATGGTGCGTCGAGGTATTTGCCAGCCTTTTCCTCCCTGGTGTGGGGCGCGTGGTCTGTGGCGACCACATCAATGCGGCCATCGAGGAGCGCCTTCCTGATCTCGGCCCGATCGGCAGCGGTTTTCACAGCGGGGTTCCACTTGATGTTGGCCCCAAGGGTATCGTAGTCTTCCTCCGAAAACCACAGGTGATGGATACAGGCCTCTGAGGTGATTTTTTTTCGCGCCAGGTTCAGATCTGCGTCAAAGAGGCCCAGCTCCTTAGCCGTGGAAATATGGAGAACATGAAGACGAGCGCCATGCCTGCGCGCCAGCGCCACTGCCTGACTCGAAGACGCATAGCAAGCCTCCTCTGAGCGGATAGCCGGGTGGCTTCTCATGGGGATGTCTTCGCCGTATTGGGCGATATATTGTTTCAAATTCGCCTGAACAATCTCCTCTTTCTCACAATGCGTGGCGATCAGCATCGGTGAATTTCGGAAAATGCCTTCGAGGGTTTCTTCGTTGTCCACCAGCATATTGCCAGTGGAGGAGCCCATGAACACCTTGATGCCGCAGACCTGGGCAGGGTCGGTCTTGAGCACTTCCTCAAGGTTGTCATTGGACGCGCCCATGAAAAAGGAATAATTGGCCGCAGATACCTGCGCGGCCCGATCATATTTCCAGGCGAGCAGCTCTTGGGTCAATGCCTGGGGCTTGGTGTTGGGCATCTCCATGTAGGAGGTGACGCCACCTGCCACAGCAGCCCGCGACTCCGTTGCGATCTCTCCTTTGTAGGTGAGGCCGGGCTCACGAAAGTGAACCTGATCGTCAATGACGCCGGGCATCAAGTGCAGGCCACGGGCATCTATGACCCGATCGGCAAGGGGCGATTTACCAGTCCCGATCCACGTGATGAGTCCTTGTTCAACCAACACATCGGCTTCTGTGATGGTTCCTTCGTTCACGATAGAGGCGTGCTTGATGAGGATAGACATATCGAGATCTTGTGGGGTGAGAGAAAAAAGTAGGGTAAATGTCGGGCAAATCTACGGGAGGACAAGGGAAGATCTTCAAGGAAATTGTAAAATTACCCCCTCGCAAAGTTTTACTTACTCCTCATCACATGGCTGATCGTCCTGATATCAAACATATCGCCATCGCTGGCAACATCGGCGCAGGCAAAACCACCCTCGTCAACAAGCTGGCCCACCACTATGGCTGGGAACCTCTCTTTGAGGATGTAGATGAGAATCCCTACCTCGCAGATTTTTATGAGGACATGAAAAAGTGGGCCTTCCCACTTCAGATTTATTTCCTTCACAGCCGGTTTCGGCAGGCGCACCGGATTCAGCAAAACAGCCGTCCCATCATCCAGGACAGAACCATCTACGAGGATGCCCACATTTTCGCCAAAAACCTCTACGAATCGGGCCATTTAACCGAACGGGATTTCAACAATTACTTCTCCCTCTTTGAGTCTATGACCCATGTGGTAAGTCCGCCCGACCTGCTTATTTACCTCAAAGCCAGCATTCCTACCCTCATTGCCCAAATCGCACGCCGGGGTCGAGACTACGAAAGCGCCATCTCCATCCGCTACCTCGAAGATCTCAACCAACACTACAACGATTGGATCGCTTCCTATGACAGAGGCAAACTCCTCGTGATTGACGTGGACAATCTCGACTACGTCAACAACCCCGAGGACCTCGGGTACGTGATGCGACGCATCGACTCTGAGCTGTTTGGCTTGTTTTGATGGGGGCATTGCCGTCCGCTAAGCGAAAAACCCACGCAGAAACGTGCTTCCCCGCCCGGGAAACCGAAAGAATCGACTTGTCATCTCCTTAATCGGACGGCTATGGGGCCCCGAGACGAGACGCCGCACAGCGCTTGACGGATTCACTCAACTCCTCAAGTCGCTACTTTCAGCCAGAGTCAACACCCGTCTTGGCCATCTGCCGCCAGGGTTGAATACTGCTACCTCAAATCCAAGCAATTCGCCGAGTTTGTGGGCTTCCCGATAGGCTGTTTCTTTGTCTTTGATTCGGCAAAGCAGCGTTTTCTCGAGATGCTTGTGGCTCGTGACGTAAATCTCAAAAGCATATTCTGTAGCAGTTTGATACTGCGCCGCAAGGTTAAAGTTATACCCCAGGGTTTTGTTTTTACTCAGAACGATGATGTCCTCGTATTCATCAAATGGATACCACCTCCCTATTCTCATAAACATCACCCAAACGTATTCTTTGAACCTTCGCTTGGAGGGGTCCACAATGGTTCCAGTGGTGATGGTCAACAGCAAGCACCCGGGAATCACAAAAAGGAGGCCGGCAAGACCAATGTTATAATAGGCTCCAATGCTGAACAGGAGTGGGACCCAGCCAGTGAGTGAAAGTCCGGCGAGGTGTTCTTTGCCGAGCTTGTAGGAGAGGGTAAATTTTTTTTCCATGTTGTCTGATTATTCAATCGCGAAGAAAAGACAGGTAAAAAACCTCATGGGTTGGTACAACATGGAGAAAAAGCACGGGTTCCAGCCGAGTATTCATTCCAACTCTCATACATGGATTTCGTAATTTCGGGGATGAACAAGAACCACCGAACTTTATGAGCGCACTTGCGACTGAACATATAGAGCTGAATGTGAAAGGCATGACCTGCACCAACTGTGCGTTGGGCATTCAGAAATACCTCGAAAAAGAAGGGGCAGAAAGCATCTTCGTGGATTTTAGCAGCGGCGAAGTGATCTTCGACATGAAGGAGCAGCGCCGTATCGATCCCATCATGAAGGGCATCCGCAGGCTCGGCTATGAGGTGGACAAATCCGGCGATGGTCTCGCCGAAGGCAAATATTCCCTGATAGAAAAGCTCTTTGCCCTTTCGGCAGTCTTCACCTTGCCGCTCTTGCTCCACATGGTGGTGAGTTGGCATTGGCTGCACAATCCCTGGGTTCAATTGGCCCTGGCGACTCCCGTTTTTCTGGTCGGAATGTGGCATTTTGGCCGATCGGCCATCAGCTCGCTCAAATCTGGTGTGCCCAACATGGATGTGCTCATCGTGGTGGGAGCTGTGGCGGCCTTCGGCTACAGCCTCTATGGGACCCTGACCCAGGCCGGACCCGATTTTTTGTTTTATGAAACGGCGGCAAGCATCATCACCCTGGTTTTGTTGGGAAATGTGATGGAACATCGCGCGGTGAAGCGCACCACCACCGCCATGCGCGAGCTCTCTGCCTTGCAGCCGCAGCTTGCAATCCGCCTAATGCCAGATGGTAAATCCGTAGAAACAGTTCCGGTGAGTCAGGTAGAGCCTGGTGATGTGCTTCAGGTGAATGATGGCGACAAAATTCCAGTTGATGGGCGTATTGTGAGCGGCGACGGAGCCGTGGACAGTGCCATGATCACTGGTGAAAGCACCCCAGAAGACAAACACCCCGGCGATGCCGTGGTGGGAGGCACAGTCCTTGTGGCCGGACAGATCAGAATGGAGGCCACATCAGGGGCCAAGGGGGGCACACTCTCCCGCATCATCGAGATGGTGAAGCGGGCACAGGCAGACAAGCCGCAGATCCAGCAATTGGCCGATCGAATCAGCGCGATTTTTGTGCCGGTGGTGCTCACCATTTCACTCCTGACCTTCCTGTTGTCCTGGCTTGTGTTTGAAATTGGTCTGTCCGACAGCATCATCCACAGTGTGGCGGTGCTCGTGATCGCTTGCCCTTGTGCCATGGGCCTCGCTACGCCCACGGCAGTAGTGGTGGGCCTGGGCCGTGCCAGCAAAATGGGGATTTTGGTGAAAGGCGGACGCACCCTCGAAGCCTTTGCCAACGTCAGGCAGGTCGTGTTTGACAAAACCGGAACCCTTACCACAGGAAGGCTATCCATCCGCGACCTCCGCGTGACAGGCATAGCCAGGCAGGAGGCAGAATCTGTCGTCTTGGCCTTGGAGCAACATTCCTCTCACCCCATTGCCAAAGCACTTCAGCTAGCCCTCGCAGGCGCAGATCCGCTCACGCTCACCGGCGTGCGCGAAACCAAAGGCCTTGGCCTTTCTGGTGCCGATGACGATGGCAATCTCTATCAGCTCGGCTCCTTTCGCCTGGTAACCGGACAAACAGAGGACCTCAACCATGATCTTTTTTTGCTGAAAAATAATGAATTGGTCGCTACCCTCGATCTCGAAGACGAGATCAGACCCGAAGCGGCAGAGGTCATCGACTACTTGAAAACCAAGGGCATCAAGCCCATTCTGCTCACCGGCGACCGCCAAGCCAAAGCCGAGCGCGTAGCCGCCCAGTTGGGCATAGCCGAGTTGCACTACGAGCAGCTGCCCGATGAGAAGCTTGCCTTCATCGAAACCCAGAGCGCCCTGCTGCCCACCGCCATGGTGGGAGACGGCATCAACGATGCACCAGCCCTTGCGCGGGCTTCGGTTGGCATTTCGCTGGGAGATGCTACACAGGTAGCGATCCAATCTGCCGAGGTGGTGCTGCTTTCGGGCAGGCTCACGAGCCTCCGCGACCTGCGCCAACTCAGCGAGCACACCGTGCTCACCATCAAACAAAACCTCTTTTGGGCCTTTTTCTACAACAGCCTCGCCATTCCCTTGGCGGCCTTTGGGTTCCTGCGGCCCATCATCGGGGCGGCCACCATGGCGATGTCAGATGTTGTGGTGATCGGCAATTCTCTGAGATTAAAAGTAAAGAAGATAAAAGAGTAAAGGGGCAGGGCCGTCCGGTTAAGCTTGGATACCTCCCGGCCCTCATCCCTAATCTCCTTGCCCAAAGGGCGAGGGGACTTTTTGGAGCGCCATTCGGCTCTTTTTCTTGCTCCTTCTCCCTTGCGGAGAAGGCTGGGATGAGGGTACTTCCGCTTAACCGGGCGGCCAGGGGCATGAAAACTCCTTGCCCACCTATGTGCTTTGTTCGCACTTCCTTTCTTCACATAGCATTCTCTTCATATAGGGGGCGTTTTCTTAACAGCTTCATTATACAAAAAGACAGAAAGCTTCTCACGCTGGTAATTATCGGATAAAAAGCGCATACCATCTTTGACGCTATGTTGTGGATGATTGATTATGCTTGCTTACCTATCACCCGGCACAGCACATGTGCAAAAACTACAGATTTCTCCGTAGGGAAGAAGTTGTCTCCTCAGCCGATATGGCTGGGGTTTCTTTCTTTTTGAGGCAGGCTATTGATTGTCAGTATTTTACCTATCTTAACCTTTCGATATCATGAGCAAAAAGCGCGAACTTGATATTGCAGTTTTGTCTGACATCCACCTGGGTACCTATGGGTGTCATGCAGAAGAAGTCGTCAATTATCTCAAGAGCATACAGCCGGAAGTGTTGGTTCTTAATGGAGATATCATAGACATTTGGCAGTTTAACAAGCGTTATTGGCCCAAATCGCACATGGCGGTGCTCAAAGAGGTCATGAAAATCATAGCTCGCGGCACCACGGTGTATTATCTGACGGGAAATCACGACGAGATGCTCCGCAAGTTTTCAGACTTTAGTCTGGGTAATTTTCACCTGCGCGATAAGGTAGTGCTGGAGATGGATGGCAAGCAGGCCTGGATTTTTCATGGTGACATCTTCGATGCGAGCATGCAGCACGCCAAGTGGCTGGCTAAGCTCGGGGGTGCGGGCTACGATTTGCTCATTCTGATCAATAGTTTCGTGAATTGGTGCCTCGTTCGGCTTGGCCGGGAAAAGATGTCTTTTTCCAAGAAGGTGAAAGCGAGTGTGAAAGGCGCTGTGAGTTTTATTTCTGATTTTGAGCGGGTGGCGGCCGATCTGGCTATCGAAAATAACTATGATTACGTGGTATGTGGACATATACATCAGGCAGAAATACGCAAAATTCAAACAGATACCGGATCTGTTACCTATCTTAACTCTGGCGATTGGGTAGAAAGCCTCACCTCTCTCGAATATGCGCATGGCGAATGGAGCCTGTATCAATATCAGCCGAGTGAGGTGGAAGAAAAAGAAGAAGAACCAAGACGAAGAAGGGTCAAGGAGCTGAGTGCCAAACGAAGCCATGACCTGATGCCTGCCTGATTTCATTTCAGTTTCAGTTACTTTTTGTCATTCAATTCCTCTACCTATGAAGATTCTTTACGCGATACAAGGGACCGGCAACGGACATTTGAGCAGGGCCAGAGAAATCGTTCCGGTTTTGCGACAATATGCAGAGGTAGATTTGCTGGTAAGTGGCACGCAATCTGAGGTGAAGCTGCCCTGGCGGCTTGATTATCAATACAAGGGTTTTTCCTTTTGCTACAATCGAAAAGGAGGTGTCAGTAAAATCAAGTCTTTGCGCGAAAATGTGACCCCCAAGCTGCTACGGGAAATCAATTCGCTTCCGGTAGAGGATTATGATTTGGTAGTCAATGACTTCGAGCCAGTGTCGGCTTGGGCTGCGCGCAAGCGGGGTGTGGCCTGCGTGGCCATGAGCCATCAGTCGGCTTATTTATCTGACAACAGTCCGCGGCCCTATCAGCGGGATCGTTTTGGGGAGATCGTTCTGAAGCGATACGCACCCGCGATGGCGGCGGTGGGCTTTCATTTTCGCCCCTACGACGATTTCATCTACACGCCTGTGATCCGGTCTGAGATTCGGGAGTTGCTCGTCACGGAGCAGGGCTACTTTGCGGTGTATTTGCCAGCATATAAAGACCAGTATCTGGTGAATATGCTGTCGCAGGTGAAGCATGCCGATTGGCTTATTTTCTCCCGATACACCAAAGAAGCATATAGCCCGGTGCCGGGCATAAGGATTCAGCCTGTGGAGAACGATGCCTTTATCCAATCGATGGGGGAGTGCCAGGGAATCCTCACGGGTGGTGGTTTTGAGACGCCTGCTGAGGCCATGTTCTTGGGTAAAAAGGTATTTTCGATTCCTGTGAAAGGGCAATACGAGCAGCAATGCAACGCAGCTGCGCTATCTCGGCTTGGCTGCCCGGTGGCGCCTAAGCTGGACCAGGGGCTTATCCCTGAAATCCAGGCATGGGTGCTCGCTCCGCAGCCCGAGCCTGTAGATTATCCTCACCACACAGTGGAGGTGGTAGAGAAAGTATTGGAATTGGGAATACGGCAAAAGGAAAAGCAGCCTCAGCGCGAAACATTTGCCTGATTGTAGCCACCCTCAGTAGGTGTGAACAGTCGCTTGATTTCGCGGAAGGTCTCACGCAGATTTTTCGGCGTAATGGGCGTGCAAACGCAGCTGATCAGCGTATCCTGATAGCCTGGGATCAGGTCGCAAAAACTTGGATTGGTGGTCAGCACGAGGATAAAAGTCTCCGACAAGCCAGGTAAGGCTCGAATGAGTCTGATCATCTCCTCGTGGGAACTGCTCGGGGGGCAATTTCCTAAGATGATCAGTTCCGGGGGGGAGGATGCGCATAAGCCAAGAAAAGCATCTTGCTCTTCGGCTATTTGTAGCTCAAATCCTTCGCCCTCAACCAAATACGAAAGCAGGAGTTCTAGATCCTGCTCATATTCGTACAGTATGGCTCTCATGTAGAGATGGTAATCTATTAATCGAAGATAATCTATATTCTTGAAAATAGTTTACATTCTCTTAACATTCCTCTCATTTTCCGAGAGCCAGGCCAGCTCAAGCGTGTTCAGGAGAGGAGGTCTTCAGCTAGTCCGAAGGAGAGGGTCATGCCCGCGCCACTCAGGCCAGTGACGATTCGGATGCCCGCCTCTGGCTCAGAAACAAATTCTGTGGCACCAGGGAGTTTGGCATATACCCCATACCAGCGTTCTTGAATGTGAAGGTCGGGCGCTTGTACAAAGCGATCCAGATATTCGAGAATATATTGATTTACTTCCTCTCGCAAGAAAGGATCATGATCGGCGCCATATTCGTGAGAATCGCCAATTACCAGCTCGCCCAGGCCATTTTGTGACATCATCACATGAATTCCCCATGTATTCATCCAGGGCATTTCTGTCTCGATGCGTGCTTTGAGGGCAGGCAGGCTGGGGCAGTGCGCAAACGACGCGTAATGGGTGAGGGTGAGCCCTGCACACAAAGCGGGGCCCATGCGCCAACCGAGTGGCTGTGGCTTGCTGCGCATCATTTGGAGCTTCACACGGGTGAGGCCTGAGCTGGCAAAAATATCGGGAAATAAGGTCTCAAAATCTGAGCCCGAGCAGATCTCGAGCTGATCATAGCGCCATTCTTTGCCATTGGCCACAAGCCTGCCGCCACCTGCTGCCGTGACTGCGGTCTGATACTGGATCTCGACCCCCTGCTGCATGAGCCATGTGGCAACCGAGGCAGCGGCCTGACGCGGGTCCACGATCATCTCTGTGCTACTAAACACGCCGCCAAGCAGGCCGGCTTGCTTCGTCGAAGGACTGATGTCCGCGATTTCTTTGGGAGACATCAAAGTCACCTGATGTCCGCTTTCGGGAGCGGTAGCCATGAACTCTTCCAGCACCGCAAGCTCCTCTGGGGCATAGGCCAATTGCAGGGAGCCTTTGGCTTCGCGCCAAAAACCAGCTTTCTCAGCCATTTCTTCCCAGATTCTGCGACTTGTCATAGCCCTTGAGTAAGTCGCCTTTGGTTGGCCGATGGGCCAGATCATGCCAAAATTGCGGATGGTAGCGCCAAGCGGGCGCGCGGAGCGGTCAAAAATCGTGACCTTGCGGCCTCGATTGTGATGGGCCAATGCCATGGCGAGACCTACGATTCCAGATCCTACGACGGCGATTTCTGTGTGTGGGCTGTTATTCATCCAGGCTATAAGTAGTGCAAGGGCTTCCCTCGCATTCTTCTACGTCTTGGGTAATTGAGTGGCCTTCGGGGTGGTCTTGGGCCAACTCATAGTAGGTAAGTGCAGCAGACCTGTTGCCGAGTTTGTCCTCACAAAGACCGAGGTAAAAATAGTTGTTGGCGGTGTACTTGTCGCGCTCCATCCCAGCGAAGGTGCTCATTTGTTGACTTTTGAGAAGCCAGTCTTTGGCCAGTGCGGCATTGCCATTGCCATGATAGGCGATCTGCCCGAGATAGTGGTAGATCCTGATCATGACCTGACTCGTGTAGCGGGTTTCCGAGCTGGTAATAACCCGGCTGTCTGCACCTGATTTGGCTTCAAATACCTGTCTGATTGCATCACATTCTTGTTTGGCCTGAGAAAATCTTTTGCCATGAACCAGGACCCGGATATAGTCGGCATGGAAGAGGGTGTTATGCGGAAATAGCTCGTGGAGCTGCTGTGAGGTTCGCAAAGCATCGATTACCTGTCCATATTCCATCAGGTAAATATCAGTGAGGTAATAAAGAGATTGAGCCTGGCCAATGTTGGAGGTGTTGGCGGCGTATTCGAGCTCTTTGAGCCCCTTGGCGATGTCGCCATCGGGAAAAAAGGCCATGAATGGCCGCAGATAGGATTTGTCTCGTGGATAAGAGATGGAATAGTAATGGTACAAACCAGCAACGAGGCTCAGCTCGGGTGAGCCTGCGGCAAGTTCAATGGCGGGCTCAAGGTGGTAGATGATTTTTCGCGCTTCATTGACCGACCGCCAATCTGATTCTCTGAAATAGTAGAGCCTCGCTGCCACAGCATGGCTCATGAATGCTACAAATTCATAAGATTTGGCAAAGCGGCTTTGGTCTTCAAAGGCTTCATTTTTCTCGACAGCTTCATCGAGGTGGTCAATGATGTAGTCATAAAAGCGGGGATCTTTCCAGGAAAGCTCGGTTTGCCAAAATCGGTTGAGAGCTTGTAGAAGCGGAATTGCAGGGTCATTGGGGTAGGAGGGCTTGAGGGCCGCGAGGGCATTGTCTGCATCGCGGTGCTGCAAATCGAAGATTTGCTGCACGATGGGTTGTACCTGCTGGCTCAATACTGCGTTGTCTAGAACCTGGGCGGAGTACTTACCCGGAAGGCCTGTGACAATGCCGGTGAGGAATAGAATGAAAAGGGAATAACCAATGCGCATGGAGAGAGAATGAATGTGAAGTTGGATCGTTTATAGGATTGGCGTGTTACTAAATCATGAATTCTTTTTCATGAGAAAGAATGGGGATTGAATTGGCCTTAATTTACCCCAGACAATTGATAACTCCCTCTCAATATAGCTTGTAAACATATGCCCTGGACCAACTATCACAGCCACAGCCATTATTGCGACGGAGTCCACGCTCCAGAAAGATACGTGGCAGAAGCCATCGAACGGGAGTTTTGCGCCTGGGGATTTTCTTCTCATGCGCCTGTTCCCTTTGCTTGCAAATGGACCATGCCCGAAGATCGTCTTGATGAATACCTAAACGAAGTTTCTGACCTAAAACGTACCTACGAGGAACGAATTCAATTGTATGCAGGCCTGGAAGTAGATTTTGTGCCTGGCATCACAGGACCGGCCCGCCTTCGGGCCTTGGCACCATCGCTTGATTATCTCATCGGGTCAGTTCACTTTGTCGATGCCTTTGCTGATGGCACGCCATGGGAAATCGACGGCAGACACGAATTATTTCTCGAAGGGCTTCATCAGATCTTCGGGGGAAATATCGAGCAGGCTATTGAGCGGTATTACGCGCTGATCACAGAAATGGTTGAAACAGACGCGCCCGATGTTGTGGGGCATCTCGACAAAATCATCATTCAGAATGAAGGAGGAGCGCTTTTTACAGGTAAAGAAGCATGGTATCAGGCAGCAGTGCGACGCACGCTTGGCATCATCAAGGAGAAGGACCTGATCGTAGAGGTGAACACCCGGGGGATGTACAAAGGCCTGATCAAAGAGCCATATCCAGCTCAGTGGATGCTCCGCGAAATGGCGGCTATGCAAATTCCCATCACCCTGAGTTCTGATGCGCATCACCCACGGGAAATCAACGGCGCCTTTCCTGAAACGGCTCAGATGCTACGTGAGGCAGGTTTCCACGATTTACATATCTTGTACGACGGAGTCTGGCAGGCCTTCCCCTTTGATCGCTGGGGCGTGAGAGTCGGGACACCTGTTCATTCCTAGCGCATATCTCTTTAACAGGTCTAGTTTCCCCTATGCTCACCCAATTTCTGGCCCGACGTCCGGGCTTTCTCACCGTGTTTGCCACGGTGGTAGCGTTTTGCACCTACGCCTGCATGTATGCCTTTCGCAAGGCCTATCAGGCCGCTGATTTTTCGGAATCGCCAGAGATGTGGGACCTCACCTACAAGTCTGTGTTGGTGATCGTGCAGGTGATTGGCTATGCCCTCTCGAAATTCATCGGGATCAAGGTGGTGTCGGAAATGTCGCCTACGCGGCGGGCCTGGACATTGATCGGGCTCCTGGGCATGGCTGGGTTGGCTTTGCTGGGCTTTGCGCTGGTGCCCGCACCGTATAATTGGCCTTTTCTTTTTTTCAATGGCTTGCCCCTTGGCATGGTCTGGGGCCTGGTGTTTTCTTATCTCGAAGGCCGCAAACAAACCGAGGTCATGGGATTGGGACTGTGTGCCAGCTTCATTTTTGCCTCGGGCTTGGTCAAGGATGTGGGCCGTTGGCTGATGGGGCAGGGGGTAGATGAATTTTGGATGCCGGTGGCTGTGGCGGGGATCTTCCTGTTGCCATTGCTCATTTCCGTCTTTTTGCTCAACCAATTGCCCGCTCCCTCAGCGGAAGACATCGCCCTGCGCACAGCGCGCGTGCCCATGACCGGCAAAAGCCGGATGGCCTTTTTCCGGAAATTCGCTCCCGGTCTCATCTTGCTCATCGTGGTGTACACCATTCTCACCGCCTATCGCGATTTTCGGGATACGTTTATGGCAGAATTCTGGACCGAACTTCGCGGAGCAGGAAATGAAGTCGCCTTTTCTCAGACAGAAATCCCTGTTTCCATTTCTGTGCTGCTCCTTCTGATGTTGCTCGTCCTGGTTAAAGACAACCGAAAAGCCCTCGCCATCAATCATCTGGCTGTGGGCATGGGCCTTTTTATCGCCGGTTTTTCTACCTGGGCCTTTTCGCAAGGCTGGATCAGCGATTTGTGGTGGCTGGGCCTCACAGGATTTGGGACCTACATGGCCTATATCCCCTTCAATTCCATTTTATTTGATCGGCTCATTGCCACGGTGAAGCAAGCGAGCAATGTAGGATTTTTGATCTATGTGGCCGATTCCTTCGGATATCTGGGCAGTGTGATGGTGTTGTTGTATAAAAATCTGGCCGCGCCAGAACTGAGCTGGGTAGCTTTTTTCTTTCAAGCTGGCTATTTGCTCGCAGTTGTGGGGGTGGTTGGAACCGCCTTGTCGGGGATATATTTTTGGCGAAAGGGAGCCTGAGAGCTGGTTAGGGAAAGAACGCGGAGTTTCAGATTCAGGGAAAAATGAGAAATAGGAGATCTTGTTTGTTCTTCTCCTAATTGTCTCCTAAATCCTTCTGTAACCTTGAGCAAATGTTTTTACGCTCACATTCTCATTCAACCCAATTATCATGAAATCCAAGGCACTGATTTTCGGTGGAATTCTCCTGCTTCTTGTCGGCGGGTTCTCCGTCGCAATGGCGAAAACAGACGTTCCGCAAGCGGTGAAAGACGCATTTGCGCTTAAATTCCCTAAGGCGAAGGCCGTGAAGTGGGAAATGGAAGACGAAGGCGAATATGAAGCCGAGTTTAAGCTCGA
>JANQTF010000257.1:1416-3240 GCA_030731845.1 Bacteroidia bacterium | reverse complement strand
CTGTTGTATGTCAACAATCTCTGTAATGTGCTGCTGAGGCTGGACCGATATGAAGAAGCCTGGGAAATTATGCGGAGCATGCTTTCGGGCATCAAGTCTACCCGTAACTTCCACAGCCGAATCGGCTTTGTCTCGTTGTATGCCAAGAGCCTCCTGAAAAAAGGACTGTCTTCAGAAGCACGCAGCTATGCAGAATTGTATTTACGTGGCTATGAAAACGAAATTCTCCTCTACCGCTGGCATCGATTTTTTACGACCTACCTCGAAACCCTGCTGTCACAGCGCCAATATCAGGAGATGGTACAGGTAATTCGGCGCTATGGCCTCATCAAGCGAGAGTTCACCTATCAGTCCCGTGCAGATTATCTTCCAGCGATCCAATGGTTGAGAGGCATTGCCCAATATCATCTGGGCATACTGGAAAAGGAAGAGGTAACCAATCAGATTGAGGCGCACCTTCGCCAGATTTCCAAAGACGAGAATCGTCTGATCGTGGCCCGGCACTTTGTTTCGGACTTGTTGCCATATGCCCCGGAGGTGTTGAAGGGGCTTCAGAGCTAACGTAATCCCGTTTGAATATTAAATTCTTTACCTTAATAGCATATGCGATGCAAGGGTTGGTGGAAATGAACGCCCCTGATTCGCATGAAGTAAATTCATTTTCCGCCCTCTTCAATATGTCAGGATCACTCAAAGGGTGCGCCCACGTCACCTCCATAACCGACTTAAAGACTGCCCGAGCCTACGAATGCGAAGAATGCGCCAAGACTGGCGATAAATGGGTACACCTTCGCACCTGTCAGGAATGTGGCGTGACGCTTTTCCCGCTTATCTGACATCCCCTAGCCTATCTCAATCTGGTAATTTTCAATTCTCAATCTTGCAATTTGCCCCACTCGAAGTGCGTCAAAGCAGACCAGAACGCATCCCCCAAATGGCTGTTCAGGCACCAAATCATACATTTTGATTATGGAAATTTACCGTTTATGCAAAAACCTTACATCTGAGAGGAACGGCAGAGAAGTTGTAGATACTTATGCGTAATCCTACTCAGTCTTCACCGACTGGAGACGGATTAATCCTGGTAAAGATCCCCCCATTGAGAATAATGTAAATGAGGCACAATGTGCCTTCATCTCATCACATTAATGCTTCTCATGAAAAAATCTTTACTCTCCTTCCTGGCCCTTCTTTATTTCGGAAGTCAGGCCATGGTCGGACAAACGCAATATGATCTCTCGCTGAGCGATGCGACATATTCGGTCAATCAAGACACCTTGTGTCTTCAGCTCAATATCTCTTTTGACGCGCTGGGCAAACTAGGGTCTGCCAATCTGGTGCTGGATTATGATCCCACTAGCCTTGGAAGTCCCTTCATCAATATATGGCCTGGTCTGGACACCAGCTTGTATCTCGGAAAAGAGATCAGGCTTATGGAGACTGGTAAGTCATCCATGAATCTGGAACTGGGCTCACTTAATCAGGGAATCAGCATCCCTGACGGCAGTTTCGCTATTCTGTATCTGTCAAAAGTATGCTTTGATGTCCTTGATCCAAATGGGGACTTCAGGGTAGACTGGTATCAGGAAGATCACAAGGGGACAGTCGTATATCTGGACGACGAAAGCACGCTGCTTAGTCCGGGTATCCTGACTGGATACGAACCCGCTACAGCCTTCCCTGTCGAATGGCTCGACTTCCAGGTCACTCAGGTAGAGAATGAAGTCAAACTGGATTGGACAACGGCCCTGGAATTCAACAACGATGGGTTTTATATCGGTCGCTCTTTGGACGGTACCGTCTTTGAACGGTTGGATTTTGTCC
>JANQTF010000257.1:0-1406 GCA_030731845.1 Bacteroidia bacterium | reverse complement strand
GTCCCGACAAAAGGCAATTCAAGCACCGGGCATTCCTACGAATGGTTTGACACCGAAGCGATCTACGAGCTGGGTGAAAACAGGCAGTTATTTTATCGTTTAACACAAATCGACCTGGATGGCACCCTCACCAACAGCGATATCCGGACTTTGCGGCTGGAGTTGGATGGTCTGAGTCGTATCAAGGTATTTCCGCTACCGACGGCCGCACCTGGCAACCTGCAAGTGGAGCTCAACACCATGGACGCCACCACAATCGACCTCACCCTTGTCAATGCCTTAGGGCAGGTCATGGATACCCAGTTGTATGATTTTCCTGACGCAGGAAAGCAGGAAATGATGTTCCCTCTGGGGGATATTCCTCCTGGAATTTATTACCTCCGCTTTTCTGAGCAAGCGGCTACCTATCACTTTGTCCAAATTCTGGTTTACTAATCTTCCTGATCATGGCAGCTATCGACCCATATACCGGGGTGCTCGGGCTACGCTTGGCCAAGCACCTGCTCCGACGGAGCACCTTCAATTTTACCAAATCAACCGTAGAACAATTTGCGCAGCTCACAGCTGATGCTGCAGTGGATCAACTCATGATCTTTCCGGGTTATAAATATCCTGAAGGACCAAGAGACCCCAATGGCGACGCATGGATGACCGCTACCCCTTCCCTCTATGACGACTATGCCGTTTACACTCCATTTCAAGCCCGGATGGCCATAAACGGCTGGATCAATCATGAGCTATACCAAAATCCTTCGGCTCAGGGGAAACTGGCTGTGTGGCTCCACACTTGCTTTATTGCCTCCACAACAGGTCAGTTTGAAAACTTCGAATACTGGCGACTGATGTTCTGGGCAACCAACTCCGATCTGCAAACACTCGCCACCAAGGTCACCCGTGACAGAATGATGTTGAGATATCTCAACAATGACCAGAATCGAAAAAATTCACCTAACGAGAATTATGCAAGAGAATTCCTGGAGCTTTTCACCATACGTCGTGGGCCACAGATTGCCCCTGGAAATTATACCAATTACACAGAAGAAGATATACAGGCAGCTGCCAAAGTGCTAACCGGATTTACGGGAAACAATACCAGCTTTGCCAACAAAGATCCCGAGACGGGTCTGGGGCGGGGGCATCTGGTTTACAACAATCATGACACCAGCGATAAGATCTTCAGTTCGGCATTTGGTGGACAAGTCATCAGTGGAGCGATATCCGATGTAGATATGGAGCGTGAGCTTGATGACTTCATTGCCATGGTGTTTGGGCAACTGGAAACAGCCAGATCTTTTGTGAGAAGGGCCTTTCAGTTTTTTGTGAGCGACGAAATTACGCCCTTAGCAGAAACCGACATCATTGAGCCGTTGGCGCTTCAGCTTTTCAACTCAGGCTATGATGTCAAG
>JANQTF010000256.1 GCA_030731845.1 Bacteroidia bacterium | reverse complement strand
AACATGAGCGAAGAGATGAATAAAGATTGACTTCAAGAGCAAGATAGCAAAGCATGGCAGAACAAACGGCTTTTGTACGCCGAAATAGCTGAAAAGAACCTATCTTCGCAGCATGAAATGGAGTGTCTTTCCCTTGTCCCTTTGCCTGATTTTTCTTTCCTGCTCAGAAGGAAGTCCTGATCGTAGCAGTAGCGCGAGCGCTCCCAAAAGTGATCACCAAGAGCAGAAAGCCCCTGTGCATCAGCAAGCCCTGATTGTGATCACAGAAGGATGGGAAGACTTGCAAGCGACCCTTTATGCCGTAGAATGGAACGGTGGAAGCTGGCAAACCAAAAGCAGCCATGCGGTGGTAGTTGGCAGCAATGGCCTGGGGTGGGGTCTTGGTGTGAAAGATTTTACAGAAAAATCAGGACCAGTGAAGCACGAAGGTGATAAAAAATCGCCTGCCGGTGTTTTCACCCTGGGAAAAGCTTTTGGCGTTTTTAGCCCCGAAAATCTCCCAAAACTTGGCCTTCCTTATGAACTCGTAGAATGGGAAACCCTGTGTATCGAAGACACGTCTTCTCATTATTACAACAGCATCGTGAGAGAAGACCTTCCTGGCAAAGACTGGGAGCAAAATGATCGCATGACCAGAAAAGACGACCTCTATAGCCTCGGAGCTTTTGTGAATCACAATACCAATCCTGCAAAGCCAGGCTCAGGAAGTTGTATCTTTCTGCATCTATGGCGAGATCAGGATCATGGCACGCTCGGCTGCACAGCCATGCCAAAGTCCATGTTGCTCGCACATCTCCAATGGCTAGACCTGACCAAAAACCCGGTGCTTGTGCAGGTGCCCAGGGGAGAATACGCCAGCCTTGCCACGGAGTTTGGACTACCCACAAGGCTCAGTGCTACCGATTAATCATCAAAACTACATGTTCATCTGAAAAGCGGGACCATTGACCCCGCCAGAATATCTGTTCGCCCTATTCACACAAAGTCCGCCTTATCCCGGCAGCATATTTGTAACGCTACAGGAAGAAAGCGGTGCTTGAAAAAGAGAAAAAAAAATTATGTATCGCATTCGTAAATCGGTTGAAGGGTGGTTTATCAGAAACACCATCACCGGGACTGTCAAGGAGCTGAATGAAGCGGAAATCGAGAGCTTACTCAATGAGTTCCCGCATCTACGCGACAGCACGACAGTGACCTATTTCAGAAACCAGGTAAAGTCCATTCCGGACCTGCCTTGACCCAAGCTCTTCGGCTACATGCCGACCTGTAGCATAATGTTTTTTCATGGTGTTTGTTTGGGTTTGGACCGCTCCCGTCATACGGAGCGGTTTCTTTTTATTGCGCATCACCTTCACTTCGGGCCTCTGGGCCTCTGATATCGAGATAGTGACGCTTGAGCCAGATAGCCAGACCATCAAGCCCCGGAAACAGCACGCGCTCATTGATATTAGACTGGTCGAGCTTGTCTCTGATTTCCCATTTCAAGCTCGTAGGAATCAGGATTTTGAAGCATTCCACCCCCACTTCAAATGCCCAATCGTTGATGGTGATATTGGGATTTGACATCATGGAGAAGAGCGCATATTGGTTCACGATCCGCTCATCGATGGAGGGAGGTTCAAAAAAGAGCCCAAAAACGTCTTTTTTGAGGTTTTCGAGGTCAGACAAAGAATCCACTTCGCCTTCCAGCATATCGGCGGTAAACACATGAGAGCCCTCCTTTTCGATGATCACCTTGAGCTGATCTGGCAAAAACCGCATGGCATCCACATAATTCACAGCCCAGATCACGCCGTCCCGATCGAATTTATTAAAGTCCGCCACAGAAAAATGTAGCGCCACGAGAGGAGAATAGGTCCAGTCGAGGAGGCGGGTAGGTAGCCCGTGATGTTGGGCCAGTGCCAGCCAGTTCCAGATGCTGCGCCCGTGAGAGGTTACCTTAGAGTATTTGATAAAATTTCGCAGAAGGTGCTTTTCCAGATGAGATTCCCCGAGCCTGTTGAGGGTCGTAGTGAGCGGATACTGCACATCGGCGAGGCCACGATATACGTAGGGAGACCGAAAGCGCTTGAGGGGATCGGCCCAGGACTGATGAAAAAGCAACCCCATGAGGTGCTCCCAACTTTCGGCTTTGATGGTTTGCATAGGCAAAAATGAAGTCCCTTGTCGTCACAACTAAGGAACGCTCAAAGATACATCACAACGGCCTTGAATTGCATGTACAATTCTTCATCTCCTCTTCCATTTGAGAATAATAAAATCGTGGGAATTCCCTTCAACCCCACGAAAAGCGATGCCCTCATCATGATCCCATATTGTCTGATCAAAATCAGGGAAGAAGGTATCCCCATCCACAACCGCATCTACATGGGTGAGCTCAAGGCGATTCGCAACAGGCAACGCCTCCTCAAACACCCGCTGCCCGCCAATCACAAACACTTTGTCAAAACCTTGAACGAGATCCAGTGCCCCAGCGAACGAATTTGCCACGACATAAGGCCAACCCAAATCCAGCCTTGACTGGGAAGTAAGCACTACATTAAACACATCGCTGTACAAAGCATCTTCAGACTCGGCACTAAGCCTGCCCATGATCATGGGATAGCCATGAGTGACTTCTTTGAAATGTTTCCAATCACCGGGCAGGCTCCAGGGGAGCTTATTGTCTTTGCCAATGACATGGTTCTTGGAAAGTGCCGCGATGATGATCACCTCGGGACTTTCACTCATACACTGATGGATTGGCTCCTGATCAGAAAATTAAGAATCCCTCTCATTTCGTCGAAAAACCGATCAGGGTCAATGGATTTTTCAAGGAAATAATTCCCCCCAAAGGTATATGCCCTTTCCATGACTTCTTCGAGATAAGAGCCCGACATAAGGATCACAGGGGCATCTGGCACAAGGCCTTTATCACGAATCCACTTCAGGATCTTGGGTCCTTCTACTTCGGTAAGGAAAAAGTCAAGGAAAATGATGAGGGGCAGGGTATTCCCTTCTCTGGATTCCAGATAGGCTTGGAACTTGCGACCACTTGGGAAGCAAGTCAGTTTAGTAGGGACCTCCCAATTCTCAAGAAAGAGGCTGATCAATCTTGCATCAGCTGGGTTATCCTCTCCAACCAGAATTTCAACCGACGGGGTATTCATGGATTTTTATATACCTTTTTCACAAGTTCAAGGTAGGAAATATTTTCGATCAATGTTGGATTTATTCACGCAGCTTTCTTGAAAAAATACTTTGAAGTCA
>JANQTF010000255.1 GCA_030731845.1 Bacteroidia bacterium | reverse complement strand
TAAACGGAAATCGGTCTGGATTCGCATATCTTTATGGTTGCATGCCTTTTTGCCTGCATATTTTCTCCACCATTCTTTCCGTATGAAGACAATCTTATTCACCATCGCTGCGATCCTGTTGACCTGTAGTGCCGCTGCCAAAACCTGGGTCGTAGGAGCTGGAGAGGAAATTGAACATCCTACTGAAGCTTTTGACCAGGTTGAATCTGGTGATACCATCCTGATCCGAAAGGGGGAATACCACGCAGAGGGGTTCAGGATCGGCCAAAAGGCAAACATTGTGATCATCGCAGAGGACGCTCATCTGTTGGGTACCCAACCTTATGGAACCGTTCTCACGATTGAGGGTTGCCGGAACATCATTCTGAGTGGGTTGCACATGCGGCATCAAACGGGTGCTCAGTGGGAAATCTGCTTTGGAGGGGTGCTGCAAATCAGCGGCTGTCAGGGAATATTCATCACCAATTGTGAGATGAATGGCTGCGGTGCCATCGGATTGGATGTGTTTGGATCCGTGGGAGTGGTTTGCTCCAACAGCGCGATCCACCACAACAACAAAGCTGCTGTCAGGTACGAATGGAAATCATTCAATGACCCCGATTCCATGCAATTCGAGAATTTGATCATGTTTCGCAATGAATTTTCAGACAACGCAACGATCTCCTTTCTGTTTCCCTGGGTAGATGGGCTGAGAATCCGCAAGTCTTATCCGGATGGGGAGGTGATTGGTGTCCTGTCAGCCATGGAGCGGGTCTATTTTCTGAGAGAAAAAAGCAAGGAAGAAACAACCATTCAGCTCAGAGGAAACGACATCACAGCTCCCTGGGTCAAAATTCAGACCAACGAAGGGTTGGTAGGCTGGGTATTTGGCGGCGCAATAGCCGACACCTACGAAGAAAGTGAGCAATTTTATCTGGGAGAAATGGACCATGAAGAGGATTATGAGGGAGAAGGAAATGAGGAAGAATCAGAAGAACCTTGAATCTATCGTTATGGAAAAATCTATTTTGATCAATTGTTGGGCGAAATGGTTCCTGCTTGTGGTCATGCTGATGGCTTCACCGGCCCTGAAGGCCGCTGAATTTCATCCAAGCCACGCAGTGAAAAAAGCTGTCACACATTCCGAAAAAAGCGCGACTTCGCAGAACCTGGAGCTGGTTTCCTTCATTGCTGGCCTCATGGCCGTTGTTGGTGCGGGTGCCACCATCATTTTGGCATTGTCATGCTTCGGAGGATGTGCCTTGGCCGTGCTCCTGATTCCGGCGATCCTGTTCACGATAGCCGGATTGACAGCCGTTGTTACTGGAATTATGGCCCTTCGCCTTCGTCGAAAAGAAGGAAAGCCCAGGCGGCGTCTGTGGATGTCGGTTGTGGGAGTAGCTATCGGTGCAGCAGCGACCATCTATGGCATCATTGCCATGATCAGCCTGAATAGCTGAGGGCGGGTCGGGGAGGTGTGAAGACGTATTTCATCCTCAAACTCATAGCTGTCCGGTTAAGAAAGGTGCCATTCGCTACGCGCCTGGTAGAAATACTTGATCCTGCTGTATCTACCGAGGTGTCAGTCGCTACGCGCCTGAGCCGAGAGTTCCCATTTTCGGCCAAAAGTCGAAGCGCATAGCGATTCGAACCTCGGTAGAATCCGGTGTGCCCGTGGGGTTTGCAGGCGCATAGCGACTGCCACCTTTCCCAAATCCTGCTACCCGAAGTTCGTTACTTCAAAACAACAGAATCTTTAGCCTTAACCGGGCGGCTATGCCCCCAACCTCCTTGCCACCTTGCCTTTCCACCGCGCAAGGGGGCAATAAGAATGCCTCCCGTCTGACCCCTGACCGCTGATTTCTGACCTCTCTCTCCCCATTCGTCGATAACTTTCCCCATTTTGCTGAAAAACAGGGGACTTTCATTACGGGATTGCCAACCTTCCCCCAATTCTTATCATCTTGTTATCATCCGATTGCAAAAACCTCCTTTTCATCCAGAACTTCAGATTTATGGAACTAGCGATTACCAACCTGTCCAAAACGTATCCCAACGGCGTTCAAGCCCTTCAGAATGTGAGCCTCACGATCCAAACCGGGATGTTTGGCCTCCTTGGCCCCAATGGTGCCGGTAAATCCACGCTCATGCGCACGCTTGCCACCTTGCAGGAGGCAGATTCGGGGACGGTCACCTTCGACAACGTAGATGTGCTGCGCGACAAAGATACCGTCAGGAAAATGTTGGGTTACCTTCCACAGGAATTTGGCGTGTATCCGCGCGTGACGGCAGAAAAGCTGCTCGATCACCTTGCTGTGCTCAAGGGCATCACCGCCAAAGGCGAAAGGAAAGACCTGGTCGATAGCTTGCTGGAGAAAACCAATCTGCTCGAATCGCGCAAAAAGCGCCTGGGTGGCTACTCCGGCGGGATGAAGCAGCGCTTTGGCATCGCGCAGGCTTTGTTGGCCGATCCCAAACTCATCATCGTGGATGAGCCAACCGCAGGGCTTGACCCCGCAGAGAGAAACCGTTTTCACAACCTCCTCAGTGAGCTTGGCGAGCAAGCAGTGGTCATTCTCTCTACGCACATCGTGGACGATGTAAAAGAATTATGTACAGACATGGCCATCATCAACCGCGGTAAGATTTTGATGAATGGAAATCCGCTTGAGGCGATAGATGCTTTGGAAGGAAAAATCTGGGAAAAGCGAATGCCGAAGGATGAATTGAAAGACACCAAAGAGGCGCTGAATGTGATCTCTGACAAGCTCATCGCGGGTCAGCCCAACGTGCACGTGTATAGCGACGTGGATCCCGGAAATGGCTTCCATGCCGTGGTGCCCGATCTTGAAGACGTATATTTCGCCCATATTTTTGGGTCAATCGTCAATCCTGTCAGCCTCTAATCCCTTAGCCATGTTGTTAGAAGTATTACGATTCGAATTGTGGTACCGGAGCAAGCGTCCGGCCACTTATATCTACTTTGCGATCATGCTCTTGGTGGGCTTTGCTGCCATTGCCTGGGAGGACTTCACAGTGGGGGGAGGAACCGGGCAGGTGAAAGACAACGCTCCGGTGGTGATTGCCCAAATGATGATCATCCTCACGGCGTTGCCTGGTTTTTTTCTGAGCTCTGCGATCATGGGCGTGCCCATTTTGCGGGATTTTGAAAACAATACCTCGTCGATGCTCTTCACGAGCCCCATGACCAAGGGCAGCTACCTGTTTGGCCGATTCATCGGCTCTTTTCTCACGCTCCTGTTTGTCTTTTCCGGCCTGTTGCTCGG
>JANQTF010000254.1 GCA_030731845.1 Bacteroidia bacterium | reverse complement strand
GCCTCACTCCAACAACCCAAACGCCACTTCATTGTCCTCCACAGGCAGCTTGCAGACTTTGTCCTGGCAGACGTAGATCATCGTGGCGCCCTCGACGCGTTTGTTTTGAAGTAGGGGTAAATCGCCTTCCTCTGCGCCGCCCATGAGGAGCACGTTGGGGTCGTAGCGCTGCCACCACTGCCGGGCTTTGGCTTGCCAATCCGGGCCCACGATGGCCACCTCAAACGGTGGGGTGGCGAGCCAGAGGCTGAGCCTCGCCCAGTGGCTCGCAGATCCGCCTGAGCTGCGGATCTGGGGCTGCAATTGCTCCACCATCTCTCTCGACTGCTGGAGATACTCGGGCAGATACAGATAGCTGCCCAGCAAAAACAAGCCCCTGGCCAGCGAAGCGTTGGCACTTGGCGTCACATTATCTTCCACATCTTTGGGTCGGGCAATCAGCGTTTCGCCATTCTTCTCGGTAAAGAAAAAATAAGGATTCGCCTCGTCCCGAAAATTCTCTTGCACAACCTGCATCAGCCTTTCGGCTTCCCTGAGCCATTTTTCCTCAAATGTGACTTGATACAGATCCACAAGCGCCTCAATCAGGAATCCGTAATCATCGGCAAATGCGGGAATCTCCGCTTTGCCTTCAAAATAGCTTCGATACAGGCCGCCGTCGCTGCGCTTCATGTTGCCCAGCAGAAAATCTGCGATTCCCCGCGCTGCGCTCAGCAGTGAATCATCGCCAAACGCTCTATAGGCCTCCACGTACCCGGACATCATGAGGGCATTCCATCCGGTTAGGATTTTGTCGTCGCGCCGGGGTCGCTCGCGCTTGCTGCGCTGCTCCAGCAGCAGCCGATTGGCCACCGGGATCATGTAGCGAAATTCTCGCTCGGTGTAGCCATGGCGCTGGGCGATCACCGCCGGATCTTCGATCACCATGAGCACGTTGCGATCTTCCTCCCAGTTGCCCTGCGGCAGCACGTGGTAATAATCCTTGAAAGCCTTGGCTTTCATGCCCAGGGTTTTGAGAAATTCCTTTTCACTCCACACATAAAAAGCGCCTTCTTCGCCATCGCTATCGGCATCGAGGGAAGAATAGAGCCCGCCGCTGGCGTCGGTCAATTCTCGCTGGAGAAAGCCCACGGTCTCGGCTACGATGCTGCGGTAGGCTTCATCGCCAGTGGCGCGATAGGCCTCTGCATAGAGGGCGAGGAGCTGGGCATTGTCATAGAGCATTTTTTCAAAATGAGGAACATGCCAGATCGAGTCGATGGCGTATCGGGCAAATCCGCCGCCCACGTGGTCGTAGATGCCGCCTTTGGCCATGTGGGTGAGCGTGTTGGTGACAGCGGTGGTGGCTTGCTTCTCTCCCGCAGCATGGCCGTAGGCAAGGAGAAAGCGAAAGACATCAGGCATGGGAAATTTGGGTGCGCCCTGAAAACCTCCCCATTGCGGATCTATGGATGGCAAAATAGAGTTGGCAGCATCTTGTGAGGTAGCAAAATCGAGTTTGGGGGCATCTGGCAGGAAGGGGGAGCGCTCCATTTGTGCCACGCCCTCGGCTACGCGGGCAGCCATGGAGGCGAGTTGTTCTGGGCTTTGGGTCCGCAGGTTCAGCACTTTTTGGAGCAGATCGATCCACTCCTCTGGAGCAAAATAGGTAGCGGCAACGATGGGGCTGCCATCGGGCAGAGCAATGGCGTTGAGGGGCCATCCTCCGCGACCGGTGGTGAGCATCGCGGCGTTGAGATAGACCTGATCGATATCGGGGCGCTGCTCGCGATCCACTTTGATGGAGACGAAGTGTTCGTTCATAAATGCCGCCACAGCGGAGTCGGTGAAGGATTCTTTTTCCATCACGTGGCACCAATGGCAGGCCGAGTAGCCCACGCTGATGATGACCAATTTGTCTTCTTGCTTCGCTTTTTCAAATGCTTCTTCTCCCCATGGATACCAATCAACGGGGTTGGTGGCGTGTTGGCGCAGGTAGGGGCTGTTGCTTTCGGCCAGGCGATTGAGGCTGGGTTCGCCAGTTTTGCGGGTAGGCGTTGCACAGCCAATCAGCAAGAGGAGGAGAGAAAGGAGGGTAAATCGGTACATATTGTCAAGCTACAAAAAAGGGGAGCAGCAAGGCAAAAGTAAAAGGCGAAGGGAAATTGCGAATTCACAGAGAAGTAGCAGCCAGATTGACTTTTGTCATCTGTAATGCAGCAAGCGCTTATACGTAGAGACCAGCGAATCCTGGCTGGCGCCAAAGCGATACATGGCCACTACGATGATGTTGGCGAGGTTCACACGCAGGTAGCTGTTGTCTTCATATTTTCGGGTGGAGATGAGAATTTCGCGGGGAATCACCCGAAAGGGTGCGGCGGTGCGCAGGCGCTTGAGAAACTCAAAATCTTCCATGATTTTGTAGTCTGTGCGATAACCGCCAAGCTGCTCAAAGAGGTCTTTGGTGATGAAAATGGATTGGTCGCCGCCACGCACAAAGAGCTTATCAAAGCGGGTGAGCCAGGCGTTAAACTTCATGAGCAAGATCTTGCCATCGTAGGCCGAGCGGTAGCAACCCGCCGGAAATCCTTTGCCCAAAGACTCCATAATATCCGCCCAAAAATCAACAGGAGGCCGGGTGTCTGCATGCACAAAGTAGAGCACGTCGCCTGTAGCAAGGCTCGCGCCGTAGTTCATTTGACAGGAACGCCCCTTTTTGGGGGACACAACGGTGACGTGGGCACCGGCAGCTTTAGAAATACGCAAGGTTTCATCTTGGCTCCCCGCATCTATCACAAGAATTTCGTGTTCTTTTCCTGAAAGGCCTTTCGATAGCAAGGGGATCAGCTCCGCCATGTTGTCGGCTTCGTTCAATGTCGGGATGATGACACTCAGTTTCATATTCGGGAAATTTCTGACTTTACTAGGGTGAGTATTCGATCTATCAACGGCCCATCTACGTATCTGCCAGTGAAATCAGATGTTTCATAACCTCATACTTGAATGAAAAGTATTATCCTCGCCCTCGTTTTCCTGCTTCCTTTAGGTGGATTTGGCCAAACAAATTACCCAAAATTATCAGCAGATCTGCTCGAAGCTGTTAAGCAGAATCAACCAACCGATCAATTTGTTCAGACGCTCAAAGGAATTGATGCTGACGAGCTCGCCGCAGCCCTCAACACAGACGCGAAGAAAAAAACTTTCTGGATCAATGTCTATAATAGTTTCATCATCCTCCTCCTTCGAGATAATCCCGCCTTGTTCGAGGATCGTGGAGCCTTCTTTTCTGC
>JANQTF010000253.1:14988-41143 GCA_030731845.1 Bacteroidia bacterium | reverse complement strand
AGACGCAATTCCTCCCCAAAAAATCCCCTACCATTCCAACCACGTTTGGCTTTTGCCTGTCATGTTATTATGTTGTGATACAAATACTTCGACCTATGCAAACTCAATCTTTTCAGCTCGTAGCATTGCCCGCCACCCCCAAATTCATCCACACCCTGAATAGCTGGGGTTTTGCTGGATATGTTGTCTATCTGATGATCTCCATGATCATCGCGATGTTCCTATCCGAGAAACTGGCAGAATCCTGGGGATATCAGTCCCTGCTTCAAGGAGTAATCTTTGTAGCAATCTTTATCACCCCTATCCTGAGCATCAGATGGGCCTGGAGTAAGCAGGCGAATAAAAAACCACTCACCGTGCTCGGCAAGATTGATATCACCCCCACGGAGGTGAGTCTTGAGTATGAAACCGAGGAAGATGTGGTCATTCCCATGAGCCAAATCCGGAGAATCGATGTGTACGAAAAATTCCCATCGACCCGCAACACTACCCTCGTCCACGCACCACTTCCCCTTCTTCCCATTCGCCTGGTCAAAATCACAGGACCGATGGGCGTGCTTGATTGCTACGTGAAGGCAGAAACCGGAGAGAAAAAAGAAGACAATTCGCTTGACCTCTATCTCAAGCAGATTAAACTATTGAGCCTCGATCTCCACCGCAAAATACAGATGTGGGAGCCTAGCGCATAGCGAAGCTTATGACTCGAATCTACAGTCGCAGATCCCTGCGAAAATGCCTCTTCTGCCTCGCCGGGAGAGGCATTTTCCTATGCCGAGCCATGGCAAAAGATGTCTCGACAACCGGGATATCATAGGCTACCCACTAGCCGAGCATGGCAAACAGAATCTGCACCAGCACGATTTTGGTAATGAGCCCGATGGGAAACATGATGGCGTAGCCGAAGTTCGGAAGTTGGTTATTGGACCGCTGCAACGCAAAATCCAGGATCGCAGGCTGATTGGCTACCATGCCCGTGAGCAGGCCAAAAGGCAGTTTGAAAAGCTTGTATCCTACCAGGAGAATAGAGAGTGCCGTGCCAAGGCTCAGCAACGTTCCTGCGAGAAAAATCCAGCCCGCGCCACCCGTTTGGAGGGTTTCTACGAAAGTATGTCCTGAGCGAATGCCCACCGTGGCAAGTAGCAGGATGAGTCCGATCTGCCGGAGGGTAAGATTGGCGCTGTAGGGCAGCGTCCACACGATCGGTCCGGTGCGGCGCAGTGCTCCTAATCCGAGGGCCACCACAAGGGGCCCACCAGCATAGCCAAGCTGAAAGGAAATGTCGCCCGGAAGGGTGAAGGTGACCATGCCCAAGAGCAGGCCTGCGGCCATGCCCAACCCAAAAGACAACAGGTTGATCTGGCTCAGGCTGTGGTAGGAATCGCCAAAGAGCTTCACCAGAGGCTTCACATCCTTTTCGCGTGCAACGAACCGAATCCTGTCTCCCAGCTCAATCACGGTATCGCCACGGGCGAGCAGGTCCACGTCGCCGCGCCGCACGCGCGTGATGATGGCCGAGAAGCGCTCGGTGAGGTTGAGCGAAGCGATCCTTTTGCCGGCAATGGCAGGATTCGACACAAACACCCGGTGGTGGCTATACACCGATTGGTCGTGGGTCAACTCCCGCTCCGAAATTTTGCCAAATGCCTCTGTGATTTCCGCCAAATCTTCGTCTCTTCCCACCACAGCTACAAAATCGCCGAGCAGAAAGGTCGTATCCCAAGTGGTAAGGGTAGTCTGCTCCTGCCTCCTCATTCGCCCAAAAACAGCTGTCCAGCCATGTTCTTTCACCAAATCCCGAACGGGGATTCCCTCCACTTCCTTTTTTGTGACCTCCACCGTGATATTCCGAATGCTCGAATCAATGGGATAGGCATGACGAAGTTGATGCGCCTCTGCGGCATAGTCGATCTTGAAGAGTCGCTGCATCATGGCAATGGCAATCATGCCGCCGAGTACGCCCATCGGGTAGGTAATGGAATAGCCTACTACGGCAGCTTCCGAAATCCCGGATTGCTGGGCCTGGGGCATGGTTTTCTCAATCGAATCCAGCAATCCGGCGAGGGCCGCCGTGTTGGTAGCGCTTCCCGCAAAAACGCCCGAAGTAGTGGAAGCAGAAAACCCGAATAGATAGTGCAAGCCAACGGCAAACGCGCCGGAGAGCGAGACCATCAGAAACACGAAGCCGAGTTCGCCCTTACCTGACCTGCCGCTCAGGGCAGCCATGAAGCCTGGTCCGCTACTGAGGCCCACGGTATAGACGAAAATGCTCAGCCCCAGCAGAAACACGACGTTGGGGATTTCGAGGGAATCATCGAGCGCACCAAAAAACAGCCCGACAAACAAGACCGCTGCTACCCCAAGATTGCTCCCAAACATCTTGATACTCCCAACGCCATAGCCCAGGGCAGCCACGACAAATAGCAACAAAAGCGCGTTTTCACTCAGCAATTCTATCATAGGCAGGCAGTCGGTCTGAGCGCTGGATCGTTTGGTGACATTTTCTTTGACGAATTTCTACTAGCGAAAATCAATCCGGCGGAAGTCCCGGCTGATCAGAATCTCGATTGTCTCATCAGAATAGCGAATCTCGGTGATGTCGCTGTCCACGAGGCACTCTGAAGGCGAAAACGGCAGACCGTGCAGGACAATTTTGTATTGCTGATAATCAGGCACAAAATTGCCGGTCACGCGCTGGCTGAGGTACAAGCCCTGTGGACTCCCATTGACCGAAAAGGAATGAAGGCTGTATTGACCAGACTCATGGTCGTAGCCTTCTCCAGCATCGGTATAAAGCACACTCTCATGGTGACCATGTTTATAATACACATGGAGAGAAAGGGTATGAATTCGCTTTTCGCCGGTATGCTGCATCACCGGAGCAATTGGCACCACAGCTCCAGCTTTCACAAACATGGGGATTCTGTCGAGAGCGGCCTCTGCAAAAATTTCAAGGCCGCCTTTCATCGGCTCGTTGCCACCAAACTCATACCAGATGCCTTTTGGCAAATACAGCCTGCGGCCTGTTACTCCAGGCGCTGAAATAGGGCAAACGAGAAGGTTATCGCCAAAGCCAAACTCCTCTTGCCGATGCAGGGTTTCGGGATCATGCTGATCGAGAAACGACAGCGGGCGCAGCACAGGGGTTCCTTTCTTCACATACTGCCAAAAGGCGGTGTAGAGATAAGGGAGCAGGCGATATCGCAGCTCAATGGCTGCTTTGGCAGCGGGTGTATAGGCATCGCCATAGGACCAGGGCTCCTGATCACGACTTTCGCGGGCCATGTTGGCGGCTACCGTTTCTTCATCAATTTCGTCATCGCCAGCGTCGTTGTAGCCGATGGAGTGCACCCGCATCAAGGGGTGAAACACGCCAAGCTGCAGCCACCTCACAAACAATTCTCCGTCGGGGATGCCATTGAAGCCCCCGATATCAGTACCGATATGTGAGAAGCCAGAGATGGACATTCGCTGGCACTGCACACTGCCAATGCGCAGGTGTTCCCAGCTCGCTACGTTATCTCCGGTCCATGCAGATGCGAATCGCTGCCCTCCAGAATAGCTGGCGCGTGTGATCAGAAATGGCCGTTTTGGATAGGAGTATTCTTTGATTCCCTCCAGCGAAGCCCGCGACATTTGCATGCCATAGACATTGTGAGCCTTGCGGTGAGAGCAGGGATGCCCGTCATAATCGTGGCGCACATCGTCGGGAAAAGTCTTGGAAGGCACTTTGAACACTGCCGGCTCGTTCATGTCGTTCCAGAAGCCAGCAATGTTGTTTTTGCGAATGAGGTCTTTGTAGAGCCCTGCCCACCACTTGCGCACATCGGGGCGGGTATAATCGGGCCACACACATGGCCCCGGCCACACATCGCCCACCATAAGCGGGCCGTCGGAGCGGCGGCAGAAGGCGTTCATTTGCATGCCTTCTTTGAAGACGAAGTAGTCGGGGTCAAACTTGATCCCCGGGTCGATCATCACGACGGTATTGAAGCCATCGGCTTTCAAATCGTTGATCATCTGGGTCGGATCGGGAAAGATCTCATAATCCCAGGTGAAACAGCGATATTCGTCCATGTAGTCAATGTCGAGGTAGATGGCATCGCAGGGAATGTTTCTCATGCGAAACTCATTGGCAATGCGCCTCACCTCAGCCTCGGGGTAATAGCTCCATTTACACTGGTGAAATCCCAACGCCCACAGGGGCGGCAGCTCTGGCCTGCCCGTGAGATCGGTATATCGCTCGGCTACCTGCTGCAAGGCTGGGCCATAGAAGAAATAGTAATTCATTTCTCCTCCATGAGACCAAAAGCTCGTAGCATCGTGGCGCTCTTTGGCAAAATCGAAATAGGTCTGAAAGGAATTATCGAAAAATATGCCGTAGGCATTCCCTTTATGCAAGCCATAGTAAAACGGAATGGCCCGGTAGAGCGGATCTGTGTGATCCCCATAGCCGAATGAGTCGGTCACCCAATTGTGCTTGCGCTGACCACGCAGGCTCAAGTGCCCGGTTTTATCGCCAAGCCCAAAATAGGATTCGTCATGCTGTGCCCGCTTGCTCATTTGCACAATGTCGCCGCCTACCTTGTCTTTTTCCCAATGAAATCCTTTGTCGTCTTCATTGATCACCGTCCCTTTTCTGTCCAGAATCTTGGTGAAAAGCCCTTGCTTTTCCAGCCTTACGGCCACCCTTGGGGTCTGAATCCTGAAGTAATTTTCCCGCTCCACCACTTTGACCTTCACCATCTGTGCGACAAAGTTGTCTTCGATAGCATAAGAAAAGTCGTCCTCGAAAATTCCATTGGTCGAAAACCGAAACCTCACAAGGTCTTCCCCCAAAATGTGAAGCCGAAGGGAGCAATGATTGTCGCAGTCAAAACGAAATACCTGTGGAAACTCTTCCTTCCAACGGATAACTTTGCCTGGGTACAATTCGATTTTCTGATCTATAGAAGATGTGTGCATAGAAAACTTTTTCGATTCGGAATTCAAGATACTTCAAAAACAAAAATGCTTAGTCATTCGGTTTGATGATTGGCATGATCTATCTCTTCAAAGGACAAATCAACGAGGCAGATTGTCAAAAACAAATACAATCAGGTCAGGACAATTTCAGACTCAGAGGGGAAAGTAGAAACTTCTTCTACTTCCCGAAGAATTTCCTGGGTTTCGCGTGCAATCCGATCTTCGTCCCAATCGAAGTAACGGGCCATGGCAGCAATCACACTCCCTGCGTGTTGACGCACCGAGTGAATATCGAAATAGAGCCTTCCGGTTCTTCTGATCAGGAAATCGCTGGCAGTGTGCACCATTTCCTCCTCCATGCCAAAGGCGAGTTCGGCCAGGATCAGGCCAGCTTCGGTCATTTCGTCTGCTTTGCGAAAGCGAATGAGAATATCGTCGGCCTGTGCGCCATACATGTGCACGAGATACCAGGCCAGATAGGAATCGAGACCGACGCTTTCAAGTTGATCTGCAATTTTTTTGTGGAAAGCGCTGACATCTTTCTCGCTGCTCAACACGCCATCTGCCAGCGGAATCTGCGTCGTTTGGCAAGCCTTCCATGATTTTCCGAGCCTGGAAGCCAAGGTTTTGGTGGCCATATTCACCACCTTTTCGGCCATTTTGCGATAGCCGGTCAGTTTGCCCCCGGCAATCGAAATCAGTCCGCTATCAGAACGGAAGGTCTCATCTTTTCGGGAAATTTCGGACGCACTTTTTCCCTGCTCAAAAATCAGAGGCCTGAGCCCCGCCCAACTCGATTCTACCTGATCAAGCCTCAGCTTGACGGTAGGAAACTGATGGTTTACAGCATCAAGGAGGTAGGTGACGTCTTCGAGATAGGTTCTTGGGTTGTTTTTATCTCCTTTATACTCGGTGTCGGTGGTTCCGATATAGGTCACTTTTCCACGCGGGATGGCAAAAATCATTCGCCCATCCGCCACATCGAAATACACGCTTTGGTGCAGGGGGAAATGCTCATGAGAAATAACAATGTGAACCCCTTTGGATAAAAAGAGGTGCTTGTTATTCATCGACTGATTTTCCTTCCGCAGATCATCTACCCAAGGCCCGGCAGCATTGATCACTTGATGCGCTTTCACCGTCAAGCTGCCTCCATCGAGATGGTCGATGGCCTCCACCCCATTGATCTGATGATCAGCGTCGTAGGTAAAACCTGTCACCTCCACATAGTTGGCCGCAGTGGCACCATAGCTGATGGCAGCTTTCACGTTTTCGAGGGTGAGCCGGGCATCGTCGGTTCGGTACTCGGCATACCTGCCACTTCCGAGCAGAATATCCTCCCTGAGCAGCGGCTCTCTGTCGAGGGTTTTCTTCTTGCTGAGCATCACCCGGCGATCTTTGCCGCTTACTCCGGCGAGAAGATCATAGACCCACAGGCCCAAAGAAGTGGAAAACTTCCCGAATGTTCCGCCCTTCACAAAAGGCAATAGCATAGGCTCAGACACCACGAGGTGAGGGGCAAGGCGATGCAAAATCGCACGTTCGCGCCCCACTTCGTGCACAATTTTGATCTCAAACTGCTTGAGGTAACGAAGTCCCCCATGGATCAACTTGGTGGAACGGCTACTTGTGCCAAAGGCAAAGTCCATCTTTTCCAGCAAGGCTACCGACATGCCGCGAGATGCGGCATCGAGGGCGATTCCTGCCCCTGTGGCTCCCCCACCTATCACAAGGAGATCAAAGGTCGAGGACGAAAGTTGGTCTAGTAGCAGAGGGCGTTGTTTGGCTGATTGAATTCCCATATCAAAGAAACATGGCTTAGGGGCCGATTTGTTTTGAAGAGGAGGATGGAAACAAACCATGAAGAAAGAGGCACAAGGGGAATACATACTATGCGCCTACATTTTTTCAAAAAAATGGTCCGGATTTGCTTGATTCCATTTTTAACATACGGCGATTATGGCTTGATGAGGCATAGCTAGGCAAGATAACCGCCCCAAAACATCGAAAACGATTTCGACCGGAGACCATAAATCTGTTACCATTCCACAGAGGCATCTCTGCCATCGCGCCACCGGCGCAACTTTTCGAGGATAGCGGCCAGGTTTTCGGGCATATCGGCACTGAAATCCATGCGCTCTCCGGTGTCAGGATGGGTGAGACTCAGGGTTTTGGCATGGAGCGCCTGCCCTGGCAGCAAGCCGAGGCAGTTGGTCATCATTTGCTGATAGCGTTGATGATTGGGGCCCACCACGATTCTATCGCCGCCATAATCATAGTCGCCCATGAGCGGATGGCCGATGTGCTTCATGTGTACGCGGATCTGATGGGTGCGCCCGGTTTCGAGCTTGCATTGCACGAGGGTTGCCACGCCAAAGCGCTCGAGCACGCGGTAGTGTGTCACTGCCGAGCGACCAGTAGAGCCATCAGGGAAAGCCTGAAAAATCTTACGATTTTTCACATTTCGCCCGATGTGGGCTTCGATTCGCCCTTCCTCTTCTTTCACATCCCCCCAAACAAGGGCTTCATAAAGCCTGTCAGTAGTCCGATCAAAAAACTGCTTGGACAAATGTGCCATGGCATACTCGGTCTTCGCGATGACGAGAATGCCCGTGGTTTCTTTGTCTATTCGGTGAATAAGGCCCGGCCTTGGATCTTCTTGGGTTCCACTTCCTTTGGGCAGGTTTTGCAGATAATACATGAGCCCTTGCACAAGGGTACCGGTTCGGTGCCCTATGGCTGGGTGCACGACCATGCTGGCAGGTTTATACACGATCAGCAGGGTCTGGTCTTCGTAGCGAATATCGAGAGGAATAGGCTCGGCCTCAATCACCGGCACCGGTGGAAAAGGCAGCATGAGCCTCACCACATCACCGGGCTTCACTTTGTAGGAGACCTTCACCGACTGCCCATTGACAGAGATCGCTCCTGTTGTAGAGGCGTTTTTCAGCCTGGAACGACTTGTTTGCGGGAGGGTATTGACCAAAAATTTATCCACGCGAACACTGACCAAGCCATTGGGGGCTGTGAGGGTGTAGTGCTCATGGAGCGCTTCTTCGTCCTCCGAATCCGGGTCGTAGGCATCGTGTTCTTCTTTGAGGCTGTAATGCCGGATAAACCGACCTCCTCCTTTTTCCACCTTTTCTGGCATGGGGCAAAGGTACAAAAATTGTAGCCCTCAAGGAACCTCATCCAATTCCTGGTCCTACATCATCTAAATAGCGTCACCGTGCCCGATTTGGTAAACCGGGTTCCGTCGTTAATGAGCGCATCCACGACATAGACATATACGCCTTCCTGCACATCTGCCCCTTCAAACGTGCCATCCCAGCGGTCGGGGAGCCCGTCAAGAGTTCTGATATGAATCCCCCATCGGCTATAAATCCTGGTCTTTACCCAGATGATGCCAATTCCGTCGGGGGCCCAGGTATCGTTATTTCCATCATCATTGGGCGAGAAAGCATTGGGAACGTAGATCGCACCCGGTGGCAAGAGGGTAAACCTCCTGATCGCTGTATCAGGGCAGGCGAAATTAGGGTCCCAGGCAACAAGCATCACTTCATAGGTTCCGGTATCCCGGAAAGCATGGCTGGGGTTCACTTCATCAGAGAAGCCGCCATCGCTAAAGTCCCAGAAATAGGCAATGGCGAAAAGAGACCGGTTAATAAAGGCGACTTCTTTTCCGGTTTTGATAATAAAGCTATCAGCTGGAAAAAACTCAGGGATAAAGTCGGCAATGGGTCTTGGATCGGACCCGATCTCATAGGTGAAGCTCGCTGCACAGCCATTAGAGTCAGTCACCACCACGAGGTAGGTGGTGTCTCCAAAGAGCCTGATCGCTGAAGGCCCAAGTTGGATAGAATCGAGATTCCATTGATAATTAAACCCACCTACCCCACCAGAAGCTTCAATGGTAATAAAGCCATTGGGTTCAGAGCAGAATGCATCAGCGGCATCTATGAGTTCAGACTCAATCTGTGGTGGCTCAGCGATATCTACCGTATCTATGATGTTACAGCCTGTGGTGTCGGTCACGGTCACGGTGTATTGGCCGGCGCCCAGGGTCGTTACGAGCGAATCCACAGAGCCATTGCTCCAACTGAAGGAGAATGGAGGGGAGCCACCCGATACGGCGATGGCCGCGGTCCCGTCGAAATCGCCAAAGCAGCTGGCATCCGTAAAGACAAGGCTATCGTTTTCGATGGCCGGTGGCTCAAATATTTCCGTGCTCACGGCGATTTGGCAATCATTTTCATCGGTAATCACCACAAGGTAGTTGCCTGGCCCTAGTCCTGTGACCCGAGCTTGGGTAGCTCCAGTGCTCCACAGATAGGTGTAGGGTGCCGTCCCGCCCGAGGTGGTGACTTCCGCAATCCCGTTGCTGTCGCCCGGACAAGTGACTGGAATCGGAACGATGTCTGCGGTGAGAGCATTGGGTTCTACGATGGCAGTATCCACCTGCACAAGGCAGCCATTCACATCCTGAATCAGAACCGTGTAGAAACCAATTTCCAACCCGGCGAGGGTATTATCTGCCGAATAGGTGATGCCTCCGTCTGGAGAATAGAGATAGGGAGGCGTACCGCCGGAAGCACTCACAGTGATCTGTCCACTGGCAGTTTCGTAGCACAACACATCCACCACATTGGTCACCGAAGCCAGAAGCAAGGGTGGTTGTGTGATGGTCACATCAATCATATCAACACACCCGTTTGCATCCTGCACAAAATAGGAGTAGGTCCCGATCCCGAGATTACCAAAGAAATTATTCTGAAAATAGATCTGCCCGTCCAGTGAATACAGGTAGGGAGGCGTGCCACCGGTTGCCGTAAGCTCGACCTGCCCGTTGAGGTCACCAAAGCAGAGCGGGTTGACGAGGTTGGCGATTGCCCCCACCACGGGTGGCGGTCCGGAGATGCTCGTATCTGTCGTAGCAATACAGCCGTTGGCGTCCTGCACATACAATGTGTAAGGGCCTTGCGGTAACTTGGTAAAGAAATTACCGGTTCCGTAGTTGACCCCATCTATAGAAAACTGATAGGGAGGAGTTCCGCCCTGTGCGAGCACAAGGAGCGCCCCGCTGCTATCGCCAAAGCATTCTGTGTTCTGATAATTTCCCAGATAATTATAGAGGCTATCCGGCTCGGTGATGTTCACGTTCAGGTCATATCGACAACCGATAGAGTCAAAAAGGAAGATTACATAGTTACCAGCTGTAAGGCTGGTGAAGGAAGAACCCGTCTGGAGAGGGCCGCCGTTGAAGGAGAAGGTATAGGGAGGCGTTCCACTGCTACCGCTGATCTGGATAAATCCATCATTTCCGCCAAAGCATGAAACATTGCCAAAGGTATCTAGGGTGGCGTAGGGATTGGCAATCTGGTACACTTCGATCCCGAGGGTAGTATCGCAGCCCAAAGAGTCCTCGACAGTGACGTTGTAGAATCCTGGATTCAGATTGGTGAATAACCCAACGCTGGAAAATGGACCTCCATTGAAAGAGTATTGATAAGGAGCGGTGCCTCCTGTGCCGGTAACATTGATTTGCCCAAACGCATTATTACAGTCTGTATCTATTTTACTTACCAGAATTCCACCAACAGGCACGGCAGGTTGGGTCACAACAATAGGCGGACTGGAAAGGAGACAACCATTGTCATCCCGGAGCAGGATGGTGTAGGTACCCGCAGAGAGATTATTGAAAGTAGTGATGCTCAGCCAGGTTGTACCTCCATCAATAGAGTATTCATAGCCCGGAGTTCCACCGCCTGCGGTGATGGTAATGGATCCGTTGGATCCTCCATGACAAGTGACATCGACTACCACCTGGCTGGCGATGATCAGCGGAGGTGGCTCAGAAATAACGAAAGTGACGGTGTCTTTGCATCCGTAGAGATCCTGCACAGTAACCTGATAGGGCCCAGGCGGAAGATTTCCAATAGTAGGTCCTACGCCCACATTAGGCATCCAGGTGAAATCATTCGTGCCAGCCCCACCCGTGACGACCATCGTGGCAGCGCCATCTCCATCGCCATTGCAGGTGATGTTGGTAAAGGAGGGAATCAGTTGAATAGGTGCTGCCACATCGATAAACACTGTGGAGACATCAGATCCACAAGCATTGCTAGCCGTGACGGTATAAGTAGTGGATACCTGAGGAGACAAGCGCACAGTCCCGGAATTGGGGTCGCTCACCCCAAGAATGGGAGACCATTGGTAATTGACCCCTGCAATGTTGGTGCCCTGAACCACCACCAATGCCGAATCGCCCTGGCAGATCCCCTGTGAGGGAATCGGGCTCAGGATGGGAACATCACTCACCTGTACCTGCAAATCTGCGGAGTAGGTACAGGTCAGCGTACTCACGTTCACGGTATAGGTGGTCGTGGTGGAAGGAAACGCGAGCGGATTCGGACTAAAAGGATTACTCAATCCTGAGGTAGGAATCCAGGTGTAGGTAGGCGGACTAACGGGTGGGCCATTGAAAGTAAAGGAAGTCTGTAATTGCACGGTATCACCGCTACAAATATCGACTGAGTCCACCGACAAGACCAACTCAGCCTCAGGCATCACTTCAAAGCTTTTCACAATAGGACAGCCAAATGGTGGCGTATATGTCACGGTAAACAAAGATGCTGAATCGACAAGTCCTGTTGTGTTCTGAATATTGGGGTTGGTGACCCCTGTGGCGGGAGTCCAGGAATAAGTTCCTCCGGGCGGTGTGGTAATGCCTGAGTTGAGAGCAACCGTGCTGGTGGTGCCCGGACAAATCTGAATCATGGTAGTGGGCAGGATCTCCCCTGTCTGCACCACGATATTGTAGCCGCTTACACTCTTTCCAACAATTGGACAGCCATCATCTGTGGCGCTGAGGGTGTAGAAATAATTTCCAATATCAGCCACGGTGGTGGGCCAGGAGAAATTAACTGTGACGGGATTGGTGCCCGAAATGGTTACCACAGCTCCTGGGATCGCTTGTGCCACGGTATTAATTACCGAGATAATATTGAAGGCATCAGGATCGGTGATGATGACATCAAAGCTCAGGGTGTTTCCCGCACACACCGAGAAGGTGTTTCCATTGTATTGTCCCCCGGTGATATTGAATGGCGGGCTGATCGATGGAGGAGTGTTGGCGCAATTGATTACGACCATCTGTAGGTCGCGCATGGTAGTACCTATGAGAACGCCGTTGCGATATTCTTTTACCAACAACGCCACGATTCCTTGCTGTAATCCACTGGGGGTGAAGGAAATTTGCCCGTTGAACTGATCAAAGGAAAAATTATTAGGCGGGTTGGTAGCCATCGGGTAATTGGCATTAAATCCCCCTACATAAGGAACGGGAATTGCCACGCCCCCTACGCCAGTGTACACAAAGTCGAGTGGATCAACCAATTCAAACACGAGAGAGTCTCCATCATCATCCACTGCACCGTTGTTGTAGCTAAATGGCTGGCCGTTGCAGATGTAAGGCACCGGCGGTACGGTAAAGTATGGCGAGCTGTTGCAAGGAGAAATTTGGTTATTGAGGAAGGCCTCAATGTACATCCTAGTGGTGGGCGTAATGACCGAATTGGTGATGGCATAGTTCCGACAGCACAACTGCCAGGAAAGTTTCCAATCCGGGCAAGCCTGAGGAAAGGTGTAGGTGGTGCGATAAATATGCTCTTCGATTCCGGGCAGAGGGCCCCCATTACAGGTGCTGAGAGGCTGCTGAATGGGACAAAGCGGGGAGAGTTCCATCAGGCTTACCCTTGGTGCCTGCAACACAAAAGGTGCCACTCCACAGGAGGAAGAGGAGATGGAAATGTTTTGCATGGGAGTCAAAGCAGATCCCACACAGTCTCGATAGATGGTCAGGGTAATTTCATAGGTATTCCCCCCCAAACACCGATAGGTGAGATCGGACCCCATGGCGTGCGTCCCAAAAACATGGGAAACAGCCACAACCATCATGGCTATGAGGCTCAAGCCTACTCGGCTATAGCGCATCAAAACGGGTAACATTAGCTGCATAGACATAGGTCTCATTGCGAGCAAAGGTCCCTGAGGCGGAATGGGGGTGAACCCCTGAGATGAGCAAGGCAGCCTTTGGAAGGACGATGTGTTACTTCTTGTTGCTAGCCTGGGAAATGCAGGTGTCCCCGCCGGAACGCTTGTCTTAGTTCTTGGTAAATGAATGTTATATACTCGGCGATGTTACGCGAAATTACTTCTTTCACGAAATCAAAAGAATTTGAATTACATGCATGTAAGATAAGACCATGATTTGTCCTTCCAAATTTTCTTGCACACAAGATTCAATGGGTAATCATCCTTCCGGAATTCGGAGGATTTTCCCCCGAACATCCATGAGCTCTCCGTTTCTCATGAACCGAACGACATAAAAATACACGCCCGGCGGCAACGATCCCAGATCAAACGGCTCTTGTTCAGCAGGACTGTTTCGCCATGTTTTTTCCTTAATGAGCTGCCAGCCAGCATTATATATGGCAGCGTGCACAGGCTCACTCAGCTCTGAGTCAACGGTGAAATGTAGCAAGCCAGCCGTTGGATTGGGGTATGCTACCACCAGCCCAGCGAGGTCAAATGTGATCGATACGGTGTCACTGTAGGCGACCAAGGGTGTTTGGTGTGACAGGGTCACGTAGTACGCCGTAGTCCCTTCGAGGGGTGATGGATCCAGGTAAGAATAGGTTTGTGTTCCCCAACTATTACCCAAAGATGGCACCGTTCCAATCAGTTCAAAAGAAGCTTCCTTGTCTCCCTTCCTCCAAACCTGATAGGTTGTGGAGAGAAATTCTCTGGATATTTCCCAGCTAATAGCCACATTTCCAAGGCTTTGTCTCGCATCAAAAATGGAGATTTTCGGGGGATAGGTCGGTCCCATTCCCTGGCCTTCGCCACTTAATCCAAATCCAATACCGTCCCAATCTGACAGGGAGAATTCGGCAGCACGATAGCCACCCATGTCTGTAGCTGTCCAACTTGTTTCTCCGGCGGCCCCCAACGTACTGATCGCAAACTCGCCCCACTTATCCTTGGTGGTCCCTTCATGGCCCGTGGTAGGGTCTGGATCCACCCCAATCCTAAAGACGGTGAGGGGAGGTAAACCTACTGGCAAAAGCCCCACCCTCGACCGAAGATCTTCCAAATCTGTCTCATTGAAATAGATCCTCACCTTCATTGGGGTAGAAGCGTCCTGTTCTGGATTGAGGGACCAATATCGACCTGCTACAAACCAACCATCCTGATTTTGCACATAGGGCGCATCCGACATGTCGTAGCCTCCTTTTCCATAAGATGGAGCCACATACATTCTCACTTGCGAGGGCGCAAGCTGAAGGTCACTGCTGTCTATTCCATAAACAGAGAAGATCAACAGATCTTGTGTAGTTACAGGAGAGGAGCCGGCATATTTCCAGAAATGCGTCCATCCATCTGGAGCCAGACAAGCGGTATCGGCCTGAAATGCCCCTGTTTTGGCAGGAATGGCCAACGGTAAGGCGCAAATATCAGAGGCATCGAAACAGAAATTATCGATATAAAAATTCTGGCTGAATTCGCTTTCCAATTCTATCTGCACCATGACCCGAATCTCCTGGCCAGCATATTTTTGCAAGGAAACTACGTGCTGCTTCCAATCCTGACAACCTTCAGGTACCCACCTAAAGAGGGTCGGATTGGTCGCGCTTTGAGAGGACTCCAATTCGGCGCTGCTTTGCTCGTAGATTTTGATCGGAAGGGTTTCACAGCCAGCCAACACCCATACGCTCAGGGAAAGTCCGTGTTCTGGCAAGCCTTCTTTATAAGCAGTAGAAAAGGTGAAGGTGGCCTGATTGAAACCTGATAAATCAATCGGGGCACTGTATAGCGCATCCACTGTTCCATTGGGATCAGCTCCCATGCCAGCACCATTCTCCCACACGCCATTAGAGTTGTAGCGCATGACCGCCTTGCCTAATGTGGGCAAGCACTTATCATAGGGGAAATAATCAAACCCCACTTTTCCGTCCCAATTGACCTGCTCAAAAGACTGGAGTCCATTCTCAACATCTTCACAAAATGGAAACTCAGAAATTGGCGAAGCAGCCCGCAAAGACAGAAACGACAAGGAGGCTGTATTATCAGCTGAATTGTCGTCTGGCCCCTGATCATTGATTCCGGTAATCCTCACAGTCCAGGTATGTTTGCCTGAAGCGAGAAACTTGGCAGGCAAGTCCATGACGATGGTATCTCCAGCGGGGAGATTTCCCACCCAGGCCCAGCTTTGAACCGGGAAAGCATCCACACGCTGCCAAAACTCGATGCTGGTTACGGGCAGATCCCCATTGTTAAAAATCTTGATTTGAGGACGAATCAGGGTGTCGCAAGTGATGACCGGAGGGCGAATCCACGCAGCAAAACCCACATTTTCAAATGCATTGCTACAAGCGACATTGCTTAGGAGTGATTGGCGTTCGGTAGTGAGGGCAAATCGCATCCTCACTTTCTGCATGGGGGTGAAGGTGTTGCGGCAATAAGGGCCTCCATCATCCATGAAATTCTCATACATGTCCTGCACATCAGAATCGAAAGGATTGTTGGCGGAGGTATCATCGGCATCGCTGCCGCAGCTATTCACGGTTTCTCCAGCCTGGCAATCAACCGGACCTCTGTCAGAATCGGGTGGCGTATCACAAATGCCATCGCCGAAGGCAAGGCAGTTGGTATTGGTACATCCGTCTGGAGCAATACTTGGTTGGTAATAGGTATTAAAGAGTCCAAGGTAGTGTCCTACCTCATGGATCAACTCTGTAGTCGCACCAGCTGAGGCTCCCATAACCCCAGCTTCAATCACAATGCCGTCGAGCAAGGTGCCATGAGCACCCGGCATGAGGCTGTAGGCATTCACCTCACACCCAACACCAGCACTTGTACAAATTTCATTGACAATCCAGATATTCAGATACTTGTGGGAATCCCATTGGGAAAGGTATTTCATGCACACATCCTGCGGCCCACCACCACCAGGGCAGTTGTCGTCGCGGTTGAGGTTGGAATAGGCGGTCGCTACCCGGTTGATTCCGTTGGTTGGATTTCCATTTGGATCGATCTGAGCGATACAAAAATCAATTTCGACATCAGCCGCGTCTATCCCGGCATTGGTGTGTTGCGGACCGCCAGCATAAGCGCCAGTGTTTCTGAATGCCTGATTGAGATACTCAATGGCCTGGCGAATGGTAGCATCGGTGAGATTGGAGGTGGCGTCATCTGGCGCAGCATCCTGTGGAAGGTGCATGACATGTATCACAACTGGAATGGTGTGCACCGATCGCTCGGCCTGTGGCTCTTGCCCACCAAGGCCAGACATATAACGATATACCGACGCTTCAAAAGCATCGGAACGCAGCTGATACCCATTGTCCAATGTCTTGAACAGATCGTGGTACTCAAGGTAAGAGCCGGACTGCGCGCGCAGGTTGCCTGTCCACCCGATAAACAACGGGAGGAGAAAGAAAACCCCTAAGAGCAATCCGACGGATCGGTGATGATAAACCCTCTTCAACATTCTGCTTCCTTTTTCTTTAGCTAGTGGTAAGCCGGGATTCACGCGGAGCAAGTGCGAGTCTCGAAACAGAAAAAGCGCAATATCAAGCCATTAGGTCCTTTTATAAGGCAATTCGGAAATGATCAAATTAGTTCAGATCCAGAAATCCTTTATGGCTTGAAATATTACCTGCTCGAAGGGAATCAAAAACCTTGCCGATAAAAGAGGAAGCAGAAAAAAAAAATCAAAACATTTTCTGCAAAAAGAGGAAGCAATGGAAATTGGGCAAAACCCAGAATATAGGGCACAAAAAAAAGGGACGACTCACATTGGAGCCATCCCTACAGCACAACCATGAAAACACAATTCTTATACGAAACCTCTTACTTGTAAGTTTCAGAGGTGGTGTATTGACCGTTTGATAATTCAAGTATAGCGGGTCTTTCTCTAATTTCCAAGCATTAGAAGAATATTTTTTAGAAAAAGGCCCAAAATCGTGGGGGAAATTCAATAACCATTCAAAATTGATTTTTTAAGCAGAGATTTGGCCACCTCTTCTTACCTTCTTTTTTCTAAAATCATCGAGCAGGAAACAAAAAAATTCAGTAATCAGCCCAGCAAGCGCGTATAAACATACGCAAACCTCCAAGGTGTTTATTAACCTTAGATTTCATACATTCAACGGAAACCCATTGCATCAGAACATGAAAGGTCCGAAAAAGCTAGAAAAATTAATCATCATTGGCGACCGAATCCTCGTGCAACCCAGATCAGCACAAGACAGAACAGACTCCGGCTTATTTCTCCCCCCCGGAGTTCAGGAAAAAGAAAAGGTCCAGAGCGGATACGTCATGAAAGTAGGGCCCGGATATCCGCTCCCGATGCCCGGAGAAGACGAGCCATGGAAAGACGAGCGTGATAGCATCAAATATATCCCCTTACAGGCCCGCGAAGGCGACCTCGCAATCTTTTTGCAAAAGGATGCTTTTGAAGTGATCTATGAAGGAGAAAAGTACTTTATTGTCCCGCAAAACGCGATCTTGATGCTCGAAAGAGATGAAGAACTGTTCTCCTAACACGATCTCAACACCAGTAGAGATGGCAATGGAAAAATATTTCTGCTATTTATTTTGGCTTTATCTGCCAACTTTTTTATTATTGCTAACGTAATGCGAATTGTCTGGTTCTATTGTAGTCTGTTTTCTCTGATCTTCTTGTCAAGCTGCACTTCTCCTGATGATCAACAGAAATCACAAAGCAACGATCCTCAGATTGTTCTTCACACAAATATGGGAAACATCACCCTCCATTTATATGAGGATACTCCCATTCACCGTGAAAACTTCCTGAAGTTAGCCAAACAAGGGTTCTTTGATAGTCTGACATTTCATCGGGTGATTCACAATTTTGTGGTTCAATCTGGTGATCCAAGATCAAGGTATTCCACCTGGGAAGACTCCGTGATGGGGCCTGGATATGATATCCCTGCTGAATTCACAGAACATCATGTTCACGTAAGAGGAGCGCTTGCCATGGCACGAAAACCTGATGACGAAAACCCCTTGCGGGCTTCGTCGGGTAGTCAATTTTACTTTGTGACAGGAAAACCAGCCTCTGAGGCTTTGCTCGACAGCATGGAAACCAACGCTACTGGCATGAGAAAGGGTAAAGCCTTCCTCCAATACCAGGCAGAGCTGGACTCTAGTCGGTTCTCAGGTACTTTCAAGGAATACATGGCATTGCATCCCGTGAAGCCCTTCCGCTACTCCCCCACACAAAGAGATACTTATCTCCAAATTGGGGGAGATCCTCGACTGGATTTTTCCTACACTGTATTTGGAGAAGTAGTAGAAGGAATAGATGTGGTGCTCAAAGTCTCCCGCCAACAGGTAGATGCCAACCACATGCCCTTGATCGACATGAGAATTGACTCCGTCACAATCCTCCCTTGACCCGCAAATCACTTGTCTCTCACCGTTGAAATAACAGCCACACCATTTTCATATCTGACTGAAATTCAGCATTACAAAGAATAAAGTCAGGTGTTTTTTTCATTGAAAGAATGGAAATAGGGAGTTGAAAAAGCCAGGCCATTGCTGGCCTCAGGCCCAAATCAAACCACTCTTTCCTCATATCATACTCGAACCGTAACCATTGTACCATGAGTCAGGATCTCCGAAATGAGAAGCTTAAGTCGCTTCAACTCACTGTCGATAAGCTCGAAAAAAGCTATGGCAAAGGCATTGTCATGAAAATGAGCGACAATGCTGTGGTGGATACACCCGCCCTCTCCACAGGGTCGCTTTCGCTTGATATCGCCCTTGGCATCGGGGGAATTCCCCGTGGCAGGATCATTGAAATCTATGGCCCGGAATCTTCTGGCAAGACCACCCTTGCCATGCACATGATTGCGCAGGCACAAAAAAGTGGTGGCCTCGCTGCCTTCATTGATGCGGAACACGCATTTGACCGCACCTACGCAGAAAAACTCGGGATCGATACCGAAAACCTCTACGTATCACAGCCTGATTTTGGAGAACAGGCACTGGAAATTACCGAATACCTGATCCGCTCAGGCGCTATTGATATTATCGTTGTGGACTCCGTCGCAGCGCTTACCCCCAAGGCAGAGATTGAAGGCGAAATGGGAGACTCCAAAATGGGTCTGCAAGCCCGATTGATGTCTCAGGCCCTCAGAAAGCTGACTGCCGCCATTTCAAAAACCAATTGTGTCTGTATTTTCATCAACCAACTTCGGGAAAAAATCGGGGTCATGTTTGGTAACCCCGAGACTACAACTGGTGGTAATGCCTTGAAATTTTATGCTTCCGTGCGACTCGACATTCGCAGAATGGCCCAAATCAAAGAAGGTACCGACTCTATCGGTAACCGCGTCAAGGTAAAAGTGGTGAAAAACAAGGTCGCACCGCCTTTCCGAATCGCAGAATTTGACATCATGTATGGCCAGGGAATTTCGCTCGAAGGAGAAGTTCTCGACCTCGCCACCGAGCTTGATATCGTGAACAAAGCCGGATCATGGTTCAGCTTTGATGGCAACCGATTGGGACAAGGCCGCGACAATGTCAAACAAGTCTTAGTGGACAATCCCGAATTGACCGAGCAAATTAAATCGAGGGTACTCGAGTTAAAAGGCATTCTAAAAAGTGCCCCGGAATCGGAGTTGGCCGTCTCTGATGATGAGTGATAGCAGCCCGCTAAACGAGAGAATGAGATAACTCCCCAAATTCTCCTCTTTTTCGAAAGAGAACTAATGGGAAGACTGAGGCGAGCATGGCAACGAAACCAAAGACGGGTCAAATGCCTGCTCACGATCTCTCATTTCATCCTTTGATGCCGGGGCTCGATCTTCTAGTATAGCGTGGGTTGAACACTTGCAAACGCTCCCCCTGCACCAGAAGGCGATCATTCTCTACGCTGGATCCGACCCTAATGATGGATGCTATCCAATTCGGCCAATATGGCTTGCTGGCCTTGCCAATAAGCAAATGGCAACTCGAAGTGGATGGCATCCATGCTTGTTTATCATAGACCCTGCTTTCTCATGAAAAATTATCGAAAATCTGGTCGCAGATGTTGTCCGAGATCAATATTGGTCGGGATCAAAGCAAAACCTGAAACCATCAAAGCCAAACGAAGATTTTTCAACCCTTAGAAACGGGAAAACGGTAGCCTCAGGTAAGCTTAAGGGGATCCAAAGATTGCAGGCCAGGCAGAACTAAATCTGCGTTTCGGAAATCGTTACTGATTGAAACGGATGCAAAGGTTGCAGGCCAATCAAAACTCCCCTGACGATTGGGCCAAAATATAAAAGATCAGGTAGCATATCGCCCCGAAAGATAAGATCCAAGCGGATCAACCACGAAAGAAGGAGGACCAAGGGCCGGATCAATCCGCCATCATTTCTACCAATATTTGCTCGCCCTCAGGGCAAAAAGGCAATGACTCCAATCCGCAAAATCATTCACGTAGATATGGATGCATTTTTTGCATCAGTGGAGCAGCGGGACAATCCCGAGCTGCGCGGCAAGCCAGTAGCAGTGGGGGGCGCAGGTGGCAGAGGCGTAGTAGCAGCGGCAAGCTATGAAGCCAGAAAATTTGGTGTAAGAAGTGCGATGCCTTCCAAAACTGCCCTTCGACTTTGCCCTGACCTGATCTTTGTCAAGCCCCATTTTGATCATTATCGGGCCGTATCGCGGCAAATTCGAGAAATATTTTATTCTTATACCGATCTCGTAGAACCTCTCTCCCTCGATGAGGCATACCTCGATGTGACCCACAACAAGCAAGGCCTTATCTCAGCTTCTCAAGTCGCAAAAAGAGTCCGGCAAGAAATCTTTGATGCCACAGCATTAACGGCATCGGCTGGGGTTTCCATCAATAAATTCCTGGCCAAAATTGCCTCAGACATGAACAAGCCCGACGGGCTCACGATCATTCTGCCGGAGCATGCGGAGAAATTTCTGGAGCAACTCCCGATCGAGAAATTTCATGGTATTGGCGAAAAGACAGCCGAAAAAATGCGAAAATTCGGTATCAGAAACGGGGCAGATCTCAAGGCCAAAAGTGAGTTGGAGCTTGCCCACCGATTCGGCAAAAGTGGCCGCTATTTCTACCGGATCGTGCGGGCACTCGACGATAGGCCTGTGCAGCCCAATCGAATCCGAAAATCCCTTGGCGCGGAACAAACCTTCTTTGAAGACCTCGCTACCGAAAGCGACATGCTTGATCAACTTCAACGGATCACTGAAACCGTGGTCCAGCGCCTCGCGAATGCCGGCACTTCGGGTCGCACCATTACCCTCAAAATCAAGTATCACGACTTTGAACAAACAACCCGGAGCAAAACCGTATCGCAATACTGCGACAAGATGGAGCAGATCTTCCCCATCATCCGGGAGCTGCTACATCAGCCACATTTCCCACAAAAAACCGTTCGATTGCTCGGCGTTACCCTCTCCAATCTCGATCTCGAAATAGAAACCCAGTCAATGCAGCTCACCCTCGACTTCTAGCCATCCCAATTCCCTAACTATATTCTGCCATTTTTTTTAGCATAATTACCCCAACTTCCTTTACTTTATGCAAACTTCTTGAAGCTACTATGACTTACCTGGAGCAGGCAATCAAAGACAAATTTGTTTACATCGACGAGAAACAGGATCTCCTGATCTATCAACCCCAGGGCAAGGAGCGCCGACTTTCCAATCCTGAAGAAAGGGTGCAGCTGCAAACTTACCTGAATCTCATCTACGAATATGGTTATCCGCCCGAACATCTTCGGGTGTGTGAGAAGATCCAGATTGGGTCTTCTACCCGCGAAGGAGACATCCTGATTTACCTTGATGATCGTGGCCTTGATCCCTGGATTATTGTGGAATGCAAAAAGGAAGGGGTCTCCGACTCGATATTTGAGATGGCCATCGATCAGGGGTTTTCCTATGCTGCGGCGACCGATGCCCAATTTGTGTGGGCCACCTCCGGCGATCGTGACGCAGTTTTTCAGGTGATTCCCAGCAAAATCAACGAGCGGGAGAAAAATCGACTCGATAGGATTCCCACATACAAACAAATCAAAAAACCTGGCTCAGCGATCACTAGAAGGCTTGGCAGATGGTTTCGGGCGCCCGTCACTTCCGATACCATTCTGTTTTCAGTGGTGTTGCTGGCCGCGATGTTTGCAGCTTCCTGGCTTGCAGTGACCTTCGACGTGGAGCTCCGCACACTTACAGGACTATTTTGGCAACAGCACGGCATGGACTACAGCTGGGTGTTTAATGGCCTCGTGGCCATTTCTACGGTCTTTAGTATCGGAATTGGATTTGCCTTCATGCGAAGCCATCAACTATTTGGGAACTCCATCGCGCGGAAGCGACTCATCTACTTTTTGATTTGCCTCATCCTTTTTCTCCCAACCCTGTTTATCGCCCACTCCATGAGCAACCCAAACTGGTGGAGCAGGCCCTTCTTTAATAGCCGGGATTACCCTATTTTGGTATATCTCTGGCCCTATTCTAAATCATTTCCGCTCCAATTCTTTGCCTTGTATAGCCTAATCTGGTTATCTAGCAGGCGCACCAAAGAATAACATCATGGACCTCGTTTCCCTCAGCCCCGAAGCCGAAGACATTTTTCAAAGCTGGTTGGACCAGCTCGAAGAAGCCAAACCCGCTTTTCTAGCCTGCAATCATCCCGAATGGCGGCCCTGGATGGCAGAGCAGGTGATGGCCATTTCTGCCAGCAGACAACCCGTTTTGCTGGACCTCTCAGAGACGAGAGTGAACAACTGGTCAGAAATGCTCGACCAAAAACTCGGCGAAGACCTCATCAACGACCCGGATCTCGAGCTTCACGTCTTCCATCTTGAGCATAGTGCCCTGGAGCACGCCGCACTCGGCAAATCACTCTTTGAAACCTGGCAGGAAGAAGGCCTTGGCATTGCCTCAGGAAACCTTCGCATCTACGGAGACGAGCAGCTACTGGCCGAGGCACAACAACACGCATCAGACTGGTTGGGGGCTTTTTCTCCCGTTGCCATGATTCCTTCAAGCTTTGCAGCGCTTCCCTACACCAAGCTGAGGGATCTGGTCAGCCAACAAGAGGCAGGCGAATTTGCAGAATTTGAAACAGAAGTCGCCTATCAACTGGCCTTGGCGGGCGCCATTGCCCATGCCGAGCACTGGTATGGGCTGGGTCTGGAGAAGGAAAATTCGCGAATAACAGCCATCGCAAAGGTGGGCTTGGGCGAACTGGAGCTGCATAGAGGCAACCTATCCACAGCCACAGAACTTTTCGAAGAAGCGATGGAGCTTCTGCCCGAGGAGGCTACCAACGCACAAGGAAGGGCCTTGATCGGATTGGGCAGAATTTATTTTGCTGCCAGAGAATGGAAGAGCGCCATCAAGCAATTGGAGGCGGCGCGACAGGCGCTCTCTAACGGCGAGGCCCCCGAAGAATGGGGAGAAGCAACCCGAATCCTCGCCCGTGCGCAGGAAGAACTCGGAAATCCGCAACTCGCGGTGGAAGCCTATCTCGAAGCAGGCCGCCATTGGGCAGAACTTGGATCTTATCCGCTTGCCGCTGCCAAATCTTTCCAGCATGCTGGCGCAATCAACCAAAATCAGCTCCGCTGGCAGGAGGCTTTGGAGTATTTCTCCACCGCCATTCCATTTGCCGAAAAAGCTCAAGACGAGTTTTTAGTAGCATCTCTCGAAGATTCAGTGGAGAACATGAGGCTTCAGGCAAAAAAAGCAAGCGAAAAAGAAGCAAAGAAAGGATTCTTCGGTAAATTGTTTTCCTGATTTCCAGCGACAACCTGAGGATAATCTGTTTCGAAAGGTGAAAAAAACAACTTCCAGATCTTGCGCCAAGCCAGGGAAGGAAAACCGAGATTGGCGAGCCAAATGAACATTTTTCTCTGAAGCCAGATTCGTGAAAACGCTTGGGGGCTGCAAGTCCCAGACACCGGATGCCTGTCCTACCAATCCAGTCAAAAGCGGATAGTATTACTTTTCACCTTCCCTAGTTCCCTCATGACATTTGAAAATATGAGCCCTGAAAGAGAATTTTTGACTGAAGAGGTGCCTCGGCTCCTGGAAACCCTGACACCCAATGCCACAAGGTACTGGGGGAAAATGAGTCCACAACACATGGTAGAGCATGTAGCTGGACTATTTGTGCTGTCAACCAAGCCAAACCACGAGCAACCGATCTTCATCCCAGAGGATAAATTTAGCAAAGCTGTAGCCTGGCTGTGGACAGATAAGGCATTTCGGCAAAATACCAAAGCCCCCATCATGCCTGATGAGCCCCTTCCCCTTCGCTTTGCTGATTTAGCTGAAGCGAAAGAAAAATTTGGCATAAGCTTGAACCGATTCTATGAATTTTTCCTGCCAAATATAGATCTCAAGGTCGTTCACCCTGCCTTTGGGCCACTCAATGGCACAGAGTGGCAGCGCTTTCACTATAAGCACGTGCAGCATCACTTTCGCCAATTTGGCCTGTTGCCCCAATTACCGCAAGAGCAACCATGAACCAGCTACCTCCTTCTCTGGATCCCAAATGGAAGCAGTATGAAGAAAGTCGGCTGACCCTTCTCGCCAGCCTCTCCCCCCTCACTGCGGAGCAACTTAGCACTCCCCCCCCAACAGGCGGTTGGTGCATCCTTGAAGTCATCGAGCACCTCTCACGAGTCGATTCCCTCATCCTCAAGGGTATCAAGCAGGCCAACGAAGCCACAAGAACAGCCCGAATCACAGACTGGATCAAGTATCAGCTCCTCGTTCTTGCTATGGTCCTCCCACTCAAATTTCCTTCGCCTCGCAATGTCACGCCCAGAGAAATACCCAACTCGCTTGCCGATGTGGCCGAAAGGTGGGCCCAAAGCCGAGTGCTATGGAACGAATATCTTCGCGCTCAACCCGAAGCTTCGTTCAAGCAGGTCGTATTTTCTCATCCCCGAGCCGGTGGCCTCACCTTACCGCAAACCCTCCGATGGTTGCAGGCCCATCAGCAGCGGCACATTCGCCAGATAACACGCATCCTCACATGAACCAGTTTGTTTTTTGCCCCACCTGCGCCAGCAAGCTCCTCGAAGAAGAACGAGGCGGGGCCATGCGCATGGTATGCCCCGATGCCACCTGCGGATTTGTGCATTGGAATAATCCCATACCGGTCGTGGGTGCGATCGTGGAGCATCCCGAAGGGATTGTCCTGGTGCAGAGCATTGGGTGGCCCGCTCACTTTTTTGGGCTGGTGACAGGCTTTTTAGAGCAAATCGAAACGCCAGCTGAGGCTGCACTCCGAGAAATCAAGGAAGAAATCGGATTATCGGGTGAATTAGGAGAATTCGTGGGATTCTATCCTTTTCGTCGAATGAACCAGATCATCATGGTCTATCATGTAAAAGTGGAGGGAGAGGTGACCCTTGATCGCGAAGAACTCGCCGATTTTCGCATCGTGCCGATAGACAAAGTGAGGCCATGGAAAGCCGGCACAGGCTATGCCCTCATGGAGTGGCTAAACAAGCGCGGCTACGAACCCGAATTCATCGAATTATCCTGATTATCCTTCAAAAAACGCCTGTATGAGGTCTTCTATTTATCTGGTCATGGGCGTTTCCGGCAGTGGCAAAAGCACCATCGGAAAGCTCCTTGCCGATTCTATCGGGGCCGCATTTTATGATGGGGATGATTTTCACCCGGCCAGCAATGTGCAGAAAATGTCGCAGGGGATTCCCTTGACAGATGAAGACAGATGGCCATGGTTGCAAGCCATGCGAGACGCTATCGAGACAGACATTGCAGGTGGCAGAAAAGCCGTGTATGCCTGCTCGGCGCTCAAAGAGCGCTATCGGCAACTCCTGCTGAGCCAGGAGGTGCAGCTGATTTACCTTCAGGGGAGCATCGACCAAATTCGACACCGGATGCAACAACGCAGCGACCATTTCATGCCTGTGGCCCTGCTCAACACCCAATTCGAAGCCCTCGAAGAACCTCAGAATGCCTGGAATATCAGCATCCTTCATTCCCCATCGGAAATTCTCCAATTGATCCACACAAAAATGGAAACAGCATAACGAAAGGGCAGGTACACTCCCCTACCCTTTCGCTCTCTACCTCACAACGCCAAGGCTTCTTCCAGGCT
>JANQTF010000253.1:9167-14978 GCA_030731845.1 Bacteroidia bacterium | reverse complement strand
GCGCTAGGCCTCTCTCAAATTCAGGACGTTTTGACTCCACCCAGGAAGGCAACTTCAGCGATTCGCCTAAGTGCTCCACGGGTTCGTCATACAAAAACCCCGGGGGGAGAGTCGCCACTTCAAACAACACCCCGCCGGGCTCGCGGAAATAGATCGAGTGAAAATATTGACGATCCAGTACTTCGGTGGGTCTGTATCCGTCTTTCATCAGTTTTTGTTGAATGCCCAGCTGGGTCTCGTCCGTGGCAGTAGCAAACGCAATGTGGTGAACTGTGCCACTGCCGCCCCTACCTGCGGGAAGCGAAGGATCAGCGATGACTTCAATCAAAGCCCCGGGATTCTGCTCCGTGCCGAGCAAAAACCGCCCCTGCTCTTCCTCAAAAATCTGATGCTCCATGGATTGGGTCAGAATGGCGAGCGTGCCTTCGGGACGAGCCACAGACAGCGTCACGCCATAAAATCCACGGATGCTGTGCGCCAGCGGAACAGATCCCACGGCTACGCCCACTCGTGTATCGGTGTCGTTGGCAACCAGTGACAGCGGCAAGCCATCTGGATCTGAAAACTGAAGCTCAGTGCTGTTTTTCCATTCCTTGACCACAGTCTCCACGCCAAACGCCTTGAGACGCGCTTGCCAAAAGCCCAGCGAAGCTGAGGGAATGGAAAAAGCAGTCTTCGTAGCCTGACCCGAGCCGATTCGCCCGCGTGTCAGACCGGGAAAAGGAAAAAAGGTCATGATGGTGCCTGCCGCTCCCGTTTCGTTGCCATAATACAGGTGATAGACATCCGGCGCATCAAAATTGACTGTCTTCTTCACAAGGCGAAGACCCAGAATGCCTGTATAAAAATTCAAATTGGATTGTGGCGCACCTGCCATGGCTGTGATGTGGTGCAACCCCTGAATGAAAGTTCCCATTGTAAATCCGAATGAAGGCGATGAAAAAAAAACAGCGGGCATTCCTCCGGGTTGAGGTATGTTAGCTACCAAATTGTCTGAAAGAATGTTTGTTGCCTACGCTCCTTTGGCAAACGATTATCTCCGAGCGATTGAGCAAATATACGGGATCTGCAATTCAATGTTTAAACATTAATTGTTTTTTCCTTCCTGTTTTTTTCCTAGTCTGCAATGGAAAATGAAAATGATGCGACCACTGATAATCTTGACGGGCCTGGTCCTGCTTTTGAGCAGCTGCGAAGACATTCCGGTTTGCGCTCCAGCCCCAGCCAACATGGAGATTTTGCCCGATCCCCTGACGAAAGTCACGGCTGGGAGATGGACCCTTGGCCCCTACACACAAGGGCGGCTAGCCTTCACCGTGAAGCAACCTGTGGCAGAGCAGGAGATTATTCTTTACAACCGTGGGGGAGATTCCGCGCTGATTCAACTCGGGTCAAAAACTGCATTCTTGCCCAAGCAAGACAGTTTTTCGCTCGACCTGCAATGGAACCTGGATGCAGGGCTTATTTCCGCCTACCGAGGTGAGACCCTTTGCTTTCAGCAGATTTTGCCATTCTATGACGATCTGGGGGTTCACTCCGTTGTCATTCACGATGAGAAACATCTGAGACTCGACAGCCTGGTGCGCGGCTCCCTGATCCAGGACCCTGCTGATATCGTCCTCGCGTATTGGGGCAATAGTCTCAATCCGGATTATGGACCGATAGCTCGTCCGTGGAATGCACAAGTCGTCGAGCAGATGTTTAGCCAGGGAACGTTTGTGCGAATCAAGGGCTTGATTCCGACAGATGCGAATGGCGCATCGCCTGCGATTGCTTCCTTGACCGACAATCTGGCGGAATTGCTGAGTCAACGCCCAGCCTTTGTGGTGGTCGCTGCGGGAATTCCGGAGGAACGAGAAACAGGCGGAGCTGGAATCCCGGCATTTCGCGAGGAAATGACCGACGCACTCGCCCTGATTGCGGCCACCAACGCCAAAGCCGTGGTGCTGATTTTGCCACCGCCGGCTTCTGCTTCTCTCGCTCAAAAAGACCTTCGCGATGCCTACAACATGGAGCTCCGCACCATCGCCGTGAATGCTGCTGCCTCTGTGGTAGATTTGTCTGACCGCTTCCAAAGTCCAGAAAATACCGACAAAATCCTCCAAAGCCCTGCTGGAGATCTCACCCAGGCGGGGCATGATCTCCTGGCCAACGAGTTGTCCACCTTGCTACAGTATTTCACCCAATTTGGCGGCTGATTTACAGGAGAAACAGAAAATCGGTTCCCGGAAAACCAGAAATAAAGCCCTGCAGGTCTGTAACCTTTCCCGGACATGAGATTAAGGGTCCAAAAGCTCCTCATCTATGCGTCCAATCTGGTTGTCCTTTCTCCTTTCCTCGTTTCTCCTTTTTGCAAGCTCCTTTGGTGCAGCACGTGCCCAATCCACCATTTCCCTCCACGAGGCCATTGGCAATGGGTGGGTAGAAGTTGCCGCTCAAGGCTTGGGTGGCTATCAGGGAAAATGTCTCGAAGTGGTGATCAAAAACCTCCGCGATATCCCGCTTAATGTGGAACTGTGGCCGGGCACCATGTTTGCCAGCCACGATGATTGGAAGCAGGATCTGATTGTGACAGCTCCGGCAAAAGTGCAATTACGCGGAAAAACCAGCGGAGTGGCGCAGGTGTACACCATGTGCACACAAGCCTGGAACGCGAGTCCGGGCAGCGGCTCCGGGTTTTCCTTCAATGGACTGGCAGAAGAGGGGTTGCGCAAGCTTGCCAACCGCATTGCCAAGGGCAATTATCAGACATCGACGGCGCAATCTGCGGTCTGGGCGATTTCCAGCAAAGAGCCTGTCAGTTCTATTTATGGCATCGACACCACGGCCACCCGCGAATTAGCGGAAGTGGTGAGCGAAGAAACGGGGATTCCCATCTCCCGATTTACCCTGACTCCACGACCGCACCGCATCATCAACCTCAACACCAGCATCGAATGTCTGCTCAATCGCAACATTGCGCATGGCAAGCTGGCATTGTTTAACAGCGGTGGCGTTCAAGTGCGCGAATATTTCAACGATCGCTTTGTAGAAAAAGGCTTTCAGCAATTCAAAATTGGCGCGAGCCACACGGGAGACAGCACCGATACCTTCTGGCTCAGGCTCATGGAAGGCGAAAATATTGTATCAGAAAAAAAGGTCACCATCACCGATACCATTCTCACTTTGCCCAGACTTCATCAGGAGGGCGTCTTGGGCTATTCGCTGACCAAAGCAACCGAGGTGGAAATAGGCCTGTATGATGAACAGGATCGTCTGCACATGGCCATTGCCCCTACACGGATGCTAGAGCCGGGATTTCACCGCAGCCGCGCCATTGCCAACACACCTGTGCTCCCTGAAGGCCGCTACTTCATCAAGGCTAAAAGCGGAAACGAGACCCTCGCGAGCCAGGAAGTATCCATCAGCGATCGCACACCTGACATTCACAGCAAGCGTCAGGTGGCGGGAACCTGGACCATGCAGATCGGGCAGCCGTTGGGAGCTGGCAGGATCGTTTTGTATGATCAGGAGGGACGAGTGAAGCGGGTCATGGCTGAATTTCAGCGACTGAATGCAGGGGAAAGGAAATTTTCCTACCAATTTGAGCACGTGGATGGCCCCGAAGCGGTGTTCTACCTGCGGCTTGTCATGGCAGACGGAACGGTATTATTGGAAAAGACCATTGGCCGATAATCGAACGGCAGCCTAGTCTGCCTGGCCTGGCCCCAGCTCCTTGCGGGCTTCCTTCCTGATGGCGTGGAGAATGGCTTCTGGCTGAATGGGCACGACCTTCCCTTCGATCACGAAGGTGCTGGTGCGGCCATTGATATGCTGGAAGAGCCAAAAAACAACAGCCCGTAGATCGTCCTGTGGCCCGAAGGCCAGGTGCACTTTGATGTTGTCGCGGAATCCCGTGGAGATTCTCGGCAAATAATCGTCGCGGGAGATCAGCTTGGCAGCTGTACCCGGGATGTTGACTTTGTCGCCTTCATAAATCATGGCGCTCGAAAAAAGCTGAAATTTCAGCGTTTTATCCTGCGTCATGATGTCGATCGACATGCCGTCGGAGGCATAGAGGTAGGGGTCTTTCTCGGCCGGGGCAGCTTTGGCCTCAAAGTGCTGGCGAATTTTGGCAGCGAGTTTTTCCAGTTCCTGAAAGCGCTCTTTGGCCATTTCCATGACGCCGTCGTCGCCGAGGTGAGCGAAGTTGTCGGGGTGAAACTTTTTTCGAGCCGCTTTCTGCGAAGCAGCGAAACTTTCCTCGGTGAGGCTATCGAGGTCCACGCCAAACCATTGGCGGATCTTGTCAAGGTCTTGCTCGGTGATTTTTTCTGCCATTGCCAGGAGTTGGTCGGGTAGCCATCGCGATCTACTTCGCTTGATTTGGCTAAAGATAACACTTTGACAGCCCCACCTGTGACAGTGCTCTGGGGAAAGATCTACTTCATAGGCAAAATGTCCCGATTCAGGCCAAATAACAGCGGAATATCTGCCTAAACAGCAGATCTAACCAGAAAAAAACCTACGGATTTCGTAATCTTATGTGCGATTAATACCCGAGATTTTCTGAATTCATCAAACAACTATTTCAATCTTAGGACTATCATTTGCACTGTGAGACATAGAAAGAGGTGAAAAATTGTATGAGAGGCGTATTGCGGATTGTGTTTCAAGTTGTTTGTTTCCTGGCTCTTTTGTTTCCCATCCAAGTGCTCTTTGCACCTGAGATGATTGAGGACCAACGCCCCGAGAACCTGTGGCAAGACAACGAGGCTGCCCGCATGAAATCCCTCGTGGGGCAAGAGATAACCACCTACTTTGGCCAACTTACAGATAGCCTCAACTTCAACGGTGCAGTTCTCGTCACCCACAAAGGCCAAACGATCTACTCACTTTCGCGCGGGTTGTCCAACATTCGCAGCCAGGAAAATCTCAGCCAGCATAGCGCTTTTCAATTAGCGTCAGTCTCCAAAATGTTTACTGCCACAGCTGTGATGTTGCTTCAGCAGGATGGCAAACTTGCATATGACGACCTCATTCAAACCCACCTTCCTGAGTGGCCATACGCCGATCAGACGATCCGCCACCTGCTCACCCACCGCTCCGGGCTCGCCCGCTACATGGCAGTAGCAAGCTGGTACTGGAAAGACCTCAAGCAGCCGATGAGCAATGCAGACGTCCTCGCACAATATGCGAACAACAGTCCGATCACCTTCTTCAGCCCCGACAGCGGCTTCAACTACTGCAATACCAACTACGTCATCCTCGCCCAGCTCGTGGAGCGTGTGTCGGGCATCCCCTTCCCTACCTTCATGCAGCAGCGGGTATTTGATCCCCTTGGCATGGAGGATGCCTACGTGTATTCACGAGGCGATTCCCTCACGCATTCGCATGAGGTACAAGGCTACAAACCAGGCCGTAGTGGATACTACCTTGCCGGACAGGACTATATCGATGGCGTCTGGGGCGATAAAAATCTCTACGCCAGCATCGCCGACCTTCAAAAATATGAAGCCGCATTGTACCAGGGCAAACTTCTCAGCCCTGACAATCTGGCGCAGGCCTGGAATCCGGGCAGCCCTACCCGCCATTATAATTACGGCTTCGGTTGGCGCATCAAGGCAGGAGCCGACGAGCCACTCCCCTACCACTTTGGTTGGTGGCGTGGCTTCCGAAGCTGCTATATCCATGACCACAAAACCGGCATCGGTCTGATCATCCTGAGCAACATCGACGACTCCCGCCGCATCCCAGATTACTGGGACACCTTCGCAGCAATCCAATCCCTGTGGCCAGAGAGGCGAGATGTTGAGATGTGAGATCTTGAGA
>JANQTF010000253.1:0-9067 GCA_030731845.1 Bacteroidia bacterium | reverse complement strand
GCAATCCAATCCCTGTGGCCAGAGAGGCGAGATGTTGAGATGTGAGATCTTGAGAGGCGAGATATTGAGATAAAAAGGCCGTAGCCGCGGGTCTTGTGCCCGCGGGTCTTGCGCCCGCGGGTCTTGTGCCCGCGTTTGTGATGCGATCTCAAATCCACCAATACGCTCCCCAATTCGTATCGGCAATCTTCGCTATCTTTGCCCAACTCCTCATTGTGCATTGATTCATGCTCCGCCGATTCCTGATTATGTTGTTGTTTCCGATGGCTGTGCTGCATGCGCAGCAATACGGCTTTCGGCAATATTCTTTGGCCGACGGCGTGGCACAATCTCAGGTATTCGCCCTGCTCGAAGACCATCAGGGCTACTTGTGGCTGGGCACCCAGGGAGGAGGCCTCAATCGCTGGGACGGGCTTCGATTCGATCGATTTTCTATCAAAGACGGATTAGGCAATGGGAAGATCTATTCCCTCTTCGAGGATAGTCGGCAAACCATGTGGATCGGAACTCAAAGTGGGTTTAGTGAATATGACGGTCAGCGTTTTCTCCATCATGATTTTCCAGAAAGCCCAGCGGCTGTGTATGCGATTTGTGAGGGAAAAAATGGCCAAATCTACCTCGGCAGCAGCAACGGCCTTTGGACCATCAGACATGACAGCCTGCTTCGGGTACATGGAATGGAAAGCGCCATTCATGCGCTCGCCACCACGGGCGATAGCCTCTGGGTCGGCAGCAATGCCGGATTAACGCTCATCGTGAATGACAACCTTCTCGCGTTGCCGCCGGGAATCAGCGCCAACAAAGCAGTGGAGGTGCTCAAAACTGATAGCCTGGGCCGCTTGTGGGTTGGCGCTTATGCCAGCGAGCTGCATTATTTAGACAAATCCAGTTTCCGCAGCTTTTCCCTCCCGTGGGCAGATGCGCTGCTCTGCACCGATATTGCCTGGACCGTCAAGGGCGATTTATGGGTCGCCACCCAAGACCAGGGCGCGGCAAATTGGTCCAGCCGAGACTCCGTTTGGACCACCTATGGCATCTCCGATGGCCTGCCCAATCGCTATGTGAGATGCCTCCTTGTAGATTCCTGGGACAATGTGTGGATGGGAACCTCGGGCAGCGGCCTATGCCGATATACAGGGCTTCCTTTTGTTTATTTTGACCGGAAAAATGGCCTCCCGGAGCAGGCTGTTTATTCTCTCCTCGAAGACAAAGACTGCCGAATATGGATGGGAAATGGCCAAACGGTGGGCTACCTGCAAGAAGAGCGATTCGTGAATCTGAGTGATCAGCCAGGATTCAAAAGAAGTAAATTCAAGTCCATGGCCCAGGACAAAGAGAGCCGCATCTGGCTCGGAAGTGAAGGGGAAGGTGTGGCGCTCGTTTCCGATACTGGCTTCCTGTGGTTCGATGAACGAAATGGCCTGGCCAGTCCCTGGGTGAGAAGCCTCGCCACGGATCCTGATGGCAGCATTTGGGTGGGAACCGCCTCCGCAGGTCTCTCGCACATCACCTGGAGCAGCGATAGCAATGGAATCACCTGGGATATTCGCAACTCCCGAATTCAAGGCAATAATCCTGAAGCCAGCATCAACCAACTTCTGTTTGACGAGACGGGCGCCCTGTGGGTGGCTACTCGCAACATGGGCTTACTTCGCCGATCGCCTGCCAATGTCTGGACCCGATATCTGGAGGAAGAAGGCAGTCGCGCCCGAGACATTCGCTCCCTCACCATCGACGAGGACGGAAGCCTGTGGCTCGGCACAGCCGATGCCGGTGTCATCCGACTCCGGATCACTGACAGCACAGAAGTGGTCTGGTACGACGACATTCTTAGCTCGCAGATCATTTACCTCCTGGCATTTGATGAATACGGCTCTTTGTGGATTGGCTCAGAGCGCGGCATAGACCGCGCTACCATCGACGAGGCAGGAACCCTGATTGAGGTGGAGCATTTTGCCCAGGAGGAAGGGTTTTTGGGCATAGAAACCTGCCAAAATGCCGCGATGCTCGACCGTGACGGGCGCCTATGGGTAGGCACAGTAAACGGGCTTGGACGCTGGCAAGCCGGGATCACAGAACATCAGGCCACGGTCCCTCACCTGATTCTGCAAGAGGCTCGCCTTTTCTACACCAACATTCGAAATACGCCCTACCGCGACCTACTCAATCCCTGGAATGAATTTAACGGAACCTGGACCCTGCCCCACAATCGGAATCACGTGAGCTTTGACTTGCTCGGCATAGACCATGACAGGCCGCAGGAGGTGCTCTACCAATGGCAACTCATTGGCTCGGAGCCCGAGTGGTCGCCGGCCAGCCCGCGCAGGACCGCGACCTTCTCCAACCTGCCACCTGGCAGCTACACCTTCCGCGCTCGCGCAGGCCTGCCCGAAGGGGGCTGGAGCGACACCCTTGACATTGACATTCTGATCAAGCCTCCATTTTGGGCGATGTGGTGGTTTCGCATCGCTGCGGCTGTGGCTATTGCTCTTATCGTCTTCGCCATCTTTCGTATTCGGATCAATCAGGTGAAACGTCGCGCAGCCGTCGAGCAGCGAAGGCTGGAGATGGAAAAAGACCTCATCGAGCTGGAGCAAAAGGCCCTCAGGCTTCAGATGAATCCACACTTTATTTTCAATGCCCTCAACTCTATCCAAGCGCTCATCACCCGGCAAGACCCGAAATCTGCCCGCTATTTTCTCGCCAAATTCTCCCGACTCATGCGGCAGGTGTTGGAAAATTCGCGCCACGCCTACGTGAGCCTCGACGAAGAAATCCAGGTGCTCGAGGATTACCTCACCCTCGAAAGATTCAGCAGAGAGGAGAGCTTCGACTTTCACATCCACATCGACGAAGAATTGATCCCCGGCGAGGAAAAAGTGCCTCCTATGCTCTTGCAGCCATTTTTGGAGAATGCCATCATCCATGGCGTGGCTCACCTGAGCGACAAAAAAGGACGCATTCAGCTAGATGTATTTGCAGAAAACCAAACCCTCGTGTGCCAAATCACCGACAACGGCGTGGGGCGCAAACGCGCAGCCACCCTCAAGAGTCAGCAGCAGGCGCAGCACAAATCCATGGCTCTCGCCGTGACGCAGGAACGTCTGGAGCGCCTTGCCATCGAAGGGCACTCCGCCCCGCAACTCGTGGTAGAAGACCTCGCATTTCCCGACGGGTCGCCCGCCGGCACCAAGGTGAGCCTGCGTATTCCGCTCCAGGCATGATGCAGCGAAAGCCCCTGGCTTTTCGTATGAAGGGAAGACTAAGAAACGCCCGTTATGAAAAATTTCCTGTTTATCTGCCTCGCATTTCTCTCCTTATCTGCCTGCAAGCCTAAGGACGTGCCCACCAGCACGCCGGCCTGTATCGAAAAGATCATCAAAGAGGGAGACAAGCAGGACGATGTCCAGTTGGTGACCCGCTATGAGTACGAGGGAGACTTTTACTATGCTGTGACACCGGGTTGCTGCGACAAATTTACCATCCTCTATAGCAGCGACTGCGAAGAAATTTGTAGCCCGAGCGGAGGATTTACCGGAGCTGGCGATGGCAAATGCCCCGACTGGGTGGCCGATCTTGGCGAAGGGATCATCGTCTGGGAGAAGGAGTGAGAAACGCTCGAATATTCATCGGATTAATGTCACAGAGCCGGAGGAACGCCATTCTTTCGGCTCTGTGTTGCGTCCGGCCCATGCGTAGCGCAAGGTCCACACATACACGCCTTCGGGGATTTCTCGCCCCGACCAGTCCAGGTCCGGACGATTGAAGGTGGCGACGAGTTTGCCCCAACGGTCGTAGATTCGCAGCTCAAAATCGGCAAAATCACAGGTGTAGCCGAGCCGAAAGCGGTCGTTGACGCCGTCGTCATTAGGCGAGAAGGCCGTGGGCACATAAACCTCGCAATCGCAGAGCCGCTGCTCCACCACCACGGTGTCTGCCACCAAGCCGCAGGCATTGGAAGCGGTGGCAATCACCCTTTCAGCCGAGGCAACCACATAGGTTGGGCTACTGCTACCATCGGGCCAAAGGAGCTGCGGCAGATTATCGGGGCGAAGCAATTCCACGACATCGCCTTCACAGAGCAGGGTATCTGGTCCCAAATCGAAGGCTATGGGCGAATCAAAACGAACCGCTACCTCGTCGCGGGCTTCGCCACATTCGTTGAAAACCCTCACGGCATAGTTCCCTGACTCCACAATCTCGCGTTGGGCCAACAGGTAACCATCCTGCCACGCAAACATCGTCCCCTCCTGTCGCACATCAAGCTGAAGGGACGCGCCAGCGCACAAAATCGTATCGTTCCCCAGATACGCATCTGGAATCGGGATTTCGCTGATCAGGATGCTATCGGAGGCACTGCCACATTCATTGTTTACCTGCACCCAATATTCTCCGCCTTGGGTGAGTTGGCGAATGGCCAGTTGGCTGCCGTCGTCCCAGAGAATATTGGCCACATTGGTGGTCGCGGCTATCGTGATCCGATCGCCTGTGCAGAGAATGTCGTCGGGCCCAAGGCTCACCTGCGGCAATTCTCCCAGGGTGATTTGGATGGAATCGGCAATAGTAGCGCAACTGTTTTCGACTTGTAGGCGGTAGGTTCCGGGCTCTGTCAACCTACGTGAGAGCAAGGGAAAGCCATCGCTCCAGGCAAATTGGAGGACATCCTGAGTAGCAGGATTCACGAGAAAGCTATCGCCGGGGCAGATCTGCTGGTCGCCGGGTAAGCTCAGGGTTGGGAGACGTTGAAAGGAAAGGGAAATAGAATCCCGGACAAAGCCACAGGCATTTTCCAGCATGATCCAGACGAGGCCGGGCTGCGAAATTACCCGGACAGAATCGGTGGAGCCATTGTCCCACATTCGCTGAAAATCCCCGTTCACCGTCAATTCCAAGATTTCGCCATCGCAAAGCGTGGTATCCGATCCCAAATTCACGGAAGGAACCGGAAAAAAGGAGATCTCAATGCTATCGATCCCAGCGCAGGTGGCAGAGTCCGCCTCCACCACATAGGTACCGGACTGAGAGGCCCAGAAAGAAGAAGCGGTAGAGCCATCGGGCCAGGAAAATGTCCAATTGGGAGCGGCAGGTAGGGAGAGGAGGAGAGAATCGCCATTGCAGATGGTGGTGTCGGGGCCCAGGTCGAGGGACAGGGGTGGCCGCACCACGAGGGTGCGGGTGCGACTCGTGCCAGGCGCAATCAGCTCGACAGTCGCGCTGCTGCTTGCCACAAAGCTGAGGCTATCCCCAACTCCCACTTGCACCCCGCCGATCCACCAGGTGTAATCTCCGCCAGCGGGACTGGCGAGGTAGCGCACAGAATCCCCTTCACAGGCCACCGAAGGGCCAGCCAAAGAAAGCAAGGGCGAGATTTCTACCCGGTCGATGAACATGTAGCTCGACGCACTCTGGCTGCTCACCACGGTGTTGGCATTGGTCTTAAAATTGCCAAAGGTGACGTATTGCTGCGTGGTATCGGGCCAGTAAAACATAGAAAACACCTGCCATGTGCTGTCGTCAAAATAGCCGGGCAGCTCCCATTGTGGCGTGGCGGGGATCACGCTTAGGTATGAGATGTTGACCTGCGCCTGACTCACCTGATTGGGAGAGAGGAGCATTCCGAAGCCATCGGTGCCGCTGAGAAAGAGAATTGAGGAATCGTATCTACCCAAGGTGAGGGCAAAGCGAATGAGGTATTGCTGGCCCGGATACATGGGCGTTGTGAGCTGATTTTGAATGTATTCACGATATCCGCCGGGGGCAAAGGTGTACATTCCTGCGACGGCGAGACCGTCGAACAGCGGAACGTAGCCCCAGATATTGTTGGGCAAGCCGATCACGGTAGGACTGGTGGTGAGGGCATGAAAATAATCGGGGGTGGGGAGTGCCGGGGCGCCATTTGTCCAGTTATTCACCAGACTAAACTGAGAGGCATTGTTGGGAATGGAGGAGGAAAGCTCAAAGGAGGGATTGGGAACCAGATTCTGACCAAGGCCCGGCAGGAGTGCAAGACTCCCCATCAACAGGGTGCAAACCAGCCTGCGAGCAAGCCGCTTAGGTGAAAAATCCTGATTGGATAGGCATCTTTCGGGATACATTCTGTTTCTTCGTGGTGAAGGAAACTTACAAAAATATCCGTTAGATGTGGCATGATCTCTTCCCGTTAAATTTTACGGAATCTGAACTCAAAGACCTCAACGCGCTGGAAGGCCGGGAGCTTTCGCAGGTTTTTTACACGGTGTGGAACAATCTGAGCGCCAAAGGTGGCGATTTTCAGGCTCTGGACTGGGTGGAGCTGTTTTTTGCAGACGGTCATGAGATTGCCTTCACGGCAGGCGAAGAAAGCGATGGTCTCCGCGTCACGGAGCTGAATTTTGGTCTGGAGCAGACCCGCATTCAGCAGCAATTTAATGGGCAGGTGATGCTGCAGCGCCTTGATGTGAGCAGCGGAGCGGTGTGGCAGGCAGCACTTGGCAAAAAACTCCTGTCGGTGGGGATGCTCGAAGGCCCCGACGGTCTGATTCAGAATAATCAGCTTCAGCTCAACTTCTCTGGCGTCGTGATGGAGTTGGCGTTGAATGAGGAGGGAATGTTGGTGAGAAGACAGGAGCGGTAAGAATTGCGAATTATGAACACCTTTTGGTTTTACGCCCAGTTTGGGTTTGAGCACATTCTGGATGTGGGCGGATTTGACCACATGCTGTTTTTGCTGGTGCTGTGTGCTGGGTATCCGTTGGCACAGTGGCGCAGGGTGTTGGTGCTTGTGACGGCTTTCACCCTTGGGCATTCGCTCACCCTGGGGCTGGGCGCGGCAGGCGTGAAGCTGTTGTCTTCGGATGTGGTTGAATTTCTCATTCCGCTGACCATTTTCCTCACAGCCATCGAAACCTTCCTGAGTCGCAATGCTGCTGAGCCTGGCAGACCTGCACTGATGCGCCGCTACGTGCTCGCGGGTGTATTTGGGTTGATCCACGGCATGGGATTTTCCTCCCAATTCACCGAGATGGAGACAGAGAAAAACCTGCTGATTACGTGGCTGCCCTTCAACCTGGGCATTGAGCTGGGGCAACTGCTCTTCGTGGCGCTGATCGTGCTGATCGGCTGGGATATGCAACGCATCGGCGGCCTCCGCCTATCCTACTGGACAAGCCGCCTGGCAGTGCTCGCGGGTTTGCTATCGGTGTGGATGATGTGGGAAAGGTGGCCTTGACCTACTCCACCGGCTCGGCTTCTTCGATCACATAGTTGAGCCCAAACTGATCATCGTTGAGGCGAAAAACGCCTTTGAAGGTGACCACCTCGTCGGTTTTGTAGCGGCGGCTCGTGGAGGCGAGCCTGAGGTCCATGATGGATTCTTTGCCACCGCCTCCGCAAAAGAAACAGGCACTATAAGGAAATGCAGAGAGAGCATAGGCCTTGCCATCGGTGTCCATGGGAAGGACATAGCCTTTGATTTCAATCTCTTTGCCGTCGAGGGCGAGCAGGCTCTCCCCATAGATGGGTTTCATGTACACATATCCGGCTTCGCCATCAAAGGTGGTGCTGTATCGAACATCAAGGAGAGCTTCCCACTTGATGGTATTCTGGGCAGAAAGGGCGAGGGATTGACCAGCAATCAGGGTGAACAGGAGAAATCTTACGATCATTTTGTGCAGAAGATTTGCGCCTTCAGGCTTGAACACAGATATTGTGCCACGGCTGAACGCGATAGCATAACGCAAATGTGCAGCCCTTCGTTTGAACTGACAACCCAGTAACCCTATAAATCTTGAATTTCCTTCTCGCCACAGTTTGGGATGTAGATCCCGAAATCTTCACTCTGGGTCCGCTCACCGTTCGGTGGTATGGCCCCCTTTTCGCCGGAGGCTTCCTGATCGGCTATTTTATCGTCCGCAAAATTTTCTTGCAGGAAAAAGCGCCTGAGGAGTGGCTGGACAAATTGCTGGTGTATCTTGTGGTAGCCACGGTGGTGGGTGCGCGCCTTGGCCATGTGTTTTTCTATGGCTGGGAATACTACAAAGACCATTTGCTGGAGATCCCGATGATCTGGAAGGGCGGCCTCGCCTCTCATGGCGGGCTCATTGGGCTGATGGTGACCTTTTGGCTCTATGCCAAACGGGTGAGCAAGAAGTCTGTGTTTTGGGCTATGGACCGCGTGGCACCGCAGGTGGCACTGGCTGGCACGATGATCCGCCTGGGGAATTTATTCAACTCTGAGATACTGGGAAAAGCGACTGAGAGCAGCTACGGCATGAAGTTCGTGTTGGTAGATGGCCCCATGGCACCCGCAAGGCACCCCGCACAACTTTACGAGTCCCTCGCCTATCTGGCCATCTTTGGCATCATGAGCTACTTGTTTTGGAAAACGAGCCTCCGATGGCGCAAAGGTGCCATCAGCGGCATTCTCCTGATCTTGATTTTCACAGCTCGCCTCATCATCGAGAACTTCAAAGAAGAGCAAGCCGACATGGCCACCGGATTTGTGGCCCAAATGCTGGAAGTCATGACGATGGGCCAATGGCTGAGCATCCCAGCTATTTTGCTGGGGACGTCGTTTCTTGTGTATTCTTTCCTGGTAGAACCTGAGCCGATACCGAAGGGGCTTAGTTGAGAGGGGAGAAGTCAGGGGTCAGGGGTCAGGGGTCAGACATGAGATTTGAGAGGTGAGATGTTGCTTGGCTGCTCTTGCTCCCCGACCCTGGAAGGGTCGCACATTTGTAGCAGGGCGAAGCCGACGCCACCCGTTTCCCCAACCTGATAGAGTCGCACGAAGGGCTTGCCCTTGCCTGATAATGTTCGACCCCTACTGGGGTCGATGAGATATTGCCTGGCTGCTCTTGTTCCCCGACCCTAGAAGGGTCGCACATTTGTAGCAGGGCGAAGCCGACGCCACCCGTTTCCCCTACCTGGAAGAGTCGCACGAAGGGCTTGCCCTTGCCTGATAATGTTCGACCCCTACTGGGGTCGATGAGATGTTGCTTGGCTGCTCTTGCTCCCCGACACATTGGATGCTCTATGGGTTTTGTCTGACTTCTCTATTCTGACTCCCGGTAAAATTATTGCCCTCAGT
>JANQTF010000252.1 GCA_030731845.1 Bacteroidia bacterium | reverse complement strand
CGGGGCGAGGAAGATGTGCTGCCAACAGAAGGCGTGGGTGAAGCCACGCTGCTGAAAAGCAAACTGCTTCGCCTCAATGACAGATATATCCGCTCTGGTCTTCAGCAAAGAGATCTCCTGGATTCCATCCAGTCAGTGAAAAGATTGCTGGTTGGGGCCCTTTCCATTCAGGAAAAAAGGAATCTCGAAGAGTCCAGTCAGGAAGTGGACCAGTTGATCACGTCCTGGAAAGAAGGCGAAGTGGACCTCTTTATCTATCAGGCCAGGCTCACAGCCATCGCGCAGCAGCTCCGTCGGCTGGCCTCTCAGGCTGGCACATTTTCCAACCCACAGCTCACCGCTACCACCTATGGGAGAGAAGTGGAGATTGCCAGGGATGCATATCTCACGGCCCTCAAGCGGATCAATGACGCCAAACTTGGGCTCAACCCCAATGGAACCGGAACCGTGAGCATCATGGAATTTGCCCAGGCACCCGAAAAGCCCGAACCATCCAAAGCCTTTTTGATTGCGGCACTGGCAGGGTTGATCTCTCTGTGTATTGCCATGGGAGTGTTGCTCCTGCTCGAATATCTGGACGAAAGCATCAAGCTTCCCTCTCGCTTCTCGGCCATGGCTGGCCTCCCTCTCATGGGCAGCCTGATCCGCCTCAAAAGCTCTAACGTGGACCTCGTCACCCTCTTTCATTCGAGCCAAAAAAATACCCAACTCGAAACCTACAAGAAGCAACTCCGCATTTTAAGGCATGAAATCGCCCTGGCCGACCCCGTGACCCTCATGGTCACCAGCACAAGAGCCGGAGCTGGAAAGTCTTCGCTGTTGATATCGCTGGCCTACTCCCTGAGCCTTAGCGAGAAAAAAGTGCTCATGGTAGATACCAACCTCGCCAATGCTTCGCTTACTGCCATGACCGGAGCTTCGCCCACCTTGCAGAAATACCTCAAAGGAACCCTGCCCATGGAGTCCCTCATCTCCCCTTCCGTATTCGACAATGTGGATGTGATCGGCTGCGCCCAAAGCCAGTCTTCGCCGGCAGAGGCATTTCCGCACGAATTATTTGAGCAGCTTCTGGTGAGGCTCTCAGACAACTATGATCATATTCTCATGGAGGGAGCTGCCTTGAATGAGTATGTAGATGCCCGGGAATTGCTGATGTATTCGGCGAGAATCTTGCCGGTTTTTGCCGCCGATGCCCCAGTCCAGGAAGCTGATCTCCAAAGCATTGCCTTCCTCAAAAAACATGCAGACAAAGTCATGGGAGCCGTATTAAACAAAGTCGAAATCAGGCATCTCTCTCACTAGCCCCTTCACCCTCTCCGGACATTTTCTGAATTCATGGTTTCGCTTGTATGGATCATCAGCCTTTGATCAGTGTCATTATCCTTCATTTTCGCTTTCCGGAAGTGTCAGAGGAATGCCTGAACCATGTGCTGACACAAGACCATCAAGCCGTGGAGGTATTTCTCGTGGACAATGCCAGCGGCGACGATTTTTCTGGCATGGTTGCTATCCAGGACCCCAGGGTGAGGATGATTTCGTCGAAGACCAATCTTGGCTATGCCGGCGGGAATAATCTGGCACTGAAAGAAGCAAAGGGAGAATTTATTGCGCTGATCAATAACGATGTTGTGCTGCCTCAAGGCTGGATTTCCAGCATGGTAGCTGCCTGGCCCGAAAGTGGCTGGGGCCTTATCTCTTCTTGTATTGTGAAATATGGGAGCGATGGCGTACTGCAATATGCTGGCTTTACGCCCGTAGCGCCCCTCACAGGTCGCAACAACGTGATTGGTCAAGGGAAACAATGGGAGCCCGAAGATCGACTACTGCCTACAGCCTATGCCCATGGCTCGGCCATGATGGCATCTCGCGAGGCACTTGCCTTGGCAGGCCCCATTTCTGAACAGTATTTTCTCTATTATGAAGAGCTTGACTGGTCAGAAACCATTCGCAGAGCAGGGTTGAACATTGGCGTATATCACGGGGTAGCGGCACTTCATCATGGCTCTTTGTCCCTGGGTAAAGACTCTCCCAATCGCTGGTATTATTACCATCGGGGGCGTCTGATTTTTCAGCGCAAGTGGTTGGCTCCTTCGCAGCGAATGTTGTTTTTGGGGTACTATCTCCTCCTCGCCGTTCCCAAAGAGTTGATCACCCATCTGCTCCAGCGCAAGTGGGGCCACCTGCGTGCCTGGTTCGACGCCGCAAGCTGGCACCTGCGGCACTGGCGCCGCCTCCCCGATCAGTCTCAGGGACGCTAACACCATTCCAGCCTTGGGAGGGAAGCGCCGAAGGCGCGGCCTGTGGCGTGTCTCCCGCTGGCGGGAGAGGCCATGTGCGACAGAGGGTGGATCCCAGCGGCTTGTTCCACCAAGACCAGTCTCCCGACAGGGCTCCTCTCCTTGTGGGTGGTGGCTGAGGCGCTCGAAGCCGGCGTGCAGCGTAATGGCCGATCCCGATAAATCCGGGACGCAAGCGAGACGAGGCGGGGGTGAGGATGTTTCTTACAGGCAAATCCTCCGCCATCACAATCTCCGGATCTTCAACTCCTTCCACCCGGTATCCTTATCCTCCTCACGGGAGAAGCGGAGGCTCGGGCTTTCTCCAATCACAATTTCGGCAGTTGTGTAGATGATGTTGCCATCGAGCAGGTGACCGCCAGTGGTTTTCCCTTCATGATCGCTGAGGCAGAGGTGAATGTGAGACCCATCGGGACTCAGGGTCCCGGTCATGCTCACAATTTCTCTGTAGCCACTGGATCGGGTGCCTTCGGGTTGGTTGGCGTAGCGCAGATTGCTGATTCTCAGACTACCCACACACGTGATGATCCATCCGGCTTGGATGCCGTGCTGATCCACATACGCTTGGATGGATGCTTTCAAATCCTGATCGGGCAATAAACGAAAGGCATGAATCCTGACATCAGAGGACAAGGCTTGCGTGTGAGGCATAGGGATAAGATAAAGAAAGGCCGCCATGGATTTTTCCAGGGCGGCCTTTGATGATGTTATGATTGACGCTTCCTTAGTTGATCACAAGTCTGCGCACAGTGCTGCCTTCGGGGCTGTTCACCTGAAGCAGGTAAACACCGCGGCTTAGGTGGCGAAGGTCAAGCGACTCACTCCAGCTAGTGGCGGGAGCCACTTGCTGACGATACATCTTGCGACCGTTCATGTCATACACTTTCAGCTCCACAGGCTGGGCCTGATTCCACTCAGCATTCACCACAAAGAAACCATCGCTGGGATTTGGGTAAATATTGAGGGTAGAAAGGCTGGAAAGCGGCTTGCTGATATCCGT
>JANQTF010000251.1 GCA_030731845.1 Bacteroidia bacterium | reverse complement strand
AATTGAATTCGCTTTTTGTCCGGCAGCGATATTTGCCAACTCTCGCTTAGGAAGCTCCAAAGGCGATCGGCTAAAAGCGTTGGCTCCCGGGGCCATCGGTGCTTGCTCAACGAAATCATATTAATTGCTATCTTAGAACCTGAGTTAACCTTGATAATCAGGTTCGTATTTTTTGTTCATATGTTCTATGAAGCTAAAGTCGATTCACGTAAGGCATTTTAGGGGATTTGAGGACCTGAACATGGCATTTCACCCTCACATGACATTGCTCGTGGGAGTGAATGGTGCAGGAAAATCTTCGATTTTGGAGGTAGTGGCAAAACTATTGTCTTGGATTCCTGCTCGTACCCTAAACGAACGAGGAGCTGGTCTCCAAATTCTGGATTCAGACATTCAAAATGGTGCTTCGTTTTCATCTATTGAAGCAAAGACAGAGAATGAAGAATCCTGGAAGTTGGTAAAATCAGCCAGGCAAAAGTTAAAATCCGGCGAATCTTCAGATCTGGGATTTACAACCAAAATTGCTTCAGAGATCTTGAAAATAGCAGATTCTGAGCACCCAGCTATTCCCTTATTTGTGATGTACCCCGTTAATAGAGCCGTTCTTGATATTCCCTTGCGGATTCGTAAAAAACACTCCTTCGAGCTCTTCGATGCCTATGAAGGTGCGCTCACAGGTGGCGCAAACTTTCGTAGTTTTTTTGAATGGTTTAGAAATCGAGAAGATTTAGAGAATGAACAAGTCCGCCAACTTGTCGAACAGAAGCAAGGAGTCGTCGAGTTGAAAAAAGATCCTCAACTTGAAGCCGTCAGAATGTCGATTAGTCATTTTCTTCCAGGGTTCCATGACCTCGCGGTTCAAAGAAATCCTCTCAGAATGACCATCAAAAAAGGGGACAATACCTTGTTGGTAAATCAGCTTTCAGATGGAGAAAAATGCCTGTTGGCGATGGTAGGAGATTTGGCTAGAAGATTGGCAATCGCCAATCCCCAGCTTTCCTCGCCCCTTGAAGGAGAAGGCATCGTTTTGATCGATGAAATCGAGCTTCATCTTCATCCAAAGTGGCAGCGCTTTTTTATCCATAAGGCCATAGAGGTATTTCCTAACTGTCAGTTTATCATATCCACTCATTCTCCTCAGGCCTTGGGAGAAGTAGAAGGTAATCAGGTCCGTTTGCTACATCAGGACGAAGGTGGGAAAATGACCTTCTCAATCCCTGATCAGGCCTTGGGTTTTGATGCTAACTTGATTTTAGAAGAGTTGATGGATGCTCCGAGCCAGAATGTAGAAATCGACCGAAAACTCCATCATGTTTTTCAAATGATTGATGATGACAGATACCCAGAAGCATTAGCTGCCATAGAAAACTTGAGAACTGTGTTAAATGGCAATCATCCGGAGCTAATCCGAGCCGAAGCCCTGATTCACATGATGAGCACACCGTTTAGTCATGATTAATATCCGGAAATTAGCTGAGCCAGATTCTCTTACTACCTATCGTGCAGCAGGAGGAAAGTTTGATGGTCCGGGTTTTACCCCTGATGTCAAAAATGGGCTCAGGACTTCATTGCTAAAAGAACAAGGGTACTTGTGTGCATACTGCATGCAACGAATTCATGATCAGGCGTCTGTATCCAAAATCGAGCATTGGCATAGTCAGGACAGCTATCCTCATGAGGATTTGGAATACAAAAATTTATTAGGGTGTTGTAAAGGAGGGGAGGGGCAGGCACCGATAAATCAGCACTGTGACACAGCCAAGGGTAAAAAAAATATTGAAATCAATCCTTCTAATCCTGCCGATCGGGTAGAAGAGCAAATCACATACATGGGAGATGGAATCATAAGATCGGGCAATAAAAAAATTGAATCCGCCATTACGATCTTAAATCTTAATCGACCCCTATTTGTGAAAAATAGAAAAGCTGAGTGGATGGCTGTTCAACAGGTTTTAGGCTCAAAATCTGGAAGTAGGACAAAATCTGAAGTAGAGAAATTGATCGTAAAGTATGATGAGCCAGGAGCAGACGGGAAACTTCACCCCTACTGCGGAGTAGGCCGTTATTTTCTCAGAAAAAGGCTCAATTCTGGTCAAAGACCCTGATTTGATTCTCAAACCTGCGATTGTTCCCACAACTCCCCCCTGTAAATCTCCATACCCACCGTGCTTCGGTGTAAATCACTCAAAAGCAAAACCCGGGCGCAAAGAAGATCTCTCTTCCCTGCGCCCAGGTGGGTGTTGAATGATTGGTTATGCCAAAAATGACAGCAGCTGCGCTCGCGCCGCTTCGCCGTTGGCATACCAATCCGTCATGGGAAGACGGTAGCAATTCCATCCGGCACGGCTCAGAGTCAGTTGCATATCAAGCGCTTGCAGCGATTGCTCCTCGTCGCGGGCTTCGAGTCCGTCGAGCAAAATGCCGATTTTCTTGCCGTCGCGAATCAGCGCAAGGTCCAGCTTGTAGGGCCCAACCCGCAAGCTTGACAGCAGCCCTTCGCCCAGGCTGGATTCCTGGACCGTCTTCACCACCTCGGCTCCCCATTCGCCATACAGCGAGCGGGCACGATCCATCACCTCCACTGCCGACAGCTCCCGGGATGGTTCTCCAAGGCTTGCCCCGTTGCAATACTCGATCAGGCGACGGCGATAGCAATCTTCGTTCATCTTCAGCACCGATTCCGGATGGGCGCTGTGAAGCAAGATCGCCTTGTCTCGCGCACGGCTGATTGCCACATTGTAAATCCGCATCATCTCCTCGCCCAGCACAGCTCGCGGCGGACGCAAGTCTCCACTTTCTGTGTATCGGTGCGATGCCGTGGAGGTCAGGATCATCACGTCGCGCTCGTCGCCTTGAAACTCGCGCGAAGTTCCTACCAGCAAATTCAGCTCCTCTGCATATTCCTTCACCTTGGGATGACGGGCGAGCTCGCGGATCAGGTGCTCGCGGTGCTCCTCATGCGAGGCATCGAGGGTGAGCAGCCCGATGCTTGGCAGCTCCGTAAGCTGTTGATTTTCATAATCTTCGATCAGATCGGTGATGAGCTGCACAGCCTGTCGCACGAGTTGCGGGCGGCGCTTATCTGTCGGATCATCCTCCACGAAGTGAGCCTCCAAGGGATGACCATAGCGATTGTCGGTTGCGGTGCGCAGCGGCACGATCTGATCGTCGTACACGTATTTGTTCGAAAAGCCGATCAGCTCCGGGCGGCAGCGGAAATGCTCCCGCAGCGTCACAATGTTGGGATAGATGACCCCGCTCAGCGTGTAAATACTCGCCGTGCGGTTGTTGATGTTGAATTGCTGCTTAAAGGGGTGATTCACCAGGTAGCGATCCAGCAACTGATTGGTGCGATCAATCGGGAAGAGGCTCGCTTGTGTCGCCACAGAAGTTTGGTTCTCATCGCCCACGATGATACACTTCTTGCTTCGGAAGATCAGGTTCAGCATGCTGATGTCGCATTGGCTGGCCTCATCCACGATGAGCAGGTCAAACTGTCCTGGCTCCACCTCTGGAAAGAAGGTGATAGCGGTGTCCTGCTGCATGATCCACACAGGCACGGCCCCTTTGGCGAGCTGCATGTTGGTCACGGCAGATTGCAGGTTCCGCTCGGTATTTTTGCCATAGCCTTTCCCGATGTTGATCAGGTCATTGCGCCAGGCAGAGAGGGCCGAGCGTTGTTCATCACTCACTTCCCGCTGCTTTCTGTCCCAGGTTTGGAGGGTAATCAGGTCGGCGATGCGCGTCTCGATCTCCTGCTGTAAGCCGCGCAATTGCTCCAGAGCAGCATGGCTCTCAGCCGAGGCAGTCAGGCGAAGGTGTATCATGGCTTTCAAGTCGGCATGAAACACATCAGAGAGAAATGCGTTTGCAGATATCGGTCTTTCTTCGGTGAAAAATGCAGCCACGCTGTTGGGGAGGATGGCGGCCCAGTCGGTTTCTTCTTCCTTCCAGGCCTTGGCCAGCATCATGCGCGCCAGATCTGCTTCATAGCTAACGAGCGCTGCCTGATAGGCACGGAGATCGCGGGAGCTTAGCGCGTCCAGAATGGCCTCGCCACTTGCAGAGAGCCCCTTCATCGACCGCAGCTGATGGGTCATTCGCGTAAAGTCGTCTTCGGCTTCTTGCCAGCGCAGGTACAGGGGCGCGCCCGTGAGCCAGTCCCAATGCTGCTGCGACTCCTCGCCCAGCAAGCTGCCAATGGGCAGGCCTTGGCTGCGCATTTCCTGCTCAAAGAGTTGCACATTCCGGTAGTTGGTGAGCCCGATGATGAGCTTGCGACGCCAGGATTCTACCTCCTCCCGGTCCACGGATTGCCCAAAAGCTGCGAGGTAATTGCTCAGCGCAATGTGCCACTGCTTGCGACGCAACTCCTGATCGATCCTGCGCATCACCAGATGAAGCTGCTCGCGGGTTTCGACCTTTCTTCCATTCACCCGACAATCAAACAGGGCTTTGTGGAATTTGCTGAGCATTTTCTTCTGCAACGCATTCAGGCCGCTGCCCATTTTGTCCCACAGTTTTCGCGATTCTTCCTGCCACAATTCCCAGTCTTGCTCCGACAGGGCGGCCAAGTCAAAAGAGTAGGGGAGAAGGGCCCGTTGCTCCTGTTCCCAGCCTGCGCAGAGCTGCTCGAGTTGGGCGAGCAAATTGCCGAGGGTCGATTCGTCAAATTCTCCACTCAGCATCCAGGGCGTTTGGTCTGCAAGCCATTTCTTATCTTCCTTGCTACGGTGCAATTGCTCCTCGATGATGGAAGCGAGCTGCCCATAGCTATGGCGCTCATACGCTGCCGGCTCGGGTTGTGCGCGCAGCTTACGGATTGATTCCAGTTTCTCGGCTACCTCTTCTTGTTTGGGGAATGCTTCCAGTTCGGGCCAGGTGTAGGCGAGAAGGTCAAGATTCACGCCCGAAAACTGACGGGTCCAGGCCTCGAATCTCTGAGCAAGCGATTCTACTGATTGATCCGCAGGCAATTCGTCCAGCAGGACCTGGGCTTGATAAGCCGGGTCAAAATGCGTTTTGGCCCATTCTGCTACGGTCAGAGTCACGGCTCCGAGTTGCGGGTGATGGAGCATCACCTGCTCCTGATGGGAGTCCATCCAGCTGCGGATGCTGTGGAGCAAGTCGCGGTAGCGGCTTTCCAAAATCTGGAGCTCCTGCTCGAGATCGCGAATTTCATCAGGGTTGATGGGGCGGCTCAGGTTTTCCTTGATCGCATCGATGGCGTGCTTGAGAGCATCATGTTGTGGGTCTTGCTGATTGAAGGAAACGGCAAGGTTGCGAATGCCTCCGGGGAGCTTTTCGCGGATCACTTCCAGCGCTTTGGCATAGCGCGATACAATGAGGACAGATTTTCCCTGCGACACATAATGCGAAGTGAGGTTGGCAATGGTGTGGCTTTTTCCGGTTCCGGGAGGGCCCATCACGGTCACGGCATCTTGCCGGGCGAGGCGCTCAGCGATGGCGCGCTGCTCGCGGTTGCTGGGCAGCGGAAACAGCAGCCGTTCAGGCATCGCCTCAGAGGTGATCTCGGCATCGAGATGGCTGCGGTTTTCTACCTTGTGTGCGATCCGCAGCTTGTGTTCCGGGCGACGAAGGGAGAAGAGCTTTTTGAAGAAATCCGGGATCCGGTCGCTCTCGCCGGTGCTGCTCAGCTCATTGATTTTCTCGATGATGTGAGAAGCGTCTTTGGCAATGTGCTCGTGAGATTCCACCACGCGGGTGTGCACCACCGGAGAGAAGCTGAAGCTGAGCCCTTTTCCGGAATGGGTTCCTTCGTAGGTCCAGTTCAATTCTTTTCCGTCAAAAAAGCGGTCCTCTACCTCCGGAAAAACCTCCAGGAGTTTCAGCGCTGCTTCATAGTAGCTATGGCGCAGGTATCCGCCATCGAGGTTGAACTCATGCGGCTCCTGATGAAACTGGTCCACGGTGCTCAGCACGTGTTGCCGCCGCTGATCTATTTGAAAGGCACTCTCTTTGGGAAAAATCTGTTCCAGCAATTCAGTAAAGGCCTGCTCGCAGCGAATGGTTTGAGAGAAGGTGTCGGGAAAAATATGGAGTTCCAGCTTTTTGATCTCTAGTCTCAGTGGAATGTGAAAGAGGAAGTTGCGATAGGCTTCCTGCCCCATTTGCCCGGATACCAGCCCAAACGACAGGAAAAGGCGCTGCTCTGCATGAGCTTTGAGCTCATAATGCGCGGCATGAAGCGCGTCAAAGAGTTGATTCACGGCGAGTGCCTGGGCATGTTGCTGGAAATGCTCGCCATGAACCCGCTCATAGGCAGTAAGCAGCTCCTGACGAAGATCGTCATCTTCAAATCGCTCGATGCCAGTTTTGTTGACCTCGACAAATACGCGGTCCTCCTCGGTGCGAATGTCCACCCAATTTGTGAGAATCGCTGGGATCGTGAGGTCTTGCACCTCTGCGACTGGGCGGTCGTGCACCCGGAGATGAAACTCGCGGTAGGCGCTCATACGCTTGGGATTGCTGGCAAATGGCAGCTCACGTTGCCGGATCGGCACGAGCTTGGGCAGTTGCCCGGGTTCTTCCTGCTGGCTCAGCCATCCTTGCAGGTCCTCGGGCACGGGAGGCATGGGCGGCAGCTCCACCCGTTGGAGAGAGAGGATGGGGCTATCGGGAGATTGCCACTGAAACTCCAACTGATCGGCATCGTGGAGGCGCTGCCAATCCGCGAGAGACCACCAGGATTCATTGCGGACTTTGCGCGTGCGACCATCTTCTTCGAAGCGAAAAACCGGATCACTGCTGTGAAAGAGGTCGCGGATATAGGCGAACAGATTGGCCAGGGGAATATCGTGGGTCGGAGCAGATTTACGAGCTGGTGCGATTGACATATTTGCGTGTTTTTGGGTGGTGAACAAAGGCATGGAAATGCCTGGGCGAAATTTGTCGCCAAAAGAGGAGGGCTGTGGGGCAGCGATTGCCTCACCAATAGGAAAAAGGGTGATCTGTCAGGGCCGTGGGAATGCACAAGCCGAATTGGAAGCGATGGTGAATCGCGTGCCAGATCAAAAAAGATAGATAGGAAGGGTGGAATGGATTGTGCTGATGGTTTTTGAGTAATAACAGCTGACGGTGGTTGTAGGGTGTCAGCCTTCTCTAAACCTTCTCCCAGTCCGATTAGACGTGCTTCATTCAGTTTGTTTGAGGCGTTTCGATCAACGGGGGAGTTGCGAATACCTTACACGGAAATAAACGGGATGATCTCCGAGATGTTATAGAATGCAGAAGGAATATTTTGGGATATGGGAGTAGTTGGTTGTTTGTTAGGGAATTATGAGGTGCTCAGAGAAAAAGCCTTTGGGCCTTATCCGGAATGGAAAGCACATTGGTGAATTTTTGCTGAAGGGCGAGAAGGGTGTATTCTCATAAAAAAAGCAAGGGAATGACCCTTGGTCACTTCCTTGCAAAAAACGCCGGAGGCCAGGATTGGCTTCCTAGGATTCTGGTTCTTCAGTGGGAGGAAAGAAAACTCGTTCTAATTCAATGATCAATCTCCCAGATTGAATCCCAACTACTCTCACAATTTGCCCTTCCTGTATCGGCCTGTATTTTGACCTGGCCTCGCGGTAGCGATTGTCGATAAATACACGCCCAACAAATTGGGTGGTGGACTTCCACTCGCCTTGCTTGCCGATCAGATTAGTCAGTACCAGATCTCTCTGAGAGGTGGTAGGTAGTTTAGTTCCGGAATCTGTAGGGGTCTTCCTTCTCTTTCCAAACCTGAAAGAAGAGTCCCAGACTCTACGGAGTCGGTGGTTAAACATCATGTCGCTTATTTATGAGGTTCGGCAGATAATTAACAAGATTGTGAGATAAATTGCAAGCATTTTTGGTGGTGACAGGCGATTTAATCAATTGTAAATCAATGTATTATGATGCTCTCCTTTGTAATTATGTTGTATTTGGTTGTAATTATCTGTAATTCGTTGTAATGTTTTGTATTGATGGATTTTGCGACTGTTTTCTATTCAATAGCTTGATTTATTGAAATAAACCCTTGTCTTGACTGCGTATGAAAATTTCAATTCACCGGGCTGCTTCTTTGATTTCACAGGCTATTAGTGTTTACAAGGACATGGGTGTCAACAGAAGACAGGCATTTCCTTTTACTAACAAGTCGATATTATTTGGCCATACTAGTACCAAGCGGGATGAGCGGGTTGAAAGCCTCGATTCGCCCATTTCAATGAAGGCTCACATCTTGGAAGTGACTGGGAAGGAAATTTCAGGTTCTACCCTTTATCAGACCTTGTACATATGGGTCAAGGATCATTTTGATGGAAAGGACGTTGAGCGTGAAAAAAAGGTGAAGGCAAGTACGATTGAGGCTTTGGAAGAATATATTAGGATTGGTGCCAAAGGGAAGGAAGAAGAGGTAGCAAATTCCCCCGGTGGGCTGGAGGAGGCAGGAGCCCCAGCTAGTTCTGGAGTAGACCTTCCTCAGCATTTACAAGATTATATTGGCACGACCTGGTACGTTTATTCGTATGAGGAGTATTTGGCCAAAGAGTTGCGTCCGGGAAGTGTTGAGAGGCTTTCTTTTGTTTGGGGATTGGGAAGATCAGTGTTGCGCATCAATCACCCAAACGATATCACCATTACGAACTTTCAATCTGATGGGTCTCTTGATATCAACAACAGCAATTATCGTGGTACACTCTCTCTCAATCTTGAGAATTTCACAGATATTATTGGAATCAATTTATACAGCGACCCAGAAAGAGACAAGTATCTTCATGTGAGGATGTTAAGAAGTGTGGGCCCACAATCTGGTCTAAAGCTTGGTGCCTATATGAATCGTGGGACGAAAAATGAATTGGTTTCGGGGAGTCTTGTATTTGAGCTTCTCCGAGATGCAAGTGTGAGTCCCGAACCAAGATTTTTGAGAGGAATGAGTGAGGAGTATAGACAAGTTGACCGGACAATTTGTCGGTTTCTGGCCAAGAAGCAGTTAAACCATCTCAGTATTCCCTCCAATATATCTGGGAGTAAAAGCCTGTATGAATGGGTGGAAAGGGAGCGGAGAGAGAACATGATTTTCCCAGACAGGTATATGAATTTCGAGTATGATGCCTTTATTGCAGCTCCCTTCACCGATTTGGCCGATACAGAAAGACAAGAATTGGAAGCTACTATCGACGAAATCAAATCAACGATGGCTGAATCTTTAGGACTAAGAAATATATATTCTGCTTTGGGTGGGCCTGACGATCACAGGTCGTTTTGGGATGATCGGCTTGTAATTTCCTCTGAAGTTCTCAACCGAATTAGAAGAAGTAGGTATTTTATTCTTATCTATCCTCAAAAAGTAGTTTCCACTTCCCTGATAGAGACAGGTTGGGCCCTGGGAAGCAAGAAGCCCGTCATCGTCTTTTATAAGGATATCAATGATTTGCCAAGCGTTCTGAAGAAGCCCAGGTATGTCCGCCATCTGGTTTCTGTACACCTTGCTCAATTTCAAGAATACTCAGATATCGTCGAAACGATTCGACAAGACCGGTTTCTTTTCGATTGGAATTAGAAAGGCAGGTAATTGGCGGATTCCCTTCTCACTTCCCCGTCAGCTCAATATAGTGCTGATCCAATTCTTCTGAATCTTTGTATTTCACGCGCAAGGCTGCGAGATCAACCTTTAGCTTCTGCACAACGGAGGCATAGGCCGGATCGTCAATCATATTGTTCATCTCCTGAGGATCTTTCTTGCGATCGTAGAGTTCCCATTCGTCCACATCATAGTAGAAGTGAACGAGCTTGTACGCCTGTGTGACGATGCCGTAGTGGCGCTTCACCATGTGCACCGAAGGGTATTCGTAATAGTGATAATAAACCGCATCACGAGCCCAGGGCTCAGGGGATCCTGTCAAAAGCGGGATTAGGCTTTCGCCTTGCATGTTGGCTGGTGCCTGTATGCCAGCAGCTTCGAGAAATGTCTGGGCAAAATCCAGATTTTGCACCATCTCCTCATTCGTCGTGCCGGGCGTGATCACATGTGGCCACCGGATCAACAGCGGCGTTTTGAAGGACTCATCGTAGATAAAACGTTTGTCAAACCAACCATGCTCCCCAAGGTAAAACCCTTGGTCTGAGGTGTAAATCACGATGGTATTCTCGGCGAGCCCGCTGGTTTCCAGATAATCCAGCATTCGGCCCACATTGTCATCTACCGAAGAGATGCAGGCCAGATAGTCTTGCATGTATCGCTGGTATTTCCAGCGCATTTTGTCTTCATCGCTCATGCTGGGCCAATTCGCCCGAAAAAAGGTATTGATAGAATCGATGATGGGATCATATAGTGCCCGTTGGGCTGCATTGGCACGGCCATAGGGGCCATAGAAGCTGTTTTTATATTCGGGTACTACTGGCTCCACACCGCCCATCGCTTCGAGCGTTTCAGGCCTGATTTTGCTGTCGTGGCTATACATCATGTGGGTCAGGAGGTTCATTTCGGCTGTTTTGGCAGCCGTCCCTCGGTTGTGATAGTCGTCAAATAGGGAGGATGGCTCAGGGAAAGTCTTTTGGGTGAACTCCTTGAATTTCTCGGGGCTGGGCCACCAGGGTCTGTGCGGCGCCTTGTGGAGGTACATCATCATAAAAGGCTTCTCAGGATCGCGCTGCTTGTCGAGCCACTCAATGCTGAGATCTGTGATGATATCAGTCACATAGCCCATGATGGTCGTGTCGCCGCGGGAGGTGTTGAAGGAAGGATTGAGGTAATTTCCTTGTCCGGGAAGAATCATGAATTCATCCACGCCCTTGGGATTATTGCCAAAATGTAGCTTACCAAACATTGCGGTTTGATAGCCTGCCTGCTGAAATAAAGCCGGAAAGGTGACTTGAGTGGTATCAAAGGGCAGTCTGTTGTCGATTTTGCCGTGCATGTGGGTGTGCATACCCGTGAGGATGGTCGCCCGCGAAGGGGCGCAAATGGAGTTGGTCACGCAGGCATTGGTAAACTTCATCCCTTCCTGGGCAATGCGATCAATATTGGGGGTGGAGATGAGCCGGTCGTCATAAGCGCTGATGGCCTGATAGGCGTGGTCATCGGCCATGATAAAGAGGATGTTGGGCCTTTTGGTTGGGAATTCCTGGCTTTCGTTGCAGGCAAATGCTGTGCAGAGAAGCATCGAAACCACCGGAATCAGAAAGCGGATAGTCATGAGAAGCAGGGTTGAAGTAGCCGAAGACAAGATTGATCATAGTTGCTCAAAGAAATCTTATCCGGTTGAGATTTCTCAATATCCTGAAAATAAAAGGGGCTTCCATCATGGTTTGTGTGGTGGATCTCCCGATGCCTTTTATTCCTAAACAATCCCGGCGGCAACTCCAAAGGAAGCTGCCGCCGGGAAAGGAGGGATAAATGAAATCAGGACCTACAAGCCAAAGGCATAGTAATATCTGCCAGGCTGATCAGGATATACTCCTTCGACCATCACGCCACCTTCTTTGTTGGCGATGATCTCTTGAAGGTCTTTCATGCTGCTGACTTTGCGGCCATCCACGTGCGTGATGACAAATCCTTCGCGCATCTTGGTTTGGTCTCGAACTACACCTGCGCCGATGTCTGTCACCCTTACTCCCCCATCCACCTTCAGTTGGCGGGCGGTACTGCTGCTGAGTTCTTCTAATTCGATTCCCAGCTTACTCACAGAGTTGGAGATCAAATCTTCTTTTTTCACGACATCGGTGTTCCCCTGTTTGTTGCGCAGCGTGGCAGAAAGTTCTTTTTCATCGCCATCGCGCATTACTTTGAGTTTCACCAGGTCGCCAGGGCGTAGGGTTCCCACGGCCACCTGCAACTCAGAGGAGGTTTTCACTTCGAGACCATTGACTCCGATGATCACGTCTCCTTTTTTCACACCTGCGTCTTTGGCTGCGCCATTGTCCATGAGGCTATCGACATACACACCGGAGGTGAAGTCAAGGCCTTTTTCCTTAGCGAGATTGCCATCTACACTGCGAATGATCACTCCAAGGAAAGCGCGCTGAATGGTACCATACTCCAGCAAGTCTTCCATGACTTTGCGCACGATGGTCACTGGCACGGCAAAAGAATAGCCACTGTATGATCCCGTGGGGCTGGCAATGGCGGTGTTGATGCCGATCAGGTTACCATTGAGGTCCACGAGGGCACCACCGCTATTTCCGGGGTTCACGGCTGCATCGGTTTGGATAAATGACTCGATGGCCGACTGATCGTGGAGGATGTTGATATTGCGAGCTTTCGCCGACACAATGCCCGCGGTTACCGTAGAGTTGAGGTTGAAGGGATTGCCAATGGCGAGTACCCACTCTCCCACCCGCACCTGATCAGAGTTGCCCAAGGTGATGGCGGGCATGTCGGTCGCGTCAATTTTGATGAGAGCAATATCAGTAGAGGGATCGGTGCCGATCAGTTTGGCCTTGTAGGTCCGGTTATCAGACAAAGACACCTCGATATCTTCTGCCTGATCAATCACGTGGTTGTTGGTGACAATGTATCCATCCTCGCTGATAATAACACCTGAGCCAGTGCCTACTTGTGGGGTAGGAGAGGCATTTGGGCGCATACCGAAGGGGCTATCTCCGCCAAAAAAGTCGCGGAAAGGATCTGGAATATTTTGAGCGGCACTGCGCATGACCGTTGACTTGATGTGCACCACCGAAGGCATTACCTTTTCTGCGGCGTAGGTGAATGTCGGAAGGTTGTCTCCATTTTCGTCATATCTCGATACTACCGCTGGAGCAGCTGAATCATGTGCTACCCGCAGCACTGTGGACTTTTGATCATCGCCTAAGTAGCGATATACGCCCAGTGTCAATGTGCTGCCTAGCACGGCAGCAAGCAGCAGGAAACTCAATAATTTGCCGTTTGACATTGATTGTTGCATGAGTGTCTATGATTTTGTTTGAATGTATGTTGGAGGTTGAAATACGAAGATCCTCATCTTCATGTTTGTTAGCGAAATGTTAACGTCTTGAACCCAGCATTACCATTTCTGAAAATATGACGCGAAGAGACGCAGCTGGGTTGCATTCGGGCCTATATTTGTCACAGAAGAACTACAAAGCTACCCGCTCAGTCAGCCATTGTGCTTGCTGATCATGTTGGTCTCCCCATCTTACTCCTGTAGCAATATGTTGAAAGTTCTATTCACTCTGTATCTTTTTGCCCTGTGGTTCTGGAATGCGTGGCAGCAAGCCAGCCAACAATCCTATCCGCTTCATCAAATGAAAGACCCAATTCAGGTAGAACAAGACCTGATTGGTTGAGTTAGGTTGAATTTTGGGAAATTTGGCAGGAAGCTTGCGCGGGAAAATCCTGTAAATTTGTCCTCCATCATCCATTCAACGCGAACTCTATGAAGTTGGTGAAAATCGCTTTTCTGTTTCTCTCCCTTTTCCCTTTTGTGCTTTCTGCACAGTCGGTAGGCTCCGCCGAAGAATCTGTTTACGCCCTAACCGACGCAGGTTTTTTGGATCTCTATAAAGATTACCGGGCTGAAACTGAGATGTATGTGGCCTTGTTTAAAGCTAATATTGACCAATATAGCCCGGAAGATGTCGTCAGGATGAGATCCACCTATCGCCGCACCTCGGAGGCATTTGAAGACTTTATTTATAGCATTCGGAATGACTTTTTGGATCGGAAAGTACGCAAAACCATCAAAAAGGATTGTGAAGGGTATGTGACTAGAAAGCTCGAAGAGCTCAACGGAACCTATCTCGAATATTATCTCACGCGATTTCAGCCCACCTATGCCATGATCGCAGAGGGTAAATCACCCGACGCCATGGTATCTGGTGTGAACCGGATGATGGCACCAGGTATCCCAGTCGCACTCATCGCTCCTTTGGCCACAGCTACCATGCAAGCGGTTGATTTTTTTGATAAAAAAGGAGACCGTGATTTGCTCACATTGAAAGAAGTGCTGGAAAAAGAGTGGATCAAGCCACACAAATTCCGCGACTGGGATGATATTTGATACAATCCTCTGCACCTGAGTTGCGCCAAATTTCCCGCTTCAATTCGCTATCTTCGCTTCATGAAGCGCTACTTCAATACCACGGGCCTCTGCAATCCGGCGGATCACTACATGGTGGATCCTTTCCGAGGTTTGTTAGACGATATTGATCGCCTGATCGAGGCGAAGCAGTACTTTCTGATCCACGCCCCGCGACAAACAGGCAAGACCACTTTCTTGCATGAGCTCGCGCAGCGCATCAACAAGCTGGGGACCTACATCTCGGTGGTGTTTTCGG
>JANQTF010000250.1 GCA_030731845.1 Bacteroidia bacterium | reverse complement strand
GCGGCAGCCATCAGCGGCGAAGCCAACAGGGTGCGGGCACCGGGCCCTTGTCGCCCTTCGAAATTGCGGTTGGAGGTCGAAATGCAATATTTGCCTGCCGGAATCTTGTCTTCATTCATCCCCAAACAAGCCGAGCAACCTGGTTCGCGCAATTCGAAGCCCGCAGCTTCCAGAATCTTGTCGAGACCTTCTTCCTGGGCTTGCTTGCGCACCCAGGCAGAGCCGGGCACAATCATCGCCTCCACGTGAGGAGCCTTGGTTTTTCCTTTGACAAACTCAGCCACGAGCCGCAAGTCTTCCATCCGCGAGTTGGTGCAAGAGCCGATGAAGACATAGTCCACATGCTGTCCGAGCATGGATTGACCTTCGCTGAGGCCCATGTAGTCGAGTGACTTTTGCAGGGCAGCTTGTTCGCTGCCATCCTTTGCCTGCGCACTTGTGGGGATTCGCTCACCGATGCCGATGCCCATGCCGGGATTGGTTCCGTAGGTGATCATCGGGCTGATGTCGGCGGCGTCGAAATGATGCTCGGCATCAAATTTTGCCTTCGGATCACTTGTGAGCTTCTTCCATTCTGCGACTGCGGCATCCCAATCCGCACCTTTCGGGGCAAATTCTCTGCCTTTCAAATAGTCGAATGCTTGTTGATCGGGGGCCACGAAGCCACCGCGTGCCCCCATCTCGATGCTCATGTTGCACACGGTCATGCGGCCTTCCATGCTCAGCGCCTCGATGGTCGAACCAGCATATTCAATGAAATAGCCAGTGCCACCTGCGGTTCCGAGCTTGGCGATCACATGCAGGATGAGGTCTTTGGCAAATACGCCGGGCTTGAGCTCGCCATCCACGGTGATGCGCATTTTTTTGGGCTTAGGCTGAAGCACGCATTGGGTGGCGAGCACCTGCTCTACCTCAGAGGTTCCGATCCCAAAGGCGATGCAGCCAAATGCACCGTGGGTGGAGGTGTGGCTGTCTCCACACACGATGGTCATGCCCGGCAGGGTGAGGCCCAGCTCCGGCCCGATCACGTGCACGATGCCCTGATTCGGGTGGCCGAGGCCATAGAGATTGACCCCAAATTCCTCACAATTGGTGACGAGGGTCTCCACCTGAACCCGCGATAGCTTTTCCTTGATCGGCAGGTGCTGATCCTTGGTGGGCACGTTGTGGTCGGCGGTGGCCACGGTGAGTTCTGGGCGAAAAACCGGAATGCCACGCTTTTTGAGACCGGCAAAGGCCTGCGGAGAGGTAACTTCGTGAATGTAGTGACGATCAATGTAGAGGACCGAGGGGCCTCCTTCTATCTGTGACACCACGTGGCGGTCCCACAATTTATCGAATAATGTCTTGGCCATGGATCTTGAAAAAATGCGAGTGGGTGAATCCTAAATTTTGCTCAATGCGTCGATATAAGCTTCGGCAGTAGCGACAACGGTGTCGCTGTTGGTACCGAATCCATAGTAGTAAATTTCGTCTTTGTCCACCTGGATGTGAACCTGCGCGAGGTCATTACTGCCTCCTGTAATGGCTTGTACCAAGTATTCTGCCAAATTCACATCTAAGCCTAAAATCGAGTCAATTGCTTTGATGGTGGCATCTACCGGACCGTTTCCGGTAGCTTCGTTGTAGAGCAAGGTCTCGTTTTTCTTGATGGTCACCTGTGCGGTGGCCATCACACCTTTGCCGCAGGTCACGGTGAGTGCTTCGAGGGTAAGGGCGTTTTTGGTCCGTGGTTTCCCTACCAATTCCAGCAAATCCTCGTCATTGATCTGCTTTCGGTCATCTGCCATTTCCAAAAACCTGGGATAGAGTTCCACAAGCTCATTGGATTCGATGCTGATGCCCAGTTTTTCGAGGCGGTGCTTTACGGCTGCGCGGCCAGAGCGGGCAGTGAGGATGATGGAGCTGGAATGCACGCCCACATCGGCGGGATTGATGATTTCGTAGTTCTCGCGGTTTTTGAGGACGCCATCCTGGTGAATGCCGGAGGAATGGGCAAAGGCATTTCTGCCGACAATGGCCTTGTTGGGCTGCACGGGCATGCGCATGAGGCGCGTGATGAGCTTGCTCGTGGGGAAGATGCGGGTGGTATCGATGTTGGTTTCGAGTTTCAGGTGAGCATAATGGCTTTTGAGGGTCATCACAGTCTCTTCGAGCGAGGTGTTTCCTGCGCGCTCCCCGATGCCGTTGATGGTCACTTCCACTTGTCGGGCGCCGTTGCGCAGTCCTTCGATGGCATTGGCCGTGGCCATGCCGAGGTCGTTGTGGCAGTGTGCGGAGAGAATGGCCTTGTCGATGTTGGGCACATTGTTCATCAAATAATGAATAATGGCGCCATACTGATCGGGCAGGCAATAGCCGGTTGTATCGGGAATATTCACAACGGTAGCGCCAGCGGCAATCACGGTCTCGACCATTTTCGCCAAAAAGCTCAGGTCAGCGCGGCCAGCATCTTCGCAATAGAACTCCACGTCGTCCACAAAATTGCGGGCATAGCGGGTGGCTTTGGCGGCTCGCTCCAGCACGAGGTCGCGGGAGCTGTTGAACTTATGCCGGATGTGCATGTCGGACGATCCGATGCCGGTGTGGATTCGTTTGCGTTTCGCGAATCTTAACGCTTCCACCGCGCAATCAATGTCGCCCTCTACGGCGCGGGTGAGGGCGCAGATAATCGGCTCGGTTACGGCCTGCGATATGCTCACCACCGAATTGAAATCTCCGGGGCTCGAAATCGGGAAACCAGCTTCAATGACATCTACGCCAAGTTTTTCCAGCTCCTGGGCCACAATGATCTTCTCAGCGGTGTTCAATTGGCATCCGGGTACCTGCTCGCCATCGCGCAGGGTGGTATCGAAAATATAAACTCTGTTGTCCATGATAATAAAAGTGTCGAGGCTTTGGGTCTGTTGAGTAGAATAGGCCAAAATGAAAAATGCCTCTTCTCGCGAGAGAACAGGCTGCAAGGCGACGTGAAAAAAGTGTGAGGTAATATCCGTCCTGGCAGCCCTTAGGGTGCTAGAAGTAGGTCCAGAAAAAGGTTCCGACGGATGATCATAAGAGCAATCTAGTTGATTTGCGCCCAAAAGATTGGAAATCTCTGTGGGGTGGGCAACTTATTTGTAGAACTGTATTGACTCATTTTTGAATTATTCATCAGAATCAGGGTCTTCCTTCAATAGCCTTTGTGAATACAATGTTTTCATTTCTGCATATTCTGCCAGGCAATCTCGAAAAATAAAATCTGTCCGTTGAAACCTGTCCCCAGGGATGCCCCTCAGGCGCATCGCTCCGTAGGGATGCCCC
>JANQTF010000249.1 GCA_030731845.1 Bacteroidia bacterium | reverse complement strand
TGCCCTTCGTGATGTGGGTAGAAGGCCTTCCTGATCCGGGAGAGCCCGAAGACCTTCGTGCCTTGGCGCTTCATCGCTCCAATGCTGTAGCTTCCGACCACCCAATGGGCCGCCACTACAATGGAGCCGGCATCAATGTGCAGGTGAGAGACGATGGTGGTGTGGGTCCACACATCGACGTGCAAGGAAGAACCGAGCAATCAAATGTGGGGGGCCCCGGCGGTGGAACCCATGGCGACATGGTGACAGGCGTTTTCGGAGGAGCAGGAAACCTTGATCCCACCACCCGTGGTGCAGCTTGGGGCTCCTTTTTCTACATTACTCAATACGAATCCTCTTACACAGACAATACCCTCTCCCTTCATCAGAACAATGATGTTCTGATCACCAACTCTTCCTACTCCAATGGCTGTAACGATGGCTACACCACCATCACCCAGCGCGTTGACAATCAGACCTACACAAATCCTACCCTCCTGCACATGTTTTCAGCAGGAAATTCAAATGGACTGAACTGTGGCTATGGGGCAGGAACCGAATGGGGAAATATTACCGGAGGACATAAGCAGGGGAAAAATGTGATGGCAGTGGCCAATCTCTTCCCCGACGGATCGCTGGTAGGATCCTCAAGCCGCGGCCCGGCTCACGATGGCCGGATCAAGCCCGATGTAGCTGCCAATGGCAACGACCAAATGTCGATCGATCCTTTCAACACCTACATGCCCGGTGGCGGAACCTCAGCTGCTTCGCCCTCTACTGCTGGCGTGATTGCCCAGCTTTATCAAGCCTACAAAGAACTGCAAGGAAATGGCACACCGCCCCCTTCAGCGCTGATCAAAGCCATTGTGCTCAACACTGCCGAAGACTATGGCATCCGTGGCCCAGACTTCAAGTATGGTTGGGGACGAATCAACGGCCTCCGCGCCGTCAAAGTCATCGAAGATGGCCGCTACCTCTCTGGGAGTATCTCCAATGGAGGAAGCAACACCCACAACATCGAAGTGCCACCTGGCGTGATTTCTCTCAAGGTCATGACGTACTGGATGGACCCAGCCGCCACGCCTGGCACAAGCAAGGCCCTGATCAATGACCTCGACACCGACATTTCAGGGGTTTCCGGAACACATTTACCCTGGTTAACAAATCCTACTCCTTCTGCTTCTACGCTCAATTTCCCAGCGACCAAAGGAGCCGATCACCTCAACAACATGGAGCAGGTGCAGATCGACAATCCTACGAGCGGCACGCATGTGCTCACCGTCAACGGATTTTCTGTACCGCAGGGACCACAAGAATATTTTGTCATCATCGAATACATCACCGAAGAAATCGAGGTGACGCACCCCATCGGTGGCGAAGGGTTTGCCCCAGGCGAGCAGACCCGTGTACACTGGGATGCTCATGGCAATTTTGGCCCTTTCAACGTTCATTACTCTACCGACAATGGCAGCACCTGGCACCTCATAAGCAGCGGCATTGCAGGTGCTACTCGCTTTATCAACTGGACAGTCCCCAGTGAGCTCTCTGGAGCAGCCAAAGTGCGGGTAAGCCGTGGCAGCAATGTGGGGGTTTCGCCCAACACCTTCTCCATCATCGGCATTCCACGAGATCTGGAAGTGGTGCAGGTATGCCTCGACAAAATCACCCTCAAGTGGAGCCCAGTCCAAGGTGCCATTGCCTACGATGTGTTTCAATTGGGTGCTCAATTCATGGATTCTGTGGGCAGCACTACGGAAACGTCATTTACGCTTGACATTGTCACCCCCTTCCAGGAAAACTGGGTGTCGGTGAGAGCCAGAACCGCCGACGATCAACCCGGACGGAGAGCCATTGCCGTGACACATCCAATTGGCGGGATTACCTGCACCACAGGCAACGACCTTCAGGTGAGAGCCATTCCCTCCATTGGCGATGGAAACATCCCTTCTTGTGCCGACACAATTCGATTTACCCTGGAAATCCTCAACAGCGGCAACACGCCACAATCCAATTTTCAGGTGGGATACTGGCTTGCCGGACAGACTCTCGTGGTGGAGACCATTACAGATACCATTGCCCCGAGTGGCATATTGCTCCACACCGTGGCAGGCGGCTATCTGCCATCTCAGGGCGTAGCAACCAACATAGCGCTGAAAGGATTTGTCGGTATCACTGCCGATGCCAAGCCTTCGAATGACACCCTCTACACCTCACTCAAGATTTCCAATCAGCAATTCATCAACCCTCCTTTCACCCAGACATTTGAGGGATTTGGCGGCTGCTCCACCGCCTCCAACTGTGGCTCCACTACCTGTGGCCTCGGTGGTGGGTGGACCAACGAACAAAACTTTCTGGTTGACGCCATTGATTGGCGCGTGAATAATGGCACTACGCCTTCTGGTAGCACTGGCCCAAGCTTTGACCACACAAGCGGATCCCCTTCCGGGAAATACCTCTATCTCGAGGCCTCCAATAATTGTTATAATTCTGAGGCCATCCTTACAAGCCCTTGTGTGTTTTTGGGCACCACCCAGAAGCCAGTCCTCTCTCTGTGGTACCACATGTATGGCAGCGACATGGGAAGTCTGCACATCGACATTTTTGACGGAGAAGCCTGGCAGCAAGATGTAGCTGTGGTAGCAGGCGAACAAGGAGATGAGTGGAAGCAACTCACCGTGGATCTGAGCTATATTGATGCACAGTTTTTCAGCTTCCGGGTAAGAGGCATCACGGGACCAAACTTCTATAGCGACCTCGCGATCGATGACATTTCGGTAATCGATGCGGCCCAGGCACCGGTAGCCGACTTCACCGTAACCAGACAGGAGGTTTGCCCCGGCGATGAGGTGAGCTTTAGCGACCTGAGCACCTTGAATCCTGATACCTATAGCTGGACCTTCTCTCCAGCTACCATTTCTTACCTGGCCGGAAGTAGCGCTTCTTCGGCATCACCCTTGGTTGCCTTTTCACAAACCGGAACCTATGACGCTTCGCTAATCGTGAGCAATGCCTATGGCAGCGACACCCTTAGCAAAACTGTCTATGTGACCGCGAGCCACGGGCGTACCTTGCCAGTGTTTGAAGATTTCCAGAGCGGCACTTTCCCCCCCGCAGGATGGGGAACTGAAAATGGCGATGCCAGCTTTGGCTGGGATGCTGGCAGCGTGATTGGTAGTTCTGGCGGCATTACCGCTACTGCCCGTATGAACAATTACCAATACCCTGATGTAGGACAGGAAGATTTGCTCAGCACCTTCAACATTGACCTACGCACAGCGATTTCTCCCCAACTTTCTTTTGACGTAGCCTATACCTCCCGCAATGCCAACACCTACGATGAGCTTCGCGTGGTGATTTCCGACAACTGCGGACAGAGTTTTCTCTATCCCATTTACCAAAAGGGACTCACTGATCTTCAAACTGCGCCTTTCATCGTATCGCCATTTATCCCTAACGGCCCCTCACAATGGAGGAGAGATTCTCTGGATCTGACCCAATTTGTAGGACAAACCATTTCCATCGGCTTTGTGAACCTCACAGGCACCGGCAACTATCTCTACCTAGACAATGTGAACATCGTGGATGCCGTGACGGTTGCCCCTCAAACCACAGCCTTGGCCTCGGTTCAGGAAATATGTGTGGGTGAAATGATCACATTTTCAGATTCATCCCTAGGCAACAATCTCGCTTATACCTGGGACCTGGGTCCCGGAGGCAACCCCGGCACATTTGTGTATAGCGGTAGTTTTCAGGCGACCTACACAAGTCCGGGACTCAAGACCGTGGTTCTCACGGTGAGCAATGCCGGAGGCAGCAGCAGCGACACCCTGATGGTCATGGTGAATCCACTGCCAGAAGCAGCCTTTACGCCCACCATCAGCGGCGGCTTCCAAAGCTATGCCTTCGCCAATAGCAGTAGCGACGCCAGCTCCTGGTCCTGGGACTTTGGAGATGGCAGCACGAGCAGCGATAGCCTGCCTACGCATACCTACCTCCAGAATGGAGACTACACCGTGACCCTTGTGGTGACCGGGCCTTGTGGTACCGATACCGCCACTTCACGGATTGTGATCGACAACGTATCCATTGAAGGAAGCCTCGGCAACCTTTCGGTGCGGGCATTCCCCAACCCGGCAGACGATGTGCTGGTAGTGGAGGTAGAAGGCAATGAGCTGAAGACCAGCCTGCAACTCATCCTGAGCGACCTGCGAGGCAAAGAGATAATCTCCAGGAGTTGGGATGTGAATGCCAGTAACACAAGGCAAGAGTTGTCAGTTGCTGACCTTCCCGCCGGCATCTATGTGATCCGCCTGACCAATGAACAAGGGCAATTTACCCGCAGGGTGATCGTCAGATAAGCTCTTTAGAAAAGAAACCAGCGAGCGGAGCGATCAACATTGGTGGCTCCGCTCATTTTTTCCACAGATTATATATATCTTGTGCCCAAATTCTGAAAAACAAATGCGAAACATAGCAATCATTTCTCTTCTGAGCTTGACGCTGATTTCACTTTCCTGTGACAAGCTTGGAAAAGGCAGATCGGCAAAAATGGAAACCCTCCAGGATAGCATGGCCTACCTCGTAGGAACCGATTATAGCAAGGGCCTGAAGGAGTATGGGTTTGAAGTCAATCCTGAAGCCTTTAAGGCTGGATACGAAGCTGTCCTCGCGGAAAAGGATCTGGCAATTTCTGATGAAGAAATGGCCCGCCTTTTTGCTGAGTTCCAGCAGGAACTCCAGGTGAAAGCCCAGGAGCAGCAACGCAAAACCAATGTAACAGACGGCCAAGCCGCTCCTGACCTGAGCATGGCCACCCCAGACGGTGGAACCATGAGCATCAGCGACCTGAAAGGCAAGTACGTTTTGGTGGATTTTTGGGCCGCATGGTGCAAGCCTTGCCGTCAGGAAAACCCCAACGTGGTGCGTCTTTACAATCAGTACAAAGACAAAGGATTTGAAATCCTGGGTGTGAGCCTCGACGACAACCGCGATGCATGGCTTCAGGCAATCGAGCAAGACGGGCTCACCTGGAAGCACATGAGCGATCTGAAAAAATGGGGAAGCGAGTCTGTGAGTGTGTATGGATTCCAGGGAATTCCCTACACCGTGCTCATCGATCCTGATGGCAACATCGTGGCTCAGCACCTGCGCAGCGCAGAGTTGGCAGCGCAGCTCCAAAGCATCTTTGGCAGCTAGTTCTGAGCTTCTGTCATTCGTGAAAAAACGAGGCCTTCCAAACTGGAAGGCCTCGTTTTTATGTACACGAAAATCAGCTGAGATTAGTCCACTACAATGGTAGCAGCTGGCGCTGCCACGGTGGCAGCATCCACCTGATGCGCATTCACAGACAAAGCCACTCCAAACGCCTGATTGGTAGCAGCATAGGTAGAAGTAAATGACAACACCAGCCCAGACACACCCGGGATCACCGCGTAGGGCAGCTGCTCAAAGGTTTGAGGTGTGACGTGGGCCTTGAGATTTACGCTAGCCAGGTCTTCGGATACCCAGGCAGTAAAAGGTACGCCATCGACCTCGCCGGAGTATTCCTCGCAGGAATATCCATCGATCATCTTTTGCGCGCCCGTAGCCGCCACATTGGTAAATAAGATCTGAGGACTAATAACTCCTCTGGAGCTTCCCACAAGGCTATAGCTCGACACTTGTGTGGTGCCGGGATACACAACAACCAAAGAATAAGCATTGGCAGCGACATCAGAGAAGACCTTCACATCGGCGAGGCCGGGGCCTTGGGGCACCTGAACGGCTTTGTCCCCTTTGATGGTGTACACGGTCTGCAAGCCAGGCTGAAGGCTATGAGTGGCAGTGATGCTGCCTTCGAAGCTCTGTGCCTGGACCATAGTCAGGCAGACTCCGATCAAAAACAGGCTAAGTGTTACTCGTTTCATTATTCAATAGATCACGTGAGAATAAGCAGAAAGGAAAATCAGGAGAAATATTGGGTTTTGATCCGCTCCAGGAGGTCTTTTGTGAGAGGCTTGAACAGGTATTCCTCAACCGTGGTGTGTTCCAACGATTTGAGGACATCCTTTTTGTACACCGAAGAGGATAAAATAAAGAGCTTTATGGGTTTGGGGAATTTGCCGGAAATAGTATCATACTCTGCCAAAAACTCCCACGCATTCATCATTGGCATATTGATATCCAGGAAAATCACATCAGGGAGGCCATCAGGATCTTCGGTGATCAATGTACGAAGGCTATGGAGGGCATCTTGACCGTTCAAGATAAACTCTGCTTGCTCAGCAAATGAAGAAGCACGAATTTGCCTCACACAGATGAAGTTGTTTACTTCATCATCATCAATAATCAGTGCTTTGTGAATCGTTGGCATAGTTGCTAAATATTCGTACAAAGGTTGTGAAACAAACAGACAATTCACACCTTCCTTATAGAAAGGTACAACCTGAAAGAAATAACCGCAAAATTCTTCTGACTTGATACGTAAAATTTCAGTTCACAATTACTGGCTTCGCACCAAACTGGCTTTGTGCCTCTTTCTAGGGGTTATCCATTGGTTGCCAACCATGGCGCAGGAAGCGGCCTCCAACCCTTTACTTCTCACCCCAGATGCGCAGCAGAATGATTTTCTCACCCTGCGAACCATCATCTTTGAGACGGTCGTAGATCCCTACGCCACGATGACCCCCACAGCATGGGATTCGCTCCTCACACAGATTGAGCGCCAACTGACCATCCCACAGAGTCAGCTCGACTTCTACTTTAGCATCCTCCCGGCTGTGCAGGCGCTAGAGGACATTCACACGAGGATATGGCTTCCTCAGCAAGCATATCCATATTATTGGGAAGGGGGGATGTATCTGCCCGTTTCGGTGCGGCAAGCTGGCCAAGAGCTCATTATCCTCAAAGACAAGGAAGGGATCATCCCAAAAGGATCGGTTATTCGCCGCATCAATGGCCACGATGTCGACTCTCTATTTGCCTTAATTGTAGCCACCCAATTCACCGACGGCAAGCTTCCCGACCCGCGCACCCGGCTGGCAGAGTCCGACTTCATGTCGCGGCTCGGATGGTTCCTGCCGCTAGATAGCCTCGTGCGCGTGGACATCAAGTTGCCCACCGGGGCTGATAGCAGCATTGCCTACCCAAGCCTGCAAGCCAATACCTATAAGCCACCCAAGCCTACCAAGGAAGAAAAAAAAGTACTCCCATGGAGTTTTTCTGTGCTCGACAGCCTGCCTGTGGCGGTCATGTCTATCAAGAGCTTTAGTAATGGGGGTGGGTCCAAATATTATTCTTTCCTGCGGGAGTCCTTTCAGACCCTGGACAAGGATAATATTCCCTACCTCATCATCGACATCCGAAAAAATACCGGTGGCTATCTCGGACGCGGAGAAGCCCTGTTTCGATACTTGATTGATGCCCCAACTCCTTACACCTATGCAAGCATTGTAAAGGGCAGCGCAATAGCCAAAGATGGTCTCAAGGAGCGCTTTTTTCTGCCAGGTATCTCTTTCGGTCTCTTTCCATGGACCAAAAGCAAGGATCTCCGAACCATTTGGAAGACAGAACCAGGCGATCTTGATACTTTGTATTATAAACCCGCAAAGCCATTCAAACCATCCAAGCAATACCAGGGCGAAATCATTCTCCTCACCGATGGATTGTCTATTTCCAATTCTGCTCTGTTCAGAAATGCGATGGCTCACTACCAACTTGGCACCAACGTTGGCACCACTGTGGCAGGCCTATCCTTTGGCACCTACGGCAATTCTACCGCTTTCAAACTTCCGCTCAGCGGAATCTCAGGAACCATTTCCACCATGCGCGTCATCTCACATCCACGGGGCATGATTGTGTCAGACGCACCCATCTTGCCCGAGCATATCGTGGATTGGTCTGTTGAAGATTGGTTGAATCAGCGGGATACCCAGCTCGAATATGCCCTGAACCTCATCAAGGCCTCGCTTTCTCCCTCCAAATAATCCCTACACCTTGGTGCCAAGGACTGACATGCGGTGGGAGTAGAAGTTGATAAGGATGAAATACATGACTGTGAAGGCCAGGAGGCTCGATCCGCCATAAGAAAAGAAGGGAAGGGGAATTCCGATCACGGGTACAAGCCCGATGGTCATGCCAATGTTGACCATCACGTGAAAAGCCAAAATAGAAAGCACGCAGTAGCCATAGACCCTCGCAAGTCGGGTCTTGGAGTTCTCCGCCATGTAGTAAACACGCAGAATGAGGACAAACAAGACAATCATGACAAAAGATGACCCGAGCCATCCAAACTCTTCCCCAATCGCACAAAAGATAAAATCGGTCTCTTGCTTGGGCACAAAGTCAAACTTGGTGTAGCTCCCCTGGGTAAAACCTTTGCCCGTGAGGGCACCTGAACCGATGGCAATTTTGCTCTGAATCACATGGTAGCCAGCTCCTGACGGGTCGATCGTAGGATCAAAAAGGACTTTGAGCCGGATCTGTTGGTGGGGCGGCAACTTGGATACGATGAAGTTGGTACTAAAAGACAACAAGCCAAAGCCCAGCGCCACGGCAAGGTGAAGTGCGCCTAACCTCATCATATTTTTTCGAGAGAATGTCACCACAAAGGAAACCAGGGTAATCCCGGCAATGATGGCGATCATGATCCACAGACTTTCGAGCCACAGGGTGAGCACGACCACAATGACAATCAAGATCAGGAGAATGGGAATGAGCGGGCTCAGTCCTTCGCGATAAAACACGATCAGGAAGCTCCCAAATACCAGGGCCGAGCCCGTATCATTTTGAAGGATCACAATGAGGGCCGGAATAATGACGAATGAGCCTGCGATGAGCAGCTTGCGTATGTTCCGCACGGTGAATTGCTGCTCACTCATGTAGCGCCCCAGGGCTAGCGCAGCAGCTACCTTCATAAACTCAGCTGGCTGGATCGCTGCCGGCCCAAAGGTGAGCCATGCTTTGGCGCCATTCACCTCCTTGCCTACAAACAACGTAAATAGCAGGACCGTGAGCCCAACCCCGTATGCCACATAGGCCAATGGCTCAAAAATCCGCGAATCCAGTCCCAGAATCACCAATCCCAGCAAAAGAGAGATCCCGATCCAGATCATCTGACGGCCATGCTCGGTGCCAAAATCCCACATACTCACATCTCCACCATCTGAAGACACCGCATAGATCGACACCCAGCCCAGCAACACCAGGGCGAGGTAGAGCAAGATGCTCAGGAAGTCGATTTCATAATTTTTTCTAGCCACGTCTCAGTTTCTTCGAATGTGCCTGCTAGCACAGGCAATGTTTGGAATGGAGGTAGTCAAGATGAGAGAGCCCTTTATTGGGTAATGAAATCAGCCGCGAGGATTCTTTCCATTTCTCCACGTTTTTCTACGACTTTTCCGGTCAGATATTTTTCCATCAAAACGGCAGCGGTAGGAGCGGCCCAGGAGCCACCACCACCAGCATTTTCAATGATCACGGCAATGGCAATCCTCGGATTGTCGCGCGGGGCAAATCCGATGAAGGTTGCGTGGTCTTCTCCATGAGAATTTTCTACGGTTCCGGTCTTTCCACACACATGAAAGTCTGTGAGAAAAGCGCGGCGCCCGGTACCAAATTGCACCACCTCTTCCATCGCATCGATCACCACTTCCACATGCTCCGGATCTATTTGCGTATCGATGAGGTCATAGTGCTCTCTCACCCATGCCTGCTCTTGCTTGTCGCGAGTGGCTACGCGTAGGTGAGGAGGGTAGTATTTGCCACGGTTGGCCACCAAAGAAACGAGGTTGGCCATCTGAAGCGGAGTCATTTCGATTTCGCCCTGCCCAATCGCATTGGAGATGATGGTAGTAGCTGACCAACGATTGTGCCCATACCAGCGCCGGGCATCGTCATACATCGCAGTGGTAGGAAGCGAACCACCCTTTTCGTAGGGAAGATCCACGCTCAGGGCATGGCCAATTCCCATTCTATACATATAGCCATACCAGGAATTGTAGGCTGCATAAATGCTGTCGTAGCTCGGCTCATGGAGATAGTCCATATAGGTAGCAGCGAAATAGGAATTGCAGCTATACTTGATGGCATCTTTGAGGCTCAGGGGCGACACGTGCATCCGGCAGCCTGGCTTGCCTTTATTGCGTTTAAATCCTCCCCCACAGCCGTAGTAGGTGTTGGGATTGATGATGCCTGCGTCGAGGGCCGCAAGCGCCATCGCTACTTTAAAGATAGACCCCGGAGGGTATTTGGCCATCAGCGGGCGATTAAACAAAGGGTTGTTGGGATCCTCTTTGAGTTTGCCATAGCTCTCGTCGAGCAATTTTCCTGTGAGATCGCCAGGATTATATACGGGTGCCGACACGAAGGCCAGGATTTCCCCTGTAGAAGGATCTATGGCTACGATACTCCCTTTTTTGTTTTGCATGAGCTCCTCGCCCAGCGCCTGCAGATCTGTATCAATCCCGATCATCATATCAGGCCCTCTAACAGCGGTCACGTTGAGAGAGGAGTTTTTGTACAGTCCTACGACCCGACCAAGATTGTCCTTGAGCACCTTCCGGGTGCCTTGCTGCCCACGTAGCACATCGTCGTAGCTGCGCTCTATGCCTGAGTTGCCGATGAGATCGCCCCGATGATATTTTTGGGGATTCTCTGCAATCTCCGAGGGGTTTACCTCCCGAATATATCCAAGGATATTGGCCCCAACAGGGTACTGATAATAGCGCTTGTTGGTAGCTTGAAAGCTCACCCCGCTGAAATTCCAGAAGAGCTCCTTGAGCGCGCCATATTGGTTGGGTTCCAGATATCGGGCCAGCACATGCTCCTGCCATCTGGCTCGCTTGTTCTTAAAAATTTTCGACAGGCGCTTGTCGAGCTCTTCTTTATCTATGCCCAAATGCAAACAAAGCCTTGTTGTATCTGGAATAGAAAGCTCGCTCGGAGTCACCATGAGAGAAAATATCGGGCGGTTGTCCACGTAGATATCCCCTTTTCGATTATAAATATTGCCCCGAGGTGGCACTACTGTCTGTGTCGCTACCACCTGTCCTTCAGCACGGTTGGCATATTCTTCACTTAGCACCTGAATAGAAAACAATCTCCCGATATAAATCAGGAAAATGAGCCCTACGAATGCCAAAACATAATACCCACGCTGTTCCAATCTTTCCACGACTTCTCTTTCTTGTTTGAGCTAAATATACTCAATATCTCAACGGCGGTAGAAAATAAATGTTAGTACCAGACAAACCACGAGTGTGTAGAGACTGCTGGCCAAAAGCTTTCCAAACAACAGCCAAAATGGCGCAAACGACATGGCTTCCAGAAACACATGCAGCGCAAGGTAGATAAGAATCAGGGGAAGAAAATAGGTGAGGTACCAGACGCCTTGCTGATCATTGAGCTTGATTTCTCCTGTGCCACGATGCGCACTCGATGAAGATCCTATGACCCCGAGCAGAGGCTCCCGAACCCACATCAGGAAGGTGCCACAAAAGGCATGAAGCCCTATCGGACCTTGTAAAGAGAGCCAATCTACCATGAGCCCCACCATGAACCCTGTGAGATATTGGACAGGTTTGGGGTACTCCAAAGGGAAAAACAGAAGGAAAAGCAGGAAGATATATGGCGTGGCCAGATCATAGAGGACCATCTGATTAGCCAGAAATACCTGCAACAATATGAGCAGCAGTCCGCTTAACACTTGCCTGAGGATCTGATTCATGGGGCAGGGATGGATTGATAGAGAGAATCGATCTCGGCTTTGTGTAAGGATCTGATCACAAACACAGTTCCCAGCCGGTGAAAATCAGTGGAGAGCTGAATCGTAGCATCATAAAATCCATCTTCTCCTCCTTCGATAACGTTTTTTACCTTACCCACAGGATATCCTGCCGGAAAAATGGTGCTAAAACCAGAGGTCACCACATTGGTTCCCAGAGCCAATTCCACCGAACCTGGAATATAGGTCAGGCGCGCCTCTGAGGTTTTTCTTCCATCCCATTCATACACACCAATGCTTTCGCCGAGGGTATCTCCGCTCATGGTTTGCAGGGATAGCTTAAAGCTCACGTTGAGCGCGCTGAGCACCAGGCTGTAATGTTCACTTACCCTAATCACTCGCCCCACTACGCCTGTGGGCGACACCACCCCCATATCCACCTCGACGCTGTCTTTCCGACCTTTGTCAATGGTGATGTAGTTGTAGAGATTGTCCACTGTATTTCTCACCACCCTGCAAGGAATGTATCGAAAGTCTTCGTTGGTCCTCGATTCTTCAAAAAAATTACGAATGCTATCCGCACTGTCGGCACCCGTATGAATCTTGTAGGCCGTCACGAGATTGCGCAGAGAATCTACTACCTCAAACAGAGAGTCAATCTCCGCTACCCGCTGATCATAATCTACCGCTCTTCGTTGAAAATCCTGGACTCCGTTTCGGAGTTCCTGCACCGTGCCCGCCACTTCAAACATACGATCGCCAAACTGATGCCGCTGATGGTCATTGTAGCGCACAAGCATCCTGAATGAGATCACTTCCAGAAAAAAGAAGAGAATCACATTCCGATACGTGGACAGAAACGAGATCAGTCTGTACATAGAGATCTTCCGGTAATCGGAGGATATTAGCTCATCAGATATTTGAACTCATCGAGGTTCTTGAGGGCGATTCCCGTACCTCTCACCACAGCCTTGAGGGGATCTTCGGCCACGTGGATCGGGAGCTTGGTCTTCTCCGCCAAGCGGATATCGAGTCCACGTAGGGAAGCGCCGCCCCCTGTGAGGTGAATCCCGCGTTCGTAGATATCGGCAGACAACTCCGGCGGCGTGTTTTCCAGCGCCTTGAGGATGGCGTCTTCGATCTTGGTGATCGACTTATTCAGCGCATGAGACACCTCACGATAGGACACGGAGATCGTCTTAGGGATGCCGGTCATCAGGTCTTTTCCCCGAATTTCGATGTCTTCGGGTGGGAAGTCGAGGTCGGGCAGGGCCGCACCTACTTCAATTTTGATCCGCTCAGCACTTCGCTCCCCGATGAGCATGTTGTGCTGCTTGCGCATATAATCGAGAATGTCGTCATTGAATTCATCCCCGGCGATGCGAATGCTCTGATCGGTCACAATGCCCGACAGGGCGATCACAGCAATCTCGGTGGTTCCCCCACCAATGTCCACAATCATGTGGCCGGTTGGTTCTTTCACGTTGAGACCAATCCCGATGGCCGCGGCCATCGGCTCGGCAATGAGATAGACCTCTTTGGCACCTGCTACTTCAGCAGAGTCGCGCACGGCGCGCTTTTCCACCTCCGTGATTCCCGAAGGAATACAGATCACCATGCGGTAGTTATTAGCAAAGACCCGGTTTTTCTTCTTGATCATTTTGATCATTTCCCGGATCATTTCCTCCGCCACTTTGAAATCGGCAATCACGCCATCGCGCAAAGGCCGGATGGTTTTATACTTTTCGTGGGTTTTTTCATGCATCTGCTGCGCCTCTTTGCCCACGGCAATCACCTCTCCGCTCATGCGGTCCACAGCCACGATCGATGGTTGGTCCACCACTACTTCTCCTTCATGCATGATGAGGGTGTTCGCGGTGCCAAGGTCAATCGCAATATCAGTCGTGAAAAAATTAAATACTCCCATGTATGTAGATGCCCCAAAGGGGCCTTTTTGAAAAATTGTTGACTTCCTCTTAGAAATAGATCATCCGAAGATAAGGATTAAGCCATTAGCAAAGCTTCCCTTTCTCGCACTTCTTATCCCGCAAAGATTAATGCTTAAAGTGTCTCAGGCCCGTGAAAATTAAACACATTCCCTCGGTTTCACAAAAGTTGATGGTGTCCTCATCGCGCAAAGACCCTCCCGGCTCTACCACAACTTCTATTCCTGCCTGATGAGCCATTTCTACTGAATCAGCAAATGGGAAAAATGCATCAGATGCCAGCACAGACCCCTTCAAGCTAAACCCATGATGATCAGCCTTTTGCATCGCCTGCTTCATCGCATCAATGCGGGAGGTTTGCCCTACACCGCTCCCAATGAGTTGCCCGTTTTTCACAATGGCAATGCCATTAGACTTCAAATGTTTCACCACCGTATCTCCAAAAATAACATCCGCTGCCTCTTGAGAAGTGGGCACACGAGACGTTTTCATTTCAAAATCTGCCGCTGTGATGGTCGTCATGTCTCTATCCTGCACAAGGAATCCATTGAGCGAATTCTTTACAATCACCGTGGGCAGGGCCTTATCTTTTCTGATCAGGAGAATACGGTTTTTCTTTTGCCGAAGAATGCCCAATGCCTCCGGTGTATAATCTTTGGCAATCAGCACTTCGAAAAACAGCTTGTTGAT
>JANQTF010000248.1 GCA_030731845.1 Bacteroidia bacterium | reverse complement strand
CCCTCAGTGCCTCCGTGTGAATGAATTCAACCATTCCACAATTCCACAACTCAACCATTTCTTCTTGGACTTGTTCCCAACAGGTAGTTCCGTATTTTGTGGGCGAAAACCCAAACCGACTAAGGCCATCGACCTCTCTGTCATCATCGTGAACTACAACGTGAAGCACTATCTCTCCCAGTGCATTCACGCCGTGCTGCGCGCTTGCGAGGGGATTTCTGCCGAGGTGTTTGTGGTGGACAACGCCTCCACCGACGGCAGTGTAGAGATGCTCACCGAGCGCTTTGGCGACCGCATCAAGCTCATGGCCAATGTGGACAACCCCGGATTTGCCAAGGCCAACAATCAGGCGATGCGGGTAGCGCAAGGGCGCTATTTCCTGCTACTCAACCCCGATACCCTTGTGGCCGAGGATTCCTTTCGCGCCTGCATCACCTACATGGATGCGCACCCACAAGCGGGTGGGCTGGGCGTGTATATGCACGACGGGCACGGCAGCTTCCTGCCCGAATCCAAGCGGGCCTTGCCTACTCCCTGGGTTTCCTTCTACAAAATATTTGGACTCGCGAATCTCTTCCCCAAAAGCAAACGATTCGGCCAATACCACCTCAGCTATCTTGACAAGCAAGACAGCCACGAGATCGAGATTCTCTCGGGTGCCTACATGTGGATGCGCAAAGAGACCCTCGACAAGGTGGGCCTGCTCGATGAGACTTACTTCATGTATGGCGAAGACATTGATCTCTCCTGGCGCATCATACAAGGTGGCTACCGCAATGTCTATTTTGCCGGGACCAAAATTCTCCACTACAAAGGCGAAAGCACCAAGAAGGGAAGCCTCAACTATGTGAAGGTATTTTACCAGGCGATGATCATTTTTGCGAAACGCCACTTTGGCGGGCGCAACCGTGCCAGCTTCATTTTTGCGATCAGGGTGGCGGTTTACCTGCGTGCATTCCTGGCCATCATGCAGCGATTTGTTAAGCGATTTGGCTTTCCAATGCTGGAGGGAAGCATGATCTACGGAATTTTGTATGGCGTGCAGGCCTACTGGGCGCATTATGTGAAATACGTTGTGGGCGGCGAATACCCGGCGGTGTTCATGCAGCTTTACATGCCAGTTTATGCGGCGATTTTCGTTGGCTTTCTTGCGCTAACTGGAGCCTACAAGCGCCCATTCAGGCTGAGGCCGCTGCTCATGGCGCCTGTTTGGGGATTCATCGCGATCGCCACTGCCACGTATATGTTTCCCTTCATCCAAAACTTCTCCCGTGCCATCGTGGGGCTTGGAGCCGTGTTTACCTCCCTGCTTGGACTGGGCTTGAGGGGCGTGATCAATTGGCGGGAAAACGGGCATTTCTTTTTTACCGAGCGAAGCAGAAAGCGCGTGCTGCTCGTGGGCACAGATGCCGAAGTAGATGACATGATCTCTCTCATTCGCTCTGAGCTCGACTATCCGGTGGATGTGGTGGGTGCTGCCACAGCAGGCAATCCACGCAAAACCAACCGCCTCGGCGACCCCGCCGATCTGAGCAGCCTCATTCGGTTGTTTGATGTGGAAGAGGTCATTTTTGCCAACCGCCAATCTTCTGCCGGCTCTGTGCTGGCACAGATGCAGGCCCTCGACGGCATGGCCGTTGAGATGAAAATTCTCCCGCCTGAAGACGCCGTGCTCATTGGTCCGCAGACCATCATCACCCCGCAAGTAGGCCGTGGCATGAGTGAAGCGCTACGCCGCCCCGAGCAGCAACGCCAAAAGCGAACTTTTGACCTCGTCACCTCGGCTTTCCTGCTGGGAAGTTTTCCCTTGCTCTTCTGGGCCTATGAAGCCCCTACGCGGGCATTCGCCGCGCTGATCTCTGTGTTGCGCGGCAACAACACCCTGGTGGGCTATTCAGAAAATCCTCCTGCCGATGCCCCCACCATCCCGCCGGGCTACCTCGCCCTACCCGATCGCCTGCAAGGAGACAAGACATCCGGCATTTCCCCCGAAGCCCTCAACAGATCCTACGCACAGGACTACCGCTGGGAACTCGACCTCGAAATTGTGTGGCGAGCATGGCGGAGAATAGGGAAGGGTATGAGGGAATAGGGGTTGGGAAGGTATATGGAAATAAGGGTATAAGGCTGGTTTCTTGGAAGATTTGGGAGGGTATATGGAAATAAGGCTGAATTTTTCTGTCTTTCTCATTCAAACATTCACCAACTCACCAACTCAACCATTTCCCCCGATCTTTTTTTTCACCACAAAGGCGGAAAGGACACCAAGGTTCACGAAGGCTCTGTGTTTTCTCTGTGATCTCAGTGCCTTAGTGGTGATTTCTTCCTTCACTTATTACAGGGAGAAGAAGGTATATGGAAATAGAGGTATAAGGCTGGGTTTTTCTGTATCTCTCATTCAACCATTAACCAACTCAACCATTTCTCTCTCCGTGCCCTCTGTGACTCTGTTGTAAATTCCCCCTTCTCCCATTCAACCATTCAACAACTTAGCCATTCAACCATTTCCCTCTCACTCGCAACTCACCTCGCCCTGGGCCACGATCTGCGGACTGACAAATGGAATCCCGAGATTCATTCCGCGCAAAATCAGAAGCAGGGCAAAAACTACCGTGAAGCCGGTGAGGATGGGCTTAATTTTTTGCCCGAAGCTCGGGGAAATCATGCCTCCAGCCATGGAGATTACCAGCATAGCGGGGAAGGTGCCCAGCCCAAACAGGGCCATATAGGCCGCAGATTCCCACATGCCGCCTGTGCTGAGCGCGCCAGCGAGGGCGAGATACACAAACCCGCAGGGCAAAAAGCCATTTAATATTCCGATTTGAAACAGTGAATGTGGTTGCCCTTGCTTCATCAGCCGGCCAAGCTGCCTGCGCAGCCAGATCAATGCAGTGTCAATGGGCTTGAGCTTCACTACCCGCGACTCCAATTGGAGCTGTGCTAGTGCCAGCACGAGCAACAACAACCCCAACCCAATAGACAGCCCCTGCTGCCAGCCCGCCACCTGTATGCCGCGCCCAAACGTGCCGAGCAAGAAGCCCAGCAAAGAATAAGTCATCACCCGGCCAGCATTGTAGAGCAACCGGCCCGGCAATATGTTTGCCCAGCCCCGTCCCTTTCCTGGCAGCGCAAGCGCAATCGGCCCGCACATGCCAACGCAGTGCAGGCTTCCTACTATTCCAGCGATGAGGGCAGTGGTGTAAAACATAGGGAGGTGTCAGGAGTCAGAGGAGAGGGGTCAGACTAGAGAGATTGAGAGGCGAGATATTGAGAGGTGAGACTGGGTCTTAAAGCCCCCTGCGTGTCGGCCTGTGAGCTGGGGAGGGGGTTTGGGGGTG
>JANQTF010000247.1:3493-14376 GCA_030731845.1 Bacteroidia bacterium | reverse complement strand
TTCCAGAGCGCCTGAAGTATTATCGTCGCATCGCCGGGGCGGAGAAAGAAGAACAACTTCGCGAGATCCAACGAGAGCTGCTCGATCGCTTTGGGATGCTGCCACCACCGGTGTTGGCTTTGTTTGATGCTACCCGCATCCGCGAAACTGCTCGCCGCATCGGCGTGGAGCGGGTTGTGCTCAAGGATAATATCCTGCGCCTATACTTCATCTCCGACCCACAGTCCACCTTTTTCCAGACCTCAGTATTCGGAAAAGTGATTGAATATGTGCAACACTATCCTGTCAAGGTGAAAATGAAAGAAACGCCCAAGTACCTGTCGATCGTGTTTCCCGGTACCGAAAACATCAAGGAGGTGCTTGACCATGTCCGGGACGTGCATGATTTCGTGACCCGGGAGCCGAAGGTGGAGGCATAGGGCAGACGATCGAGCAGCACTTCATCTGGAGGCTGAAGCACTCGGAGCCCCGGATGTGGAGAAAGGCGACGCCATAAAGGCCTCCGCTTTCGAGAGCCTCAGGCATCGGCAAGGGAGGAAAGTGCCTCAGGGGTCCGGGGCAGGGCAAAAGCGTCTTAGCAAGGAAGAAGCACAGAAAAAACCGCGCCGCTACCTGGGGTGGAAAGCACTTCGATGCGACCTTTGAGTCGATCGACGAGGGCTTTGGTGACGGCCAGCCCAAGTCCGGTTGACATTTCTCCGCCGGTAGGTTGGGCGCTAAGTCGCTGAAAGCGGCCAAATATCTTGCTACGGTCCTTTTCTGTGATGCCAGGCCCTTGGTCTGTCACGTTGATGCGGATTTGATTCGACTCAAGATTCATGTCGATCTTCACCATTGTGCCCGAAGGAGAGAACTTTACCGCGTTGGATACCAGGTTTTCCAGAATTCTATGCAGAAAGCTGGGATCTGTTTGAAGGAGAATGGGCTCTTTGGGCCAAACAGTCTCAATGAGTATGCGCTTTTTATGAGCAACTTGGCGATATTTTTCACTGATCTGTGTGGCGATTTCCGGAAGATTAACAGGCATTAGGTGCACTTCCAGATCTCCGGATTCAATGCTTTCGAGGTCCAGAAGATTATGAACGAGGTGGTCACTCCGGTCAAGCTCGCCATCGATCATGTGGAGCATGAGTTTTTCTGAGGGATCGATATTGGCAGATTCGGCTAGGAGATTCACGAGGCCACGGATGTTCACCACCGGACTTTGAAGGTCGTGAGCCACGGCATGTAGCATGGCGTCTTTCTCCTCATTCATTTTCAGCATCATGAAACTGTGCCTCTTGCGAATTTCACTCACCCGGGTGAGGGCCAATACCAAAATAACCATGAAGGCAAGGATACCTAAGAGAATGAAAATATTGGTTCTTTGCTGCTTCAGGAGGGTATTTTGAATCAGGATTTCCTTTGATTGCTGCTCGTGTTCAAAGAGAGCCTGGAGTTCCTGGATTTTCTTGTTGCGCTCTTCTTGTGTCTTTCGTGCTGTGAGTTGGCTCCAATTCGCAAGATGAAGATAGGCTTGTTCAGGATTTTTTTCCGTAGAATCAAGGATTGCCAGGGCTTTTTCTACATCAATTTGCATTTCAATGGCCTCCATCGCATAGGCGATATCACAAGCCTCAAACAGATATTCTCTGGCGGCCTTTAATTTTTTTGCCTTCAGCGCCTGAGTTCCCTGATTCAACACAGGGTAAAACATCCGGCTAAAATCTCCAATGGAGTGGCCAATGAGCAGGGCCTTTTGCATGTAGAGTCTCCCTTCCTCTTCGGCTCCGATTTCGAAGCTCAGGTTACTCATTCCATTATACAAGTCTGAGAGGGAAAGGGTGTCTTGTTGCTCTTCTGCTACCTGAATGGCTTCTTGATAGTAAACGATGGCCGAATCTCTTTGGCCGAGGTCCTGGAAGATGATTGCGATATTGTATAGCGGCTGCCCGAGCCGGGCAGGCTTGTTGTGTGCTTTGAACCCCGCAATGGCTTGCCGATAGTAGGTCAAGGCTTGCGGAAGCTGATCCATTTTGTGGAGGGTGGCGCCAATGTTATTGATCGCCACAGCTTTATTATATCCACTACCCAAAGAATCGGAGATGGCATGCGCCCGGGTAAAATGAATCAGTGCTTCCCCCAGCTCCCCTGACTCCAGATTGGCGGTTCCAATATAGGTGTGAGCCTCTGCCATTTGCGGCGGAAGATTCTGGCGCTTTGCCTCAGCCAGATAGACGCGGCTTGCCGAGTCCATTTTGGGGTAATTGATCCCATAGAAGGACCTGCTCACGGACTGCAGTTGTTTAATCAGCAGGGAGTCCTCTCTTGTCCTGAGGGTTGGTCCAGACTGTGCTACAGCTTGAAAGAATAGGAAAGTCAGAAGCAGGAAGACTGAAAAAAACGGTATGCGTTTCACCATAGGAGGAATGATGGTCAAATAAAGGTAATATTCTCTTAGAATTAATTCAAAATCCGGAGCAGTTTTTCTCGTATCATCAAAAGACGAACCATTTTTAATCACATCATGACGATCAGGGATGGATTTATACACTCCCTGATAGGATGATTTTTTTCATAAAAAAACTCCCTTCAGGATTCAGGTGGACCGATCAAATTTTCCTTCCTTGTGGATCATTTCCCAGTCTCAAGTTTCAACATTCATTAGCCATTTTTTCATGAAAACTGCTGTATTCAGTACCCAGCCCTACGACCGGTCTTTTTTTGAAGCGGAGAATCTTCATTTTGGACATGAACTCACCTTCTTTGAAAGCCGGATGAAGTCTCAGCCTGAGGGAATAGCGCTGGCAGAAGGATATCCTGCCATTTGTGTGTTTGTGAACGACAAGGTCACAGATTTTCATCTTCGGCACTTGGCCCCTGCGGGCTTGAAACTCATTGCCTTGCGCTGCGCAGGCTTCAACAATGTGGATCTCAAGACGGCCCAGGAGCTTGGCATTCGGGTAGTGAGGGTTCCGGCTTACTCCCCGCACGCCGTGGCCGAGCATGCACTTGCTCTCATCATGACCCTCAACCGCAAAACACACAAAGCCTACAACCGTGTGCGCGAGGGCAATTTTTCGCTGGTGCGAATGGAGGGATTTGATGTCTTTGGAAAAACTGTTGGGGTGATCGGTACGGGAAAAATCGGCCAGGCATTTTGCCAGATTATGCTGGGAATGGGCTGCTCCGTGCTGGCATACGACACCTATCCTTCGGAGGAGATGACCGCCAAAGGGGTTGTGTATGTGAGTAAAGAGGAGCTTTTTTCTCGCTCCGATATTGTTTCCCTTCATTGTCCCCTCACACCCGAGACGCATCATATCATGAACAAAAGCAGCCTGGCCCTGATGAAGCCCGGTGCCATGCTCATTAACACGAGTCGTGGAGGGCTCGTAGATACCCAAGCTGTGATCGAGACCTTGAAGCACGGACATTTGGGCTACCTCGGCCTCGATGTTTACGAGCAGGAAGAAAAATTATTTTTTCGCGACCTCTCCGAAACCGTGATTGAGGACGACACCATCGCGCGACTCATGAGCTTTCCCAATGTCATTGTCACGGCTCATCAAGCCTTTTTTACCCGAAACGCCCTTACCCAAATTGCCCACACTACCCTCCAAAATATGGCAGATTTTGAGGCCGGCAAGGCACTTGTGAATGAGGTGAAATGGGAGAATGTGAAAGGGTAATGAGAAGGAAGAAGTGCCTTTTGATCAATACCGCATCATGAACTCGTTGAGATTGGCATCGTGATCCAGGTCTAGTTTCTTACGGAGGCGATATCGGCTGATTTCCACGCCACGCACTGAGATGTTCATCAGAGGAGCGATCTCCTTGGAGGAGAGATTCATGCGCAAATAGGCGCATATACGATGGTCTTTGGGCGTGAGCCCAGGAAAGTCATCGCGTAGTCGCTTGAGGAAATTTGAGTGTACCTGATCAAAGTGATAGGCAAACTGCTCCCAATCCTGATCGAGTTGCTCGTCTTGGTTCACCATGCGCAGCAGGCTTTTGATGCGGGACCGAGGCTCACTTTCTTTGATTTCTTTATTCAGCTTTTCAAGCTCACCCCGCACAGTAGAGAGAATCTCGTTTTTCTGAACGAGGTGCATCGTTGAGGTGGCTAGTTCTCGGTTTTTATGTTGGATTTCAGCCTGAAGAGACTGTGTTCTGAGCTCTGTGATCTCACGTTTTCTTTCCTTGTCCTGCCGCTCCATATCCGATTTTAGCTTCTCTCGTTCTTCCTTAAATCGCCATTGTGGTATCAGTAACAACCCCAGGAACAGGGCAAAAAACAGGATTCCATACAGGATTCGTGCTGGTTGGCTAGCGTACCATGGCGGAAGAATGGTGAATGAATAGAATATTGGGCTGGTTAATCGTCCGTATTCGTCTCTTGCCTGGGCCCTGAAGCTGTAGTTGCCAGGTGGCAGTTTGGTGTATTCTTTTTCGGCTTTGGTGGCCCACCCCAGCCAGTCTTTTTCAAAACCAATGAGCTGGAATCGGTATTCCATGGGCTTGCCAGAACTGTATTTGGTAGCCGATACTTCAAAGCGGAAAGTATTTTGCTGGTGATTGAAAATCGGAATTTGATCTGTTGGCTGTTGCCTCAGGACCGATTGGCTATCGGCAAAGCTGCCGCCAAAAATGAGGCTATCGCCTTCTCCTTGCAACCAAAATCCGGATAGAATGGTAGAGGCCGGGGAATTCTCCTCCTGGGGATAGCTTGGGTCAAATCGGATGAAGCCATTATCTACGCCAAAGAAGACATGGTTTTCATCAAATGGGTAGATGAATTCGTGGCCCTTTACGAGCTTGTCTGTGAGCTCTGGCAACCATCGGCAGGTAACCTCCTTCTCAAGGCCTTGGTCGAGTATATTGAGTTGGCCCACTTCATTGTTCATCACGAACCAGATGTTGCCATGCTCCCCCTCCTTCATGGCTTTTATCCAACCCTGCTTCCCAATCGCTTTTTGGTACTCCACAGCAGGCGCAAACCGGCCAGATGGAGCGTCGAATTGATACACACCATCGACTGTACCAAACAGAATGTCCCCATGGATCCAAAATACATTGTTGAAATTGTCGTCAGGCAATCCATCCGATTTTCCGTATCGGACCACGGAGGCGGAGTCAATGCCCCGCGAGAGATCAATGGCAAAAATTCCTCGGTAGGGATGAGCCATCCAAATGCGCTTTTGCTGATCAGCTACCAGCAACCTGCTTGATTCTTGCAGGCCCGGAATGGTCCCAATTGGTTCCCAGCTGCCAGCAGATTTCTTTAATACTATGAGCCCTAAATATGTCCCACCAAAGCAAATATCCGGAAAGCCGGGCACTTGAATGAAATCCCAGAACCCTGTTTGCCTGCTGATTTCGTGCAGCGGATTTTCAGCCTGAAAGGCACCCTCATAATGGCCTACCAGCACTTGGTTGTCGAGGTTGGTAAGTCCCCACACCTGTCCTTGTGCTCCAGACATGAGTTGGAAATTTTGCTCTTTAAGCGGGTCGTAGAATGGTTGAAAAGGCAGGCGATAGAGGCCATTGGCAGTCCCGAGCCACCACGATTCCTTGTCATTTGTCATGGCAAATCCAGCGCCTTCGAGATTGAGATCGGGTAGAATTCTTCTATATGGTGAGGACGTTTCCACATAGTCAATGCCGTTGTTGAGCCCCACCCAAAGATTGCCAGCGCGATCGGTTTCAAGGCTAAGAACATGGTTGTTTTGAAGGCCATTACCTTTGTGGAGCCACTGCTGTACCTGTCCTTTGGAATCAACGATAAGGAGGCCTTGCTGTGCTGTTCCGATGGCGATAAGCCCATCTTTGAGAGGCTCGATCGCATGGATTCTTTGGCTGATAAGAAAGTCATTACAGGGGAGATCCAGCTTTTTTATGCCGGCGTTTTTGATGGTCCAAAGCCCATTTCTCACCGTGCCAATCCAAACAGATTCATCCCTACTCACTATTCCTGTCACCGACATGTTTTTAAGAGCCTCACTCCCTTGAATCAATGTCCAGGATTCACCTTCGTATTTACTCAATCCCTTTTCCCAATCAAATGCCCAAATAACTCCATTTACTGCCTCCATAAACCCAAAGCCGCCCTGAGCAAGAAATCCGATCACTCCTCCTTCGGATATGCGGCAAATTTGTTTGTTGGTTCTAAACCATATATCCTCCCCTACCAGGAGCAGGTCCCAAACATCCTCAAACTGCCGAAATTCGGCAGGGAGGTCTTCTTTGATCGAATGAAAGGTGAGAATCCCCCGGTCGTTGGGCAAGAAGTAGCCCAGCTCGTCTTGTCCACCTACATAGATGCGTCCTCGTTTGTCGATCGCCAGAGAGCGCACAATGGTCCGGTTTGGAAGCGGGTAGGTTTTCCAGGACCTACCATCGTAGGTGAGAAGTCCATCATTGTTAGCGACATACATGACTCCCGTTTCGTCCTGGCCTAGCTCCCAGTTCTGGGTGGCTGCTCCATACGCATCCTTGGAATAATTGAAAATGAATGGTAGGCCAAGATTTGAACTTTGGCTGTGTAATAGAAAAATATTACTGAGTAATAGTAAGGCCGATGAGATAATGCTTTTCATGTGAAATCATTGAAAATATTCTCTAATAAAGGTATTTTTTGAACTTGACGAGTGAATGATGTAGTGGTGATGAGTGTCCTGTGAAAGTTTTTCTTCATGTTGTATGGACTGTGATGTAGTGAAAAAATGGGAATTGGCAAAATCTTGAATGAAATTTACTTCTCGCAGATTTCTATTTATCTACTAAAACCAAAATTCAAAATGAGACTACGATTACTTCTATCAATGCTTCTGATCACAGGAGCAATGGGATTGTCTTATGCACAGACAACAATCCTGGACTTTGAAACGGCTGCCACGAGCACCGATTTCTTTTATTTCGGCAGCAGCATTGACGGCACGACTGTAAGTGCTATCGCCAACCCCGATAAGTCTGGTATCAACACCAGCGACAGTGTGATGGCTCACCTGAAGCCTTCAGGCTCTCAAACATGGGCTGGCGCTTTTACTGATCCCAACCCAGCAACTGCAGTAGATGTTACTAATGGAAACATGGTTTGCATGAAAGTGTGGATGCCTGTTGCAGGAAACGTCATGCTCAAGTTTGAGGCTTCCACCACTGGGGGTGCAAACTGGGAAGTGGCGAAACCTGTTACGGCTACCAATCAGTGGGTAGAAGTGTGCTGGGATCCTTCCACCCCTTCCGATGCAGATCCTCTCGTAACTGCCTCTGGTAACATCTATGCCCGCGTGGTTGTGTTCTTCAATTTCGGCACCGCTGGTAATGATGATACCTACTTCTTCGACGACATCGTGGTTATGCCGGCTGCGACGACAGTTTGTAACACCATTCTGGACTTCGAAGCTCCTGCCACAACTACCAACTTTTTCTACTTTGGTTCCAGCATTGACGGAACCATCGTTGGACCGATTGCTAACCCTGACAAGTCTGGCATCAACGTCAGCGACAGTGTAATGGCGCACCTCAAGCCTGTCGGCTCTCAAGTTTGGGCTGGTGCTTTTTCTGACCCCAATCCAACAACTGCAATTGACGTGACTGGCGGTGGTGACATTTGTATGAAAGTTTGGATGCCAGTCGCCGGAAACGTCATGCTCAAGCTTGAGGCTTCTACCACAGGCGGAGCAAACTGGGAAGTAGCGAAACCTGTTACCGCTACCAATCAGTGGGTAGAAGTGTGCTGGAGTCCCTCCACTCCTTCTGATGCTGATCCGCTTGTAACAGCTACTGGAAATATCTACGCTCGCGTGGTAGTGTTCTTCAATTTCGGCACTGCCGGAACTGACGATACTTACTTTTTTGACGATCTTTGCGTTAATTCTGCCGGTGGTGGACCTACCAACTCTGATGTAACCTTCTCCTTAAACCTCAATGGTTATACTGGTTCTGGTACACAGCCTACTGTAAACGGATCTTTCAACGGATTCAGTGGAACTGCCAATCCTCTTTCTGATGCCGATGGAGACGGAATCTGGACTACGACCATCAGCATTCCTGCAGGCCTCATCGAGTACAAATTCGCTTTTGACGACTGGGCCGTTCAGGAAGAATTCAATGGTACGGAGACTTGTACTCGTCGCGACCCATCTGGTCAGTTTGTAAATCGCGCAGCCGTGATTGCTGGTGATGTGACCCTCGGACCTGTATGCTGGAATAGCTGCTATAACTGTGGCGACGCCGTTTCTATTACCTACAATGTAGGATTCCCCGGATCAGTGACTCCAAGCCCTGACGGTGTGTATCTTGCTGGTGGTGCTGCCTTTGGCGCGCCAGGTGGAGAGTTTAGACTTGCTGATGGCGATGGAGACGGAGTTTACAGCCTCACCATTGAGCGTGAAAATGGATTCAACTCCTTCTACACTTTCGCTAATGGTAATTGCCCTGATTACAGCTGTAAAGAAGACATTGCTGGCCAGTCTTGTGCTAACCCCAACAACTTCAATGACCGCTTCCTCGATGCAGTTACTGCTGATGTGGTTGTGAATACTTGTTTCGGCATTTGTTCTGACAACACCCTTTGTTCTGTAGGGATTCGCGATCAATTGGTGGAGAACCTCTTCTCTATCGCTCCTAGCCCTACGGCTGATGTGACCACTGTGAGCCTTCTGTCTGCTACTTCTGAGCAGAGCCAGCTTGTAGTAATGGACATGCAGGGACGCACTGTTTATCAGGTTACCCTTGGCCGTGGTGAAACTACTCATCAGCTTCGTGTGAGCGACTGGTCTGCTGGTGTTTATCTCGTACATTTCCGTAACGGACAGAACTACGGAATTCAGAAATTGATGGTCGAGTAATCGATCTGATGATTTTATCATAGATGTTGTATTGGTATGCAAGCCCAGAGAGGAATTTTCTCTCTGGCTTGCATGCCTATGCCATCCTTGATCCCTTCTTCCTATTTCTCTCATTTTCAAAAGAATAGCCATGAGTCGCTTATCCAATCTTGTATTGGTTTTGCTACTGCTTTCGCCAGCCTTTTTGCTTGCGCAAAGTTTTGTAGCCAGAGGTACCATTACCTCCTCCGAAGATGGTACACCAGTGGTTGGCGCTGCTGTTCAGATCAAAGCTACCGTTCAAGGTGTTTTCTCTGATGAAGCCGGCCAATTTCGCATTGAGGTTCCTGGCCCGGGAACCACCTTACAGGTTCGCTATTTCGGATTTACCTCTCAGGACATCGTCGTAAACGATGCCGACATGATTAGCATTACCCTGGCACCAAGTGTCTCTACCCTTGACGAAGTCGTGGTGGTGGGATACGGAACCCAGAAAAGAAGCCAGATTACTGGCGCTGTTTCCTCTATTTCGGCTGACGAAATCATGGAAAACAAAGTTTTGCGTGTGGAGCAAGCCCTTCAGGGCCGTGCCGCAGGTGTACAGGTCACTCAAAACTCCGGATCTCCGGGTAGTGCACTCACTGTCCGCATCCGTGGAATCGGAACGATCAATAACAGTGACCCCTTATACCTTGTGGATGGTGTGATTGTGAACGGTCTCGACTTTCTGAATCCCAATGACATAGAGTCTATTTCCGTTCTCAAAGATGCTGCTTCGACTGCCATCTATGGAACACAAGGTGCCAACGGTGTAGTGTTGATCACTACCAAGAATGGTTCTTTTTCCAAAAAAGCAGAGGTGAGTTATGCTGGCTATGTAGGCCAGCAAAGCCCTTGGAAGCTCCTCAATTTGTTGAATGCTGAGGAGTATGCCATTATGCAAAATGAAGCCAGGATTGCTGCAGGGATTGCTATCAGGCCAGAATTTGCCGACCCTTCCTCCCTGGGTGAAGGTACCGACTGGCAAAACGCTGTGTTCACTACTGCTCCTATCAGCAGCCATCAGGTATCGGTCAATGGTGGATCAGATCGATCTACCTATGCCATTTCTGGCAATTATTTTCAGCAGGACGGGATCGTTGGAGGTGAAAAAGCCGGCTTTGATCGTCTCACACTTCGATTCAACAATCAAAACAAGCTCAACGACAGGTTGTCACTTGGCACTCGCCTTAATTTTGTCAGCCTCTCTCGCAATCAGTTGCCTGAAAACAACGAGTTTTCCACACCCATGATTCGGGCCATCAACCTCGATCCAACTTCACCCATCTCTGATGACGATGGCAATTTCCTGCCATCACGCTACCTGGATACCGATATCTTTAATCCTGTCAACCAAATAGATAAGACCAATTCGGTTTTCTCTTCTGACAGGATCGTTGCCTCCATCGTTGGCGAGGTGAAAATCCTCGAAAATCTGACTTATCAGACTACGTATTCGGCAGACTTTACCTATGCACAGGTAGATGATTTTATCCCCTCCTATTTCCTGAGCATCAATGATCAGCGCTTGGTAAATACCGTAGTGAAGCAGCATATCGAGTGGAGAAACTGGCAGTGGGATAACCTGCTAACCTATATTCCCGATCTTGGTGACAACCACGAGATGAATATTTTGCTGGGAACATCTGCCCGTAACGAATATACCCAGTACACGGGAGCGGGTCGCGATATGCTTCGCTTCAACGACATTCAATATGCCTATCTCGACAATGGAGATCCAAACCGTGAAGGTCAGTTTAGTTACGGTGGTGTGAGTGAAGCTTCTTTGCTTTCCTATTTTGGGCGTGCGAATTATGACTTCAGAGGAAAATATCAACTCGCTGCGATTATGCGGGTAGATGGCTCTTCCAACTTTGGTATCAACAATCGATACGGATACTTTCCTTCCTTCTCAGGCGGTTGGGTAATTTCAGAAGAATCCTTCATGGAATCTGTACCCGTGCTCAACTTCCTGAAGCTGCGTGCGAGCTGGGGAAGAAACGGAAATCAACGGATTCCTGCATTCCAATACGT
>JANQTF010000247.1:0-3393 GCA_030731845.1 Bacteroidia bacterium | reverse complement strand
GGATTGGAGCTTTCAGGTGAATATCGCAAGCTTGGTGGTCAATTTACCTATTCTGTAGGCGGCAACATCGCATTCATTTCTAATGAGCTCACGAGCCTCGGAAATGGCGGTACGCCCATTGCTTCTGGGTTCCTACAGCAGGCAAATGGTTTTATTTCGCTTACCGATATCGGAAGCCCCATCGCCTCGTTCTATGGATACGAGACTGATGGTATTTTCCAGGACGCCGAAGAAGTAGCCGCACATGCGTTTCAATCCAACAAAACAGCTCCCGGTGATCTCAGGTTTGTAGATCAAAACGATGACGGGGTTATCAACGAAGATGACAGGACCATCATTGGCAATCCCACCCCTGATTTCACCTACGGCTTCAACGGCAACATTGGCTATGCTGGATTTGATCTGAGCGTATTCCTTCAAGGTGTGCAAGGAAACGATATTTACCGCGGCTTTACGAGGCTGGATTTTGAGAATGTGAACGTACCCGTTTCTCGCCTCAATCGCTGGACCGGTCCTGGTACCAGCAATACTGAGCCACGTGTGATCGTTGGCGACCCCAACCAAAATGCACGTATTTCTGATTATTTTGTTGAAGATGGATCCTTCCTGCGTATCAAGACCGTACAACTCGGGTATAAGCTACCAGGAGAGTTGCTCAACGCCATTCACGTCAAGAGCGCAAGGGTGTATGTGTCGGGTCAGAATGTATTCACCTTTACCAACTACTCTGGGCTCGATCCAGAAATCGGAACCCGTGGCGCACTCGAAGTAGGAATCGACAGGGGCTTCTACCCTCAGGCACGTACCTGGCTTGCCGGTATTGATGTTTCTTTCCAGTAATTTATCATTAATAACTTCTCATGAAAAGAATACAAATCATACTTGGAATGTTGCTGATGGTTGGTTGTCAGGGCTTTTTGGATAAAGAGCCCCTGACACAGGTGACCACCGAAAACTTTTATCAGACTGAGGCTCAGGCAATAGAAGCACTTTATGCTGCTTATTCCACCCTTCAATACGATTGTCAGCCAGCGCCTGCCGGGCACTTTCGCTGGTTTTGGGGTGATATCCTCAGCGATGACTCAGAGAAAGGGGGCTCAGGCCCCAATGACGTGGCCTCACTGGCTCGACTCGAAAATTTCGAAGGACGCTCTACCAGTGAACTCGTAGCTGCTGAGTGGAAAGCTGACTACGATGGTGTGTATTATGCCAACGTAGTACTCGAAAACATTCCCGATATCGAGATGAATCCTTTCCTCAAAGACCAAATCCTTGGAGAAGCCAGATTCATCCGCGCCTACATGTACTACAACCTTGTGACGGTTTTTGGTGGTGTTCCGCTTGTGGACAAAGTGCTCGCGCCGAGCGAGGATTTGATTCCACGCAACACCGCCGATGAGATTTGGGATTTCATTGAATCCGATCTCACAACTGCTATTCCCGACCTGCCACTTCGCTCACAATACACCGTAGAAGAGACAGGAAGGATTACCAAGGGCGCAGCGCAGGCCTTGCTTCAGCGTGTGTATGCATGGCGTGGCAAATGGGCCGAGGCGCTCGCACTCGGGCAAAGCATCATCGGCAGCGCTGAATATAGACTTGTAGCCAACTATGGCAGCATTTTTACTACCGCTGGCGAAAACGGACCCGAGTCTGTGTTTGAAATCCAGTTCATGAATCGTTCTAATGGCGACTGGGGCCGATTTGAAGAAGGGAACCTCTCCAATGTGTTTCAGCGCGCCCGGGGAGAATTTGGTGGATATGGATTCAACATCCCTACCCAAGACCTCGTGGATGAATTTGAAAGTGATGATCCACGTTTGGAATACACGGTGTTTCGGGTTGGAGACCAAATGGGAGACCGGGGCGTATTTACCCTCGATCGTACCGGATTCCCACACGAATACTATTCCCGTAAGTATTTCCTCAATCGCAGCGAAGAGGCTCCCACTGGCGATGCCAATGTAAACGGTGCTTCCAATGACCGTGTGATCCGCTATGCAGATGTGCTCTTGCTCACTGCTGAAGCAGCTTATCATACTGGCAACGAGGCGCTTGCTCGTGAGTTGGTGAACGAAGTAAGAGAAAGGGCCAGAAATGGCGTGAACAATATCTTGCCTGATGTCACAGCTACAGGGACAGCTTTGCTGGATGCGATTTACCACGAAAGAAGGGTAGAGCTTGCCCTGGAAGGGCATCGCTTCTTTGATCTGCTGCGCACGGGCCGTGCTGGTTCGGTTATGAGAGCCAAAGGATTCAACTTTGTAGATGGCGTAAGCGAATTGTTGCCTATTCCCTTGCAAGAGATCCAGCTTTCCAACAACACCTTAGAGCAAAACCCAGGCTACTAGCCAACGCAGACGGTTATGATAGCATACGACAGATAGAGAGGGATAGAAGGCAGGAGTCCACGTCTGCCTTCTTCTCTCCACCTTTTGGAAACAGCTCTACGCTTTATTTTTGAACGACTACATTCAACAGATCAGATACACATGAAATCTGCATACCTTATTCTCATTCCCATGCTTCTCCTGGCTTCCTGTGAGCCCTTCATAGAGCCGGATGTTGAACTTGGAACTGCTCCTGTAGCTGCCATCAGCTACGAAGCATTGCCCGGTGAGCCCAACCGAATTGTTTTCACCGATGCATCAAGTGATGCCTTTATCAGCAGTTGGACCTTTGGTAATGGCACCTTTTCTTCTCAAAAAAAGGACACCGCCTACTTTGGTTTTGCTGGAGATTACACGGTCTCTCTTACGGTAGCTGGCCGTGGCGGCAGCAGTTCGGACCAGGTAACTGTGAGCATTGCCACAAACGATCCCAACGCTTGCTCTGATAGCACCCTGATTTATTTGGCGGGCGGCTGCTTGCCTGGCGATAGCGTAGCCTGGATTTTCTCTCAGGTTTCTGGTGCTATTTCAGTCGGGCCGGCTGAGTTGTCCACGGAGTGGTACACCTCTCCTGGGGGAGGGCTCGTGCCAGAGCAGTACGACGATAGCTGGGTCTTCTATACACAAGACAATCATTTCCAGTATTTCAACAATGGTCTCACGGTGGATCCATTTCAGGGATATCAGGCACTTCCTTTTGATGCGCCCACCAATCTCACATGGTCACTAAGTCCTGGTACTGGCTACAACGGTGCCGATCAAATTATTTTGCCCACGGGCACCTTTATCGGTACCATGGATTCTGGCCCGACATACGACATCATTTCCATTACCAAAAACGAAATGGTTCTCCTGGGCCCTCAGGTAGGTGGAACTGGCTGGTTCACGTTTTATTTGGTCAGGAAGTAAAGATGAAAATTTTTGAGTTCAACGATTGGTTTTGGTTTGGTGGATAACTACCGGGCACCGGGCCGAAAGGTCCGGTGCTTTTATCCTTCGACTC
>JANQTF010000246.1 GCA_030731845.1 Bacteroidia bacterium | reverse complement strand
TCCTTTCTGGTACAAATCAACCTGAGCCTTTAAGACGCCTAAATCTCCTAATGTCTTTGTATGATGATTGTTCATAATATTAGGACAAGTCAGGAAATAGGAAGTTTCCTCGGTGTTGGCATGAACAAATCGAAGCGTTCACCGATATAGTGCTGTCCACTTTACGGGTTTCTGTTTCCCCGAAAAGGCTCCTAATATGTTAAAGGCAGCTGCTCTATCCAGTTGAGCTATAGGACCATGAATAAGAAAGAACACTTAACAAAAAACAAGAATCTTAGAAGGGTTTCCCACATAAGATTCTTGCATGTTGATGGTCGAGGTGGCAGGATTCGAACCTGCGGCCCCCTGCTCCCAAAGCAGGTGCGCTAACCGGACTGCGCCACACCTCGTCAATTCAGTGCGCTAACTCCCGATATATCGGGACGCCACACCACAGTTTTGATCCACTTGGTTGTCACACTTTTGGATCGGGTCACAAAAGTAGTGCGTGAAGTTAAGATTACCAATTCTTGTTAGCGGTTTTTTACATAAAAATTCAAGAAAAACGCAGGAACATCTTCCCCAGATCATAATGCTCCCAAAACGGATACATTTTCTCTTGCCAGCAGAGTAAATTCCCTCTCTTTTCAGTGCCTCCAACAGCCTGAAACATGAAAAAGTGACCACGAAATCAGGACATGTTCTCATCGACTTAAGGGTAGTCCCCTAAACCCATTTCACCCATAGTTACCTGCGACTGCCACCAGGCAACAACGTCAGAGTAGCCCGAATACCATTTTTGTGGATTCCTTCCAGATAGGTGGTCACCACGAAAACCAGTCCGTTTATGTTACGCAGGTCGCGACCCCAAATCTCCCCGTTGGCCAACACCTTGTCTACCAATTCTTCCAGAGGTATTTCTTCCTTATTCACTTGCTTCCAAAGATCTTGCAACCACGCCACCCGAGCCGGATCATCCTGAACAGGGGTAGTTTTCCCCTCAAAACTGCCTTCATAAAACTGAATCAAAGCAGCCATGGCGAATGCCGCCCGCGGAGCAATTTCCTGGCGCACTTCATAAAACCGGGTCAAGGTAGGCAAGACCCTGGTCTCGAATTTCGACAAGGAATTGAGCGCGATGCTACTCAGGAAATGCTGGAGAAAGGGATTGAGAAAGCGATTGAGAATGTCAGTGGCATAAGATTGAAGCTCCGCCGTGTCTCCAGACAGGAGCGGCACCACTTCCTCAAACAAGTATTCCTGAATGAATGCCCCGATTTCGGGGTCTTCTACGGCTTCCCGCACCGTTTTGACGCCGGCCAGATAACCCACAGGCACCATGCTCGTGTGGGCGCCATTGAGCACCCGCACCTTGCGCTCCCGATACGCATCCAAGTCGTCGGTAAATACGACATTGAGCCCAGCCTTGTGGGCCGGAAATGTTTGTTTGGCTTTTTCTGATCCTTCTATCACCCACAAGTGAAAAAGCTCCCCTTCTACGATCAGTTCGTCCTGATAGCCAAGCTCTGCACAAATTTCCTCCTCACGATCTTTGGGATAACCGGGCACAATCCGGTCCACCAGGGTATTACAAAACTCGCAAGCCTGATTCACCCAGGTATGAAACGCGCCCGGTAGCTCCCAATCCGTGGCGTGGCGCAGCACATGGGCCTTCAAGGCCTCTCCGTTTCGCTCGATTAATTCACAGGGAATGACCACCACGCCCTTGTCCAGATTTCCTCCAACATGGTCAAAGCGCTCCCACAACAGGCGGGTGAGCTTGCCAGGAAAACTTTCCTGCGGAGCATCCTCGAATCGGCATGCCGGATCATAGACAATGCCCGATTCTGTGGTATTTGACAAAATAACAGACAAGTCCGGATGATGGGCCGCCTGGAGATACTCTTCAAATGCCTCGTAGGGGTTGATTTGGCGTTGGATGCAATCGACCACCTGATGCGTCCTGAGTGGTTGTCCATTCACGATGCCGGTGAGGTAGAGGGTGAAAAGTCCGTCTTGTTCCGTGATGAGGTCGCGCCCTGCTCTTTCGGTAGGCTTGACCACGAGCACTCCGGCTCCGAAATCCAGCATTTCATTCATCTCTTGAATCGCCCAATCGGCAAAGGCACGCATGAAATTTCCGCCGCCAAACTGCACGATAATTTCTGGCCGAGAGGGTCTGGGATGGGAAGTTCTGGACAAATGGGTCATGTGCTCAACAGGATATTTTTCGGAAAAAATTACAGGGAAATGCCCCGTTTCCAGGGGATGAAATCGTCTTGACCAAGAAGCTCAGCCTTGGTGCGAACCTCACCATTCGCGACTTGAATGATCAGTTCTAGCAGCTCCTCCCCGAGGCTTTCGATGGTTTCATCTCCAGAAATGATGGCTCCGGCATCCAGATCAATGATGTCTTGCATGCGCTTGGTGAGGGCATGGTTGCTCGACAGCTTGATGGTGGGGCAAATCGGGTTTCCTGTTGGGGTGCCCAAGCCTGTGGTGAACACGATCACATTGGCCCAGGAGGCGGCAAGTCCGGTGGTGGACTCCACATCGTTGCCGGGGGTGCACAGCAGGTTCAGGCCAGAGGTGGTAGCGGGTTCTGTGTAGTCGAGCACGGCGGTGACGGGCGAGGTTCCGCCTTTTTTGGCTGCACCTGCCGATTTCATCGCGTCGGTAATGAGCCCGTCTTTGATGTTGCCGGGAGATGGATTCATGTCGAAACCGGAACCCGCTTCCACGGCTCTCTTGGCATAGGTGCTCATCAGGTTGGCAAATTTTCCAGCCGTTTCTGTATCCACACAGCGGTTGATGAGTTCCTGCTCCACGCCATTCAATTCAGGAAATTCCGATAGAATAGCCTTGCCTCCCAGCGCCACGAGCAGATCAGAAGCATAGCCCAGCGCAGGATTTGCCGAAATTCCTGAAAAGCCATCCGATCCTCCACATTCCAGACCCAGGGTAAGGTGGCTGAGGGCTGCGGGGCTGCGCTCTGCCTCATTGGCTGCCACAAGGCCAACGAATGTCTTTTTCACCGCCTCGGCGATGAATTCCCGCTCAGATTTGCTCTTTTGCTGCTCCAAAAAGTAGAGGGGCTTCCCAAAGTTGGGGTCCCGTTTCTCAATGGCTTCTTGCAAAATCGGAAACTGGGCATTTTGGCAGCCGAGGCTCAGCACGGTGGCACCTGCCACGTTGGGGTGGGTGATGTAGCCTGCCAGCAAAGCGCAGAGAGCTTCGCTATCTTGCCGAATGCCGCCGCAGCCACCATCGTGGCGCAAAAATTTGATGCCATCCACCTTGGGGAATACCTTGCTGGCGTCTAGCTGCGGACCGCTTCGGATAATGTCTGCTTCCAGTATGAGGTCGGG
>JANQTF010000245.1 GCA_030731845.1 Bacteroidia bacterium | reverse complement strand
CTTGTAGGTTGGATATGGAGCGATGGCAAGCCAAAGGCTTCTCATGTCTCGCCTCCAACAGTCTCGCCTCTAACAATCTCTATCCCTTCTTCACCAAGAGCAGCGCGTCGAGGCGGATGCGGGCGTCGCGCATGAGGGCGGCTAGGCTCGCTTGTTCTTCGCGGGCAGTATCGATTTCTTCAGGACGAATGTGATTGTTTTTGTGCTGAAGGGCCGTGAGGCGCGCGATTTCGTGGTCGAGGGTGCGGCGCATGACGGCAATGCCCTGCACAACTTCTGAGGTGCTCAGCGTCTCGGCAAATTCAGTGGCGGCGGCGACCATGTTGGGCAGGAGGACCTCGATGAAGGTCTCATTGTCGAGAAGGTCGTCCATGTTGCCGGCGATGAGTTGCTGATCGAAGGTCTCGACCGGATATTCGTCGGTGACGTCTTCTCCGGTGTGATCCACCACGACTCGCAGGGGGGTGCTCGGGAGAAAACGATCCACGTGCAGGTGCTGCCCGCCCATGGTTTCGAGGACAAAGAGGGCTTCGAGCAGAATGCCGGGACTACCTTTGGTGCGCAGTAGGCCGAAACTCGCGCTTCCCGTTCCCGAACTCAGGACCATGTCGATGGCGCCAGTGGTCATCGGGTGATCCCAGCTGAGAAAGCGGATTTCTTCCCGACTCAGGGCGCGCTTTCTGTCAAAGGTGATGGACGTGCCCTCGTCTGGAATCGTGGGGAAGGCTTCACCGTTGGTTCGGGAAGGATGTAGCAAAAAGGTGCGCGGAGCGAGGTCTTCCATTTCGATGTCGAAATGTTCGAACACATCGGTCAGGTAGGTTTCCAGGCTCGGGTTGAGGTCTTCTGCCCGGATCTGCTCTGCCAGCTTGTGGGCGATGGCCGGACGGAAGGAATTCATTTCCAGCAGGCGGTCGCGCCCTTTGGCGAGGGTGTTTCGCAGCTCATGCTGAAACACTGCGGTATCGGCGATGAGGGATTCGAGTTTGGCAGCGGCATCGGGTTCGGAGACTGTCAAGCAAGTATCGAGCAAGCGTTCGCCAAATACCTTTGAGAGCTGATTTCCGCCTTCCAGGTTTTTCTCAAACGCATACAGGCCTTCGTGAAACCATCTCACCAGCACTTCCTGCGGGCTTCCGGTGAGGTAGGGAACGTGAATTTGGATGTCTTCTGTCTGACCGATGCGGTCGAGACGACCGATGCGCTGCTCGAGCAGCTCGGGGTGAAAGGGCAGATCGAACAGAATCAGGTGGTGGGCAAATTGAAAATTCCTTCCTTCGCTCCCGATTTCAGAACATAATAACAGGCTCGCTCCCGTTGGCTCTGAGAACCATGCCGCATTGCGATCTCGCTGCACGATTGTCAGGTCTTCATGAAACACACCGATATGTTGGCTCATGCGCGTGATCAAGGCCTGCTCCATGGCGAGCACTTTTTCTTTGCTGCGGCAAATGAGCAAGACTTTGGCATCGTCGATTTTGTCCATAAACCCCACGAGCCAATCGATGCGGGGGTCCGTTTCGAACCAAAATTCCTGTTGGCTGGAAGCAGCGGGCGTGCTTTGCCGATCTATCTCAAACTCTTTGGCCATGCGCGACAGCCACAGTTCCTCATGCTCTGCTGCGATCAGGGGAATGAGGTGGGCAATGCGCGTAGGGAAGCCGCTCATGGCGGCGCGGGTGTTCCGGAAGATCACGCGGCCCGGACCATGCTGATCGAGCAAGTCCTCGATGAGGTGATTGCGGGCGCTTTCGCCGCCTTTTTTCAGGGTAGCCACTCTTTCTTTGCCAAGCAGCGACTCCAGCAAGGTTGCTTTAGCTGCGGGAAGCGCGGCTCCTGCGGACAGGCTTTCGACAAGATCGGCGATGGCGCGATGGTCTTGAGTCTCTTGTTTGAAGGACGCGAGGTCACTGTATCTGTCTGGATCGAGCAAGCGCAGGCGTGCGAAATGGCTTTCGAGGCCGAGTTGTTCTGGCGTAGCCGTGAGGAGGAGCAATCCTTTTGCGGCCCTGCTGAGCAGTTCCACCACGCCGTATTCGGGGCTCACCTTGTCTTCGGACCACTGGAGGTGATGGGCTTCATCGACCACGAGCATGTCCCAGTTGGCGTTGAGGGCTTGCCGGGCGCGCTTGGCGGATCCGGCCAAAAAGTCGGTGCTGCAAATGATGAGCTGATCGTCGAGGAAGGGGTTTCCGTCTGGTGCGCTGGCCGAGAGGGCCCGGCAGCGGTTTTCGTCAAAAATGTGAAACCACATGTTGAAGCGTCTGAGTACTTCCACAAACCACTGGTGAACGAGCGACTCCGGCACGAGGATCAACACCCGCGAAATTCGCCCGCTCAGCAGCAACCGATGCAGAATGAGGCATGCCTCGATGGTTTTTCCCAGTCCCACTTCGTCGGACAGCAGGACCCGCGGCGCGTAGCGCGAACTCACCTCGTGGGCAATGTAGAGCTGATGCGGAATGAGGTCGATGCGGCCGCCCAAAAAACCATTGACCGGAGAGATTCTCCGGCTGTGATCGTGATCGAGGGTGCGCCTGCGCAGCGCAAATGCCTGTGGCGCCTCCACATTGCCCATCGCGAGGCGGTCATCTACCCCATGATTGACGGACACATCCCCCAGATCTGCCTCCGACAAGCTGCGATCAGCCCCTATGTAGAGGAAAAGATCGCCTTTTTCCTGCACCCGCTCGATGAGCAGGGGGCGTTTTTGGGTATCCACGATCGTGTCGCCCGGCTTGAACTGCGCCCTGCGCAGGGGGGCATTGTCCACAGCATAGAGCCGCGTCTCCCCGGATATGGGAAAGTGGATCGTCACGCGTCCTTTGCTGGTCTCTGTTACGATTCCTACGCCAAGTTCAGGTTCCCCTTCACTGGTCCATCTTTGATCAGGAAAGAAGATTCCCATATACAAGTTGCTCTTTTTCGTTTGCCAAGGCAGCCTCATGACCGAGGCCGCTCATCTTGTTGCAAACATAAGGAAGTCTGGGGGAGTTTTGGGTTCTTGTTTCTCACGAAGGTCACGAAGGAGGGGCACGATGGTCACGAAGGGGGGAATGGAAGATTGTGTGATTCTTGGGGTTGGGGAGATCTTCGAGTAGCAGGATCAGGGAAAGTTTTCAGTCGCGATGCGCCTGCAAACCACAAGGGTGTACCTGATGCTACCGAGGTTCGAATCGCTATGCGATTCGACTTTTGACCGGAAATGCAAGCTCTCCGTCCAGGCGCGTAGCGACTTGCACCTTACCTTACCCTTGAAAAACTCAGAGTGATGACATCCGATTGCAGAAGATATCGTTTATTTGGTAGGGCTTCTTGACGTTTCTTGTTCTCCGTCTGTCGAAAAGGGCCGCAC
>JANQTF010000244.1 GCA_030731845.1 Bacteroidia bacterium | reverse complement strand
CGGACGTAAGCGCCGGACTCAAGATGAAGGTTGATGTTGCTTTTGAGGTGAATGGAACCGTTGAGCAAAAACTCGCCTTCGGGCACCACGACCATTCCCCCGCCGGCATCAGCCACTGCCGCAATTGCCTCTAAGAAAGCTGGCAAATCATCTTTGCCATCTCCAGCCACAGCACCTTGATCCACTACATTGAGCGAATAGGAAGGAAAAACAGGAGCAGATACGGATTGCAAAATCTCAGTGGCCATGTCCCACGGAGAAGGCTCCTTTTCTGCATTGCCAGTGGTCTTGTTGCAGCTGATCGTGGCCACTGCCAGCCATGCCAGCAGGGTGATCGAGGGTCGCGTAGTCATAAAGTCCTTGATGCTTAAGTATTTGAAAATCAGGCTTCAACCTACAAGAAAGGCGTCAGTGGCAAGAAGCCATTTTTTACTTTCTTGTAGCAAGATCTTCATTTGGCCATGGATACTGGAAATTATTCGAGAAACATCCAGATATTGAAGGGATCAAGCTTGGTCCAATAAAATGACGGAAGATCTCTGGTGACTTTTCCCGAGAAAGACAGATATTTCATTGACGAGCGACTACTACTATTAGCGGAAAATATTCAGGAGAAGGCCGTGGAGCCGGAGCAATGGGAGCTGAAAACGACCCCATGAGCTACAACCAAGAGGCCTGACCAAGCCAAGGCCGCTGAACCTGGCATTTTCCCAACAACACTTGCGGATAATGATGGACGTGCTGCGAAAAAATGTCAGGCTGGACCCGAGATATTCCGGGCCCCTTGTCGTGATCTTGATTCTTGGTTGCTGCGGACAAGTTTATGCCCAACAACCCTACCACCCTCAAAAAGCAAACTTGCCGCTGGAGTCCTGGCGGTGGACTGATTTTCCCCAAACCGAAGGGAAAGGCGTGCGCTACCTCCACGAATACCAGGACAACAAGGTGTGGTTTGCCACCAACGACGGACTGCTGCATTTTGATGGGTATGAATACCGGTGCCACACGGAGGAGCAGGGCTTGATTGGTGCCCCAGCCCAAGTGGTGTTCGTGACAAAAGGAGGGGTTACCATTGCCGGGACCGATCTGGGCATTTTTCGGTACGAGGAGGAAAATGTGTGGCGCCCGGTCGTCATGTGGGAAGACCCGGGGAGCATCGTGTATTTCTCCGTGCAGGAAGTATCGGGGCAGCGGGTGTGCCTCGCCACCAACCTTGGGGTCATCATGCTGAAGCCGGGCGAGCACCCGATGGTGTTTACCAGTCAGGCCAAAAAGGAGCGCGCACAACGGCTGTTTCCGGATGCAAGGATCGTCTTGTTTCCCCAGGAAGCCGAGGCGATTGGCGAAGTCAAAAATGTGTCGGATGTGATGGAGGCCGAAGACGGCCAGATTTGGTTTGCCGTCAGCCTGGAGGAAGAAGATCATGGCTATTTGTTGCGCTTTAACCTGGGAAAGATCGCGGGAGAAACCCTCAAAAATGCACAGATATTCTCTTCCTTTCCTGGCTCTGACTTTGGCTTTGGCGGAGATCAAAAAATGATTCAGGCAGATGATGGTAAGATCTGGGTGATCAACAACTCCTATCGGATTGGCATCAATATTTTTGATGGAGACTCGTGGAGCAGCATCAGCCTGGGAGAGCATTTTGGCGGAGACGAATATGCCACCACCATTTGCCAAACAGGAAACGGACATATCTGGATCAGCTCTTTGGGCAAATTATTTCGCTATGATGGCATTGAATGGCAAATTTATCAGTCGCCTTCCTATAAGGTTCCGGGCAACAAGATCATGCTCTTTCCGGCCTACGACGGTTCGCTCTGGGTCATGGGTGTCAAATCCCGGGTCACTTATATCGACTACTCCAACGAGCATTGGATCGCCTATCCGGGATTGAATTATCAGGGCGAATCTGAAGGGGGAACCTGGTTTCTCGAACAAAGCGGCCTTGCCGTATTCAACAAAGGGAGCGAATGGTGGGCCTATGGCAAACAAGAGGGCATGATAGACGCCCCTGTGAGCATCGTGCCAACCAAAAATGGACAGGTGTGGGTAGCGGGTTCTCACCAAGGCGTTGCCGCCACATCTGTGCTCATAGGCAACCGTTGGGAAACACAGCTGCACCCCAAGCTCAGTTGGGGCGTGGACTACCGGGCTGTCTTCGAAGATCGCGATGGAGCCTTGTGGTTCGGGGCCAGTGTGGATATTGACAAGGAAAAAGGCCATCTCGGAGGAGTCTTGCAGTTGCTTAATCCCCAATGCTCCAAGTTGGAGTGGGTACATCACACCTATTTTTCGCAGACCAATGCCTACGGCATTGGTCAATCCAGCGACGGCAGGATATGGGTAGGCGGCGTGAGGCTGTATGCCTACGACGGGCAACACTGGCAAACCGCCGAACAGGAATACCTCCAGGAATACATCAATGAAGTGTTTAGCAAGGACGGCCTGCTGCTCGTTGGCACGAGGCATTATGGCATTTACCTGTATGACGGGGAAACATGGCGCCATTTCGACAGTGACTCGGGTCTCACAAGCAACACCATCATCAGCTTATATGCCGATTCTGAAAACAGCATCTGGGCCGTTACCGAAAACGATATCTCCCGATTTGATGGGCAACAATGGGTCAACCATGTGCTGCCGGCTGACATGAACATGGATTTTGAAGGGGGTGAATTGTCTCGCAGCGCTGATGGTGCCTGCTGGATCAACAAATCGCCGCGCGAATGGAAACGCCGCGCCTTGAGCTACAGCCAATTCATCCCCGTTAATAGCCGACAATTTATCACCTACCGCTACCAGCCCGATACCAACCCTCCTGAAACCCAGATCCTGGATCACCCCGACGAGATTGCCTCTGAAGGCGATGTGATGATTGCCTGGAACGGCTACGATTACCTCGGCATGACCAACAGAAACCAACTCTCCTTTTCCTATCGCCTCGACAACGGCCCTTGGTCTCAGTTCAGCACCGATCGCCGCCACCTCTTCACCAACCTCAATGGCGGAACCCACACCTTCGAGGTAAAGGCCCGAGACCTCGACTTCAACGTGGATTTGACCCCAGCCAAGACCTCCTTTCGGGTGCAGGTACCCATTTGGGCCCAGCCTTGGTTTATCCTGCTTATCTCCGTTTTTGTCATCACCCTCGGCATTTTCGAATATCGGATCGTAGATAAAAACCGAAAGCTCGGCAGGCTCAATCTCACACTCAGAAATGCTAACGACCAGCTCCAACACAAGGGTGCCCGGATTTTGGAGCAAAACCAATACATCCTCGACCAGCAAAAGGAGATCATCCTGCAAAAAGAACGCCTCGAATTTGCCCACCAAAACCTCACAGAAAGCCACACCAGAATACA
>JANQTF010000243.1:31794-41399 GCA_030731845.1 Bacteroidia bacterium | reverse complement strand
CCCTGATTCTGGGTATTCTGGAAGAAATGATGCTTGGAAAACCCGATCAGGAAGCCCTCATTCCCAGGCTCAGAAGTATCCGGCAGCAGTCGCGCCGCCTGCTCAACCTCGTGACCGAACTCATGACCCTCTCCAAGCTCGAGAGCCATTATCATCAGCTCGAAGTAGAATCTGTCAATCTTGTGGTGGCCGTCTCCGATACCTTCGATTCGTTTCGGCAGCGTGCAGCCACACAAAACATCCACTACACCTTTCATCAGCCACAGGAAGGCATTCCCGTTTGGCTAGATCCAGACAAATTTGATAAAATCCTCTTCAATTTACTTTCCAATGCCTTCAAATTCACCCCTTCAGGTGGCCACATTGAGGTCAGCGTAGATGCTACAGAATCTACTGCAAGGGTAATTGTGAAAGATAGCGGAAGGGGAATCAAACCAGAGGATCTTCCTAAAATATTCGACCGGTACTACTCCACCTCTCGCTTCGAATCAGAAGGAACAGGTATAGGACTCTCTCTCACCCGGCAGCTCGTGGATATGCACAGATGGGACATTCACACCGAGAGCCAAGTGGGAAAGGGAACACAATTCACCATCACCATACCCCTGGGCTCCGCTCATTTTTCGGGAGAAAATATGGCCAAGGAAGTCAATCCGACCCACTTGCCCGCCATGGCTCCCGCTACGCATGCTGAAGAGCTTCCCAAAAAGGAAGCTACCATCCTTGTGGTAGAAGACCACCCGGAAGTACGGGCCTTCCTTTGCTCCATCCTGGAGAATTCCTATGAAGTGCTCCAAGCCAACGATGGCAAAATGGGCCTGGAATTGGCCAAGGATCATCAGCCAGATCTGATTTTGAGCGATGTGATGATGCCCGAGGTGAATGGCCTCGATATGTGCGCACAACTGAAAGCTACTCCCGCTACAAGCGCTATCCCTGTGTTGCTTCTCTCAGCGAGACATGAGCTCGAAGCGAGGGTAGAAGGCCTGCAAGCTGGTGCCAACGACTATTTGTCCAAACCATTTAGCCCACAGGAGCTGAGACTCAAGATCCACAATCTCTTGAGCTCCCGACAACAGCTCCGCGATCAATCTGTCAGAATAATCAACCTCGAACCCAAAGAAATGCTCCTGCCTAAGCAGGACGAGATTTTTCTGGAGCAGCTCATTGAGGCCATTGAGGCTCACATGTGGGACCCTGATTACGGTGTCAACCAACTTTCCATCGACGTGGGGGTGAGTCGCCCGATATTGTTCAAAAAGATCAAAACCCTCACTGATCAGACCCCCAAGAAATTCATCAACCTGTTTCGCCTCAGGAGAGCTGCCCAATTGCTCAAAGACAGCGATCGCAGTGTCTCTGAAATCGCCTACAGTGTAGGGTTTAATGATGCCAAATATTTCACCAGAATCTTCAAAGAAATGTTTGGCACAGTACCCATGGAGTATGGGAAAGTAGCTGAAAAGGGCTGATTTCTTCGCTTCAAAAACGAATGTATATTTGTCAGGCCTCTAAATGAGATTCTCTATGTCCTCCAAGATCCTGACCACACTCTGCTTTTTGTCGCTCACAAGCCTGGCCATGGGCCAGCCCTTTACCCATCAGGACACCCTGCGCGGCTCCATCACGCCTGAGCGCGTGTGGTGGGACCTCACCCACTACGACCTCTCTGTCGTGGTAGATCCCAAAACCAAAAGGATCTCTGGCAGCAACCTGATGAGCTACACCGTTCTGGATCATGCTCATCGAATGCAAATCGACCTTCAGGACCCCATGCAGCTGAGCCGCGCGAGCCAGGACGGAAAAGAAGTAACCTTTGAACGAGAAGGGAATGTGTATTACCTCAGCTTCCCTGAGGAACAGATGCAAGGCGAGAAGCGCACGGTGCTATTGGAATTTGAAGGAAAACCCAAAATCAGCAAAATGCCTCCCTGGGATGGCGGATTTACCTGGAAACTGGACAAAAACAAGATCCCCTTTATTGCCACAAGCTGCCAGGGAGATGGCGCGAGCCTGTGGTGGCCCTGCAAAGACCACATGTATGACGAGCCTCGGGGCATGGACATTCGTGTCACGGTGCCCGCAGACTTGTTTGCCGTGTCAAACGGTCGCCTTATGGACATTGACTCCAGCCAAACCGACCTCAAAACCTTTCATTGGACCGTTAAAAATCCGATCAACAATTACGGGGTAAATGTGAACGTGGGAGACTACGTCCATTTCTCTGAAGTGTATGAAGGCGAAAAAGGCCCTCTGGACTGCGATTATTATGTGCTTCGCGACGAGCTCGAAGCGGCAAAAAAACAATTTATCCAGGTGCCCATGATGTTGGAGGCCTTCGAGCACTGGTTTGGCCCCTACCCCTTCTACGAAGACAGCTACAAGCTCGTGCAGGTGCCCTACCTTGGCATGGAGCACCAAAGCTCTGTGACCTATGGCAACGATTTTAAAAATGGCTATCGCGGCAGCGACCTCAGCGGCACAGGGTGGGGACTCAAATTCGACTTTATCATCATCCACGAGTCTGGCCATGAGTGGTTTGCCAACAACATCACCTACCAGGACATCGCCGATATGTGGATTCACGAAGGATTCACCGCTTATTCCGAAAACCTCTACCTCGACTACCACTTCGGCACACAAGCCTCGGCAGACTATGTGATCGGCACGAGGATGAACATCCAAAACGACCGCCCCATCATCGGGCAGTATGACGTGAACCACAGCGGCTCCAGTGACATGTATTATAAAGGCGCCAATATGCTGCACACCTTGCGGCAGCTGATCGGTGACGACGAAGCGTGGCGAGGCATTCTCAGAGGGCTCAACAAAGATTTCTACCATCAAACGGTGACCACCCAGCAAATCGAAGACTATCTGAGCGAGCACAGCGGGCTCGACTTACAGCACTTTTTTGACCAATATTTGCGGGATAAGCGCGTTCCGAGACTCGAATACAAGATTGATCGGGGAACGCTCTCCTACAAATGGTCCAATTGTCTGGAGACATTTGACATGCCCGTGAAGGTAAAAATCGGAGAGACGGTAGAATTTATTCACCCAACGACAGCATGGCAGCAGAAAGACATTCCTAAGCGCGTGAGTGAGATCGAGGTGGATCGAAACTTTCTCCTGAGAGCGATACAGGTGGAGTAACGTTTCATCAGAGGGATCAATCTAGAAAGAGGGCTCTTTCCTGTGGGGTAGGCAAGCGACAGCTTTCCTTTTTGCCAAACCACTTGTAGCGGTTGCGGGCAATCCAGTCATAGACGAGGTTGCGAAGGGGCGTTGGCACAATCACAAAGGCATAGGCCAATGACCAGGGAAAGCCAAGTTTGCGGGCGATGCGCAGCGCGGCAGCGGATTTTTCGTAGAGCACCCCATCCTCCAGCAAATACACCGAGACCACAGCTTCGGGATCTTTTCCATGCTCGAGCAGAATGTCGCGGCCAGCCTGCATTTGGTTGGCGGTGTAGCGAAATTCCCCCTTTTTATCACGGTTGATGACAAAATCTACTGATTGGTTGCAAAGATGGCACACGCCGTCGAAAATGATGATGGGGTTCATGTATGGACGAATTTGCCTTCAATTACTCCATTTTTAGAGAAATGTTGGCATGAAAAAGCGCAGAGAATCTTTCAGCTTTCTGGCAGGCCAAAAAAATCAATTTCACTTGAGCCTGCCCCAGGCATACAAAACAATCGATTTGCCAATCCACCTCCTCAACTTTGACTCCAGAAATGTATTGGAAGCGATAGAGAGGGTTCAGGCCCAGATTCAGACACTGAAGGTGGGCAATAGAACACCGCGGTGGTCGGTCTTTGCCAGAGGAAGCGAGAAGGGGGGCAGGGAGCAGGTAAGGAATCAAATAAAATCAATCCACGAAAAAGCAAAAACTCTTTTAGCGTTTCCAACTTTTTTCCCATACTTGGCCCTTGAATCAAGAACAAGCTGACCGAATATTTTCCCTCCGTTAATATTCCGGTAGTTTTTCCTGATAGATTGGAATAATTAGCATATTTTCTTCATTTTTAAGAACCAGAGATTTCACCCTCTCTGCCTTCCCCAACAAGACTGAAACCGGATCATGATCAGATTGAGAGTTACCTCCATTGCCCCTTCTTTGACCAAGGACAAGTTGGTAGAATTGTTCGAAGAAATTGGAGACGTAGATTCCATCAAGGTTTTTCGCACCCTTGACAACGCTTCGGTGGCCATGGCCCTCATCGAAATGAAGCGCGACCGCGAGGGAGAAGCAGCCGTGGCTGCTCTCAACGGCCAAATGATTAATGGGACAAAACTCAAAGTGGAGTTTTCTCAAGACATGGTGAAATCCAGCGGGGTAAAGCATAAACCCGTGGTGGTGGAAGACGAAGATGAAGACGAGGACGAAGACGGAGAAGGCGGCTCCTGGAAAAGCCCTGCCATTGTGAAGCCAAATGACCCAGATCTCGAAGACGAACTCGAAGATGAAGGCCTCGGCATGGATGAGGAGGAAGATGATGAGGAGGAAAGCTTCGATGACGACGAGGACGAAGACGATGATGACGACCCAAAGGAAATTTCTCTCGACGATCTCGACGAGGAAATTTAAGGTGACGACTATACCCGGAGCTCGTCTTTACGCGTATGAGTAAAAAGGTGAATGCTCACCTTTTGTCCCAATAATTGTCTATGAAACGTGCCTTCCGTATTCTACTCGTAGTTGGTTCCATTATTCTTGGACTCCTGATTGTGTTGGTCGCCCTGCCTGTGTTGTTTGAAGACGACCTCAAGGCGATGCTCAAGGAAGAAGTCAACAAACAGCTACTCGCCACCGTCGAATTTGAAGATCTTGACCTGTCTTTCATTCGCAGTTTTCCCAATGCTAGCATCTCTCTGAGCAACTACAGTGTAGCCAATCAAGGCCCTTTTGAAGGTGATACCCTCATCCAAGGCGATGAGTTCAGCCTTGTAGTCAACCTAATGAGCATCTTCAAGGGAGAAACCTACGAGATCAAATCTGTCTCCCTCCTACGCCCAGTGGTGGATGTGCATGTGCTGCCCGATGGAAGTGTCAACTATGACATCACCAAGCCTGCCGCTCCCGATACAGAAACCGAAGAAGCAACCTCCGCTTTTCAATTGGCGCTCAATCGCTATTTACTTGAAGATGCCGACATCCGCTACCGCGATGAATCCCTGCCCATGTTCAGCCACATTGAACATCTGTTTCACAGCGGCAAAGGCGATTTCAGCGACGTGGATTTCCTGCTCGAAACCACCACAAAAGCTTCTCGCGTAGATCTCAGCTACGATGGCACCCAATACCTTGCCGGACTCCCTATCGAGGCAGAGGTAGATCTCAACATTCATGCAGGAGATGTTTTTTCGGTGGAAATGAAAGACAATTCCTTTCTCATCAACCGATTCCCGCTCACTGCTTCGGGAACCGTGGCCATGCCAGGCGATGACATCACCATGGATCTTGCCTTTGCCAGTCCCGGTTCCGACTTTGGCACCCTGCTTTCTCTCGTGCCGACTGCCTTCAAAACCGACCTTGCCGGCCTCACTACCCGTGGCAACCTGGTATTTGATGGTGCCCTCAAAGGGACGTATAATGAAACCTCTTTCCCCGGCTACCGCCTCCGTCTCGGTGTCAGCGACGCTTTCATCCAATATCCTGACCTCCCTGAATCGATCAGCAACATTGCCCTCGATCTTGAGGTGAAAAACACCGATGGCCGCGACGAGTCCCTCATCGTTGACCTCAACACCTTCACTGCCAACCTCGGCACCAACCCCATCGCGGCATCTCTCCACCTCGAAAACCTCGTAACCCCTTACCTCAAAGGCAACGCCCAGGCCAAGGTGAACCTCGCCCAAATCGCCAGTGTGTACCCCATCGAAGGGACAGATTTGGCAGGGATGTTTTCCCTCGACGCAGACGCAGAAGGCAAATATGACGAAGCCAGCGGCAGTTTTCCGCGGGTCACCGCTGCCATGACCATGACAGATGGCATGGTGAAATCCAAAGAATATAACACCGAGCTCACCCAGCTCAACTTCGAAGGCACCCTAACAGATCCCGACGGGAGCCTCACCAATGCAGTATTGGACATGCCAACCTTCCATTTCCTGCTTGATGGCACCCCCATGGATGGCAGCGTCAAGGTGAGCAATTTCGACGATCCAGCCTACGAACTCACCGCCCGTGGGGGGCTTGACCTGGGCAAGCTCTATCAACTCTATCCCATCGACAGCATGGAGCTCAGCGGAGTCCTCACCGTAAATGACCTCTACGCCTCCGGCGTGTATTCAGATGTGGAAGCCGAGCGCTACGACAAACTCGTGAACCGCGGAAGCGTGGAGATTGAATCTCTGTTTTACCGGGACCTGTGGTACACACAGCCGGGCATCACCCTGAGCAAGGGTTCTGCGCAGTTTACACCCCAAAAGCTCTCTTTTCAAGGCATGGAAGGCAAGCTTGGCAAAAGTGTCTTCAGCGGCAGCGGCTACCTGACCAACTATCTCGCCTACCTCCTCATGGGCAGCGAAGAATTACAGGGGCAAATCGCCATGGCCTCTCCCTTCTTCGACACCAATGAATGGTTGGCAGCCGAGGAAAGCAGTACGAGCACGAGCAGCACACCTGCAGCCGAGGAAGTAGCCCTGGAAATTTACCAAATCCCGGCAGGATATGATCTGCTCATCGACCTTAATATGGACAAGGTAGCCTATGACGACCTCATCCTCGAGCAGGTGAAAGGAACCACCCAAATCAAAGACCAGCAAATGCTGCTCGAAGATCTCACCTTTCGGATGTTGGGAAGCGACGTGAGCATGGGAGGGACCTACGACACCCAAAACAAGAAAAAAGCCGGCTATAATTTCTTCCTCGATGTAAGTAATCTGGGAGTAAAAGACGCCTTCAAATACTTCTCCACCGTGCAGGCATTTGCCCCCGTAGCACAATTCATCTCAGGAAATTGCAACCTCGAAATAGGACTCAAGGGCGGCCTCAAGCCAGATTTCAGCCCGATCCTGGAAGATTTGAATGCATTTGGCTTGTTCGAATTGCTCGAAGGAGGGCTTTCACAAACACCTGTTACCCAAGCACTTGCCTCCAACACCAATATCAGCGAGCTCAAGACCATGAGCCTCAAGGATATCAAAGGAATGTTTAAGGTAGAAAATGGCACGTTGACGTTTGAGCCTTTTGATATCAAGCTGGGTAATATGTTGCTCTCTCTGGGAGGGGCACAAAACCTCGCCGGAGGCATTCGCTATGATGTGAAAATTGATGCCCCTGCTGGCAGCCTCGGCACAGCAGCGTTCCAGTCTTTGGGCAAATTGACCGGCGGAGCGCTCAACCCCGGTGAGCGGGTAGAAGTAAACCTAATCGTGTCGGGCACAGCCAAAGACCCCAAAATATCTGGTGCCGGAGGAGGCACAGCCTCGCTGCTCAAAGACCAGGCAACCTCCGCCCTGGAAGGCGAGCTAAATGATAAGTTGGGAACCGACATTAGCCTCAACAAAGACAGCCTCAAAGCCCAGGCAAATGCGGCCAAACAACGCGCCGAAGACTCCTTGAGAACCCTCGCTAATCAGGCCAAGCAGCAGGCCAAAGACACCATCGCTGCCCTGGCAGATTCTGCCAAAATCAGGGCACAGCAGGCACTTGAAGAAGAGCTGAAAAAGCAGGCTGGCGAAGATGTCACCGAAAAGCTCAAGGACTTGAAGGAGAAAATCAAGCTCCCGGCCCGACGAAAGCCCTGATCCAATTCTGGATAATCGCGATTCACGAAAGTCGAAGATTTTTTGAGGAGAAACCAAGAAGCCATTCCCTGGCTTTGCAGGTACATGGCTAAATAGTCCTATTCTTTTGCCCATTCGCAAAGGGAATGATCGCTACACCGACTCATCGCCTGAAAAGGCAAATGAAAGGGAGGATATTACGGTATTTTTACCTATCTTTGAAGGATCATTCAATCGAATTAGGTTTTTCACAATCAGTTCATAATGAGCGAATTAGAACAGGCTGGACAGCAATACTCTGCGAGTAACATTCAAGTATTGGAAGGGATTGAGCACGTGAGGAAGCGCCCTTCCATGTATATCGGAGATATTGGCGAACGCGGACTACATCACCTGGTCTATGAAGTAGTCGATAACTCGATCGACGAAGCGATGGCCGGTCACGCAAAAGTGATTAGTGTAGTCATTCACCACGATAATTCTATCTCCGTTCGCGACGATGGTCGCGGTATTCCGGTAGATATTCATGCCAAAGAAGGCCTCTCGGCTCTTGAGCTCGTCATGACCCGCCTCGGTGCCGGGGGTAAATTCGACAAAGACACCTACAAGGTATCCGGTGGTTTGCACGGGGTTGGGGTTTCTGTAGTGAATGCCCTTTCTACCAATTGTGAGGTACAGGTGTTCAGAGATGGCAAGATCTACGGCCAAAACTATAACAAAGGCGTGGCCCTTGGCCCGGTTGCGGTGATCGGTGAAACCACCGAGCGCGGCACAGAAACTCGTTTCTGGCCTGATGGAAGTATCTTCTCTGCCACCGAATACAAATTCGACACCCTTGCTTCTCGCCTGAGAGAGTTGTCTTTTCTCAACCGAGGTGTCAGGATCTCCATCACAGACGAGCGCGAGCCACTCTCTGAGGAGGATAAGAAAAAGCCCGAAAATGAAGGGCACTCGTTCCTCCACGAAAGTTTCTACTCTGAAGGGGGTCTTGCAGAATTTGTCCTCTATCTGGATCAAAATCGCCAACCTCTCCACGATGTGCCGATTCATATCATGGGTTCTGACAAAGACGAGACAGTACCAGTAGAAGTGGCCATTCTCTATAACTCGTCTTATACAGAGAACATCCATTCCTACGTCAACAACATCAATACCCACGAGGGGGGGACCCATATTTCTGGATTCAAAAAGGCCCTGACCAGAACGCTAAAAAACTACGCCGAAGCCGAAGGCTACCTCAAAAAAGTGAAGTTTCAGCTCTCCGGCGATGACTTTCGCGAGGGACTGACCTGCGTTCTGTCGGTAAAAGTAGCCGAACCACAGTTTGAAGGGCAAACCAAGACCAAACTTGGAAACAACGAGGTTTCCGGGATTGTGGAGTCTATTGTTGCCAAAGAACTGACCTACTTTCTCGAAGAGCATCCTGCCGTTGCCAGAAACATCATCCAAAAGGTGCTGATCTCGGCTGAAGCCAGAAATGCCGCCAAAAAGGCGCGCGAAGCTGTTCAGAAGAAGTCCAACGCCATCAGCGGTGGTCTTCCCGGTAAGCTTGCCAACTGCTCCTCGCGCAAGCCCGAAGAATGCGAACTCTTCCTTGTGGAAGGGGACTCGGCTGGTGGCTCTGCCAAGCAAGCCCGCGACCGTAAATATCAAGCCATTCTGCCCCTCCGCGGAAAAATCCTCAACGTAGAGAAAGCGCACCCAAGCAGAATCTATGAAAACGAGGAAATCAAAAATATTATCCTCGCACTTGGTGTGAGTGGTCTCGGACAAGACGAGGAACTCAACCTCGAAAAACTCCGGTATCACAAGCTCATCATCATGACCGATGCCGACGTGGATGGTTCTCACATCCGCACCCTTCTGC
>JANQTF010000243.1:0-31694 GCA_030731845.1 Bacteroidia bacterium | reverse complement strand
CTCATCATCATGACCGATGCCGACGTGGATGGTTCTCACATCCGCACCCTTCTGCTTACGCTCATCTATCGCTACATGCTGCCCCTCATCGAAGGTGGGCACGTATTCATCGCTTCTCCTCCTCTCTACCTCGTGAAAGTAGGCAAAAAGGAGCGCTATGCGTGGTCAGAGGTAGATCGCAAGATCGCTGTAGATGAACTCGCAGGGGGAGACGAATCCAAAGTGAACATTCAGCGATACAAGGGTCTGGGAGAAATGAACCCCGATCAGCTGTGGGATACCACCATGGACGTATCCACGAGAACCCTGCAGCGAGTCTCTATCGAGTCTGCTGCCGATGCCGACAGGCTCTTCTCCACCCTCATGGGAGATGACGTGGCCCCACGCCGGGAATTCATCGAGCGAAACGCCAAGTACGCCAACATTGACATCTGATGATCTCCTCAAGAGATCGGCGAAATACAAAGAAGCGGGAATGTGAACCATCACATTCCCGCTTCGCTTTTTTGATACAGGAGAGAAAATAATGCGAGCAAATAGCGCTTTTACTCCATCTTGCCTTGCTGCCTCAGTTCTTTCGCAATCTCTGAAACGAGCGCAGCAGGAGCTTTCAGAAGATCCACAACTGATTCTTCTGTAAACCCCCGACACAGCAAGGAAGTGATATGATCACGAAGAAGCTCCTCCTTACCTTCCTCCTTGCCTTCCTCCTTGCCTTCAGCAAAGGCCTGCTTCTTGAGCTCTTGTTCTACCAGTTCATTGATTCCCATGGGATGTTGATTTGAGGTGGTACTCACGACTTGATCAAATTTACGATTCATCTCTGGATCGGCAAAGCTTGTGTAATACTTGATAAATCTTAACAGCCGCACAATCGTTTTTCGATCATAGCCACGCGATAATAAGTTACGAAATAAGCTGATTTTCAGTTCCATCAAGACATCATCTTTGTCTTGGTCAGCCTGCTTCAGCTTGTCTGCATGAAGCATATCCCACACCGTAAGCATCACCAAGGCGAAGGGATTGGAATCCGCTTCCAGCGATTCACGGTCCTGATCAAGCAGCTTGTAGGTATGAAAACGATAGCTCATTTCCGTTTTCAGGCCGGTAGCCTCATAGGCTCGCGGATGGTAATTTCTGTTCTTGTCGGTGAATAAGGCCAAGGCCTCAATCGGGACCCGATACCGGTCAAAAATCCGATAGAAGTATTGGAACATTCGCCCGGCGAAGGCCTTGTCTCGATAGCCTTGAACCTCGATATGAATAAAAAGCCACAAATCAGGGCCATTGGCATAGCGAACCTTCACCAACTTATCCGCATGGCGACGATTGCTCACCGACTCAGGAAATAGCTGCTGCAACTCGTTGTCGAGAAACTCTGGCTCACTCAGATCCAACTGATCCAGCGAATCAGGATAGAAAAATGCCATCATTTCCGGAAAGAAATCCTCGATAATGGCCTTCCATAAAGTGTCTTTGCTAATCATGGACCCAACATCGTTCAAAATACGCATAAAATCCACCCACACTTTTGGAGGTTTGCTCAGAAGTTTTGAGCTAATTTTCAAGAATCAGACACTCCAAAAAGGAGGGTGATCTGGTGTGGATTTTCGCAGATTCTTCTCTCTCCCTAATAATCCATATCTTCACAGCAATCCCAGTCAACCTTCGTCATACCTCCTCATGCGCTATTTCCTCCTCCTTCTGCTCTCAGTGTTTCCTATATGGGCTGCGGCACAGACCATTTTCCCGGCAGTTCCGGCAAGCAGCTACCGCTACCTGATTCCGCTCACCAATACCCAGGTAGAAAACATCCTGAAAGAAGGGCCATATCACCTGCCGCTCTCTCAGTATGCGGCTCCCAGCGATTCGGTGCTTTTCTCCGCATCATTTGTCGCAGATGAATTGCCCAAGGGCTACTATCTCGAAGTGTGGGCAGAAGACAATACCGAGCAGCGAAAGCTGCGCAGCATCTATCAATGGCAAGCATTTGTGGTCAACAACAATCAGGACCTCGCCGTAGTGGTCATGGATTCCCTAGGAACCATCATCAGCGACGCGGAGGTCTCCGTCAAAGGGAAATCTCTCGCCTATGACCCCGCAACCCTCACCTATCGCCACCGCAAATCCCGCAAAGAGGGGACCCTTGTCATTTCCTACAAAGGCCACAGCGATTTTTATGAAATCAACGCCACCAAAGGCGCTCTCACCCTGGCCGAAGTTGGCAACGCCATCTTACTCACACCGCCCATCAGGTGGGTATGGGGAATCCCCTTCCACCTCATAGCCGACCCCATCAAGTCCATCAAACAAAGAAGGCCCACGGGCTGGATAGCCACCATCACAAGCCCTTTTAGTCGTGGGCCCCTGCATCAACGAACCCAGGGCTACCTTGCCACTAATCAGCCCAAGTACCGCCCCGGCGACACCCTGAAACTCAAGGCCCTGGTCCTCCATTCGAAAGGAAAAGCAGTCAATGAACCCATTTTATTATTCGCCAATCAATATCCCGCAGGCGACAAATTCATCGATACGCTAAGGCCCTATCGCGATGGCGGATACGAAACAGCGTTTGTGATCCACGACAGCCTGCAATTTCAATTGGACAGGGATGTGTCCCTGATTCTCCGAAAAAAAGTAGGGAAGATTTATCTTGCTAGCTCCTTCCGCCTCGAAGATTATGAGCTCAAAGAGGTAAGCGGAACCCTCAGCTCGGAAAACAGCATCATCTACCGAGCTGAGCCGCTTGTGTTAACGGCCCAGATGACAGATCGAAATAACCTCAACGTGCCCGGCGCACGGATAGAGCTTTCCCTTTTGTCGATCGGCATCTCTAGGACTTATCAGCCCAGGGTCTTCATCCCTGATACCCTCTGGAAGCTATCGCAGATCCTCGACCCCATGGGTGCGACCTCGATCACCGTACCAGACAGCATTTTTCCGACTGCTGACATGAACTTAAAGGTGGTGGCTACCCTCCTTTCCGTGGATGGCGAAACGATCAATCAAACGCTTTATCTCAATTTTCGCCAAGATCCCTGTCGCCTTTCTCTCACCCAAAACAGAGATACCCTTCTGGCAAAGCAAATCGGATGTGCGGAAAGCAGTGCCCAGGCCACCTTGACCGGGAGGGGAGATACGGGGTCTCGGCTGATAGATCAGCCGATTCGCCTACCCGCAACCCTTCTCCTTCGTCCTGACATTCGCTCCTACAGCCTCTCTGTCGGTGAAAAAATGGTCAATCTCTCCCCCAGCAATGATGCCGTCAATCTCAAGACCCGACGCCAAGGCGACTCCCTGTTTGTGTCGCTGACCAATCCTTATCAGCTGGATTGTTGGTACGAATTATTTGAAAAAAATGCCTCCGTCCTGCGCGGGCAGGGCAAAGATCTCAACATGGCGCTGCCAGCCAATCCCAACAAGCCCTACTATGTGACCCTGAGCTACCTCTGGGGTGGCGATATGAAAAAGCGGGAATACTCGCTTCCGTGGGACCCCGAAGGCATTAACATGAGCACCAGCGTGCCCGAGAAAATTTTCCCCGGGGAAAAAACAGAGATCTCCATCTCCCTCCTCCATCATGATGGTAGCCCTGTGGCCGATGCAGATCTCACCGCTTATGGAATCACCAGCAGTTTTCCTAATTACACCCCTCCAAATGCACCTTTCAGCAGCATTGCCACGCCTTCCCGAGAGTCGTTCAACTCTTTCAGCAAAGCTGGCATCGTCCTGACTCCCCAGCAAAAAGAGATGGATTATTGGCTCTGGGCCAGCAGATTTGGCATCGACTCCCTGAGCGCCTACCAGTTTTTGTACCCGCAACTGGGCAGGGCGACTTTCCAGGTAGAGGATACAGCGAAGCAAACCCAGATCTCGATGTTCATCGTGAAAGAAGGCGTAGTGCAGCCCCTCCGATATGTGATCATGGACGCCATCCCGATATTTGTGAATGGCTTGCAACGTGAGCAACCCTATAGCTTTCCTACCTATGAAGGCTACCACAAGCTCAGCATTCGCACAGCTACCCACTTGATCGCGATCGACTCGGTTTGGGTTGAAAAAGGAATGAAGAACATCTTTGTCGTAGATCAAGACAAATTTGCGGCGAATGTGAGGATTTTTGAGATGAAGAAATTGCTTGACGAAGAGAAAGATCACCTTAGCCCTTATATGCTTCGGCTCCAGTCTCCTACGTATTCGTCCTTCGGCTATTTTGAGCAGGGAAGGACCATTATACCGCTTCAAACCCCATATTTCCGCTATGGAGGCCAAAACAATTATGACCTCTACGGGCCTTTTCGACAGTCTAGTTTGACTTTCGCCGAACCCGGAGCGTTTCAGGTGACTCAGCCTTTTGAACCAGGCTTTGCCTACAGCTTCAGTGATTCTTTCTGGAAAATGAGGAGTAGGGAGATCGAGGAATGGGAGATGAATCAGATCCTGAGCATCGGAAACCATTCATTTCAATATGCTGATGTCAAGGACCAAATCCTTACAAGAGACAAGCACCTCCAAGCGTGGCGCAATTCAACCATCAGCAACCACCTTCAATCCTACCAATATCAGTGGAATCGCTGGGATTCCCCGCCAAATCTTGGCACCATTCAACTAACTCCCTCTATTCAACCGTGGCCACAACTCGGGATTCTGAGCGCCAAGGATGATATGTCATTTTTCAGAACCTATACGGGCTCAGAAAATACCTTCTCTGCCATTCCCCCCGGCCTGTATCAATATCAAGCCTGGACGCAAGATGGAAAGCGCCTCCAGATCGACGAGATCCAGGTTCTGCCCAATGGCAAAGCGATGGTGCAACCTGACACCATGACCTGGCAGACAGGCAACCCTGACACCTGGCACACGATCCGCGAGCTTTTGCTGAAACCCATCACTCCGGCATCGCTCCAGCTTTTGCAAGCTGAGCTGCATCCTCGCGATACCTTGATATTGGGGTCGGCTACCGATTCTTCCGTGATCTTTACGGTAGTAGTCAGCGACAGCCTCACCCGAAGTGCCATGCCTGGGGTGAAAGTACAGCTTGGCAGAACCAAACGAGGCACCTTCACCGATCTTGATGGCAGATTTGCCTATGTGCCCAACGCTGTGGACACCCTTCGGATTTCGTTTCCAGGCTACAAGTCACAGCTCATTATGGTAGAGAAAGGAGAGCAGATCCCTGATGTTTTCCTGGTACCGGAAAAAGCACCAACCAAAATCGCTGAGGAGCAACTCTTTAAGTTGCCTGCGACTTCGGGTAGCAACGATATACAAAGCCGTGGTGCAAGAACAGTCTCGGCTGTCAAGTATTTAGATAAAGTCACCATCCACGACCAATTTGGGGAAGAGGCTTCTCTGCAAGAAGTGATGGTCACAGGGTATTCAGCGGGCGTTTCCAGGAAAAGGCAACTCACCGTAGACAGCGACATGGACGGCGTCCCTGATGTGTATGCAGCTGAGTTGAATGCCCCGATGGCCATGATGGTCTCAGCGAATGGAGTACCTATGCCTGATCCCCTACAGCCGATGGAACCTGGCCTCTCTGGTGCTCCTTCCTCCCTCCGCTCCAACTTCCACGACTATGCCTATTGGCAACCCATGCTCCGCACCGATGCGCAAGGCAAGGCCAGCTACAGCGTCACGTTTCCCGATGACATCACCAAGTGGCGCAACTTTGTGCTTGCCTATGACTTTGAGAAGCGCAGGGGGGCCACCCTCGAAACGGCTACCCTGAGCTACAAACCGCTCATGGCGCGCCTGTCTCTGCCCCGCTTTTTGGTAGAAGGAGATAGCAGCCTCGCGTTTGGCAAAGTGCAGAACGTGAGCGGCGATAGCCTCAGCATTTCTCTGTCCTTCCTACAAGAAGAGCAGGTTCTCTCCCAGCAAATCATGCAGATCGGACCAGTAGGATTGGATACGCTGGCTTTCGTAGCGCCTTCGGGCCAAGATTCTGTGTCCATCACCTTTCGCCTCGACGAGGCGGAGAGTGGCTATTTTGATGGCGAAGAGCGCCCGCTTGCCCTCTACCCCAAAGGCGACCGCAGCACCAAGGGCCAATTTTGGATCCTGCTGGGCGACAGCATCGTGAGCCCCAGCTTTCGCAACGGCGACTCCGTGGATGTGACCATCCACACCTCCTTGCTCGATGTGCTCCTCGATGAAATCGACTTTGTGCAACGATATCCGTATCTCTGCAACGAGCAGGCGGCCTCCAAGCTCAAAGCCCTCCTGATGGAAAAATCCATCAAAACCCTCACGGGAGAGCCCTTTCGCAAAGAAGCACAGGTCAAAACCATGATCCGCAAGCTCGAAAAGAGCCGCAACCAGGACCAACTCTGGGGATGGTGGGAAGGCAATGCCACGAGTGCCTGGATCAGCCTGCACGTGATCGAAGCCCTGCTGCAAGCAGAAGAAGCCGGATATCCCGTGGTCATGAACAAGCCTGCCGTAGCGGCTGATCTCGTGCTGCAAGTGCAGCGCAGCAGCCAGAATCCTTATCGAAGTGTGGACCTGCTGTTTCTGCTCCACAAGCTCAATAGCGCCCTCCATTTCGAAGAATTTATCCAGAAAATAGAAGCCGACACCACGCTCGATCTCAGCACACAGCTCCGGGTGATTCGCCTGCGGCAGATGCGGGAGCTCCCCTATTCTCTCGACAGCCTCAACAAATATCGGCTGGAAACCATGCGCGGCCAGCTTTTCTGGCCTGGAAGCCGATATTCGCTTCGATATAGCGATGTGGAAGCCACCTTGCTGGCCTATGAAATCCTTCGGGCCGAGGGCGGCCACAAGATGGATTTGCAGCGAATTCAGGCGTGGTTGCTGGCACAGCGGCAAGAAACTGGCCACTGGAGACATACCTATGCCTCCAGCCGCGTGTTGGAGACCATTTTGCCAGATCTGCTTCAGGAGGGAGAATTGCCCGAACTGCCTGTCGTGGTCCTGAAAGGCAAAGCCACCAAGACCGTCACCGCGTTCCCATTCACCCAAAAAATGGCCATCGAGGATCTTCAGTCCATTGAAAAAACGGGAAAACTGCCTGTGTATCTCTCTGTGGCACAAACCTGGTTTGAGACTGCTCCCGTAGCCACGGACAGCCTCTTCAAGGTGCGCACGTGGATGGAAGATCAGCAGGGCAACAAGATCGTGGGTAGTCCGCAAGCGGGGCAGAGCCTCACGATGTGGGTAGAGATTGTGAATAAAAAGGAAGCTGAATACGTGCAGATCGAAGTGCCGATTCCGGGTGGCTGCTCCTACGCCGAGGAAGGCAAAGGCTGGGGCCCTTATGAAGTGCATCGCGAGCAGCGCCGCGACCGCGTGGCCATTTTCAGCGACAGACTCCCCATCGGCACGCATCGCTATCAGGTGAAGCTTCAGGCAAGGTTTCCGGGGGTGTACACCCTCAACCCCGCAAGAGTTGAGGAGATGTATTTTCCGGTATTTTTTGGAAGGAATGGATTGGAGAAGGTGCGGATTGATTAACCTTTGTGGGAATCCACTTTCGCGATGATCTCTGCTCATGAGGAATGCCTAATGAATAGGGTTGACGTGCTAGTCAACCCTCTTCAATCCCCAATTCAGATCTTCTTCCAGGAATTTTTTCTCCAGGGGAATTTTTTTTGTGTCGAGATATCGCTTCAATGCTTCTGCAAGAAGGGAATCAAGGCTCATAGCTCCTCCTTGGAGAACTATTTTCGCAGCTTCTTGGGGCAGATGAGCAGGAATTCTGGCTGTAATGATCTTTTCTATCATAGCCTTGAACTACGAAAATCTTTACCGAAAGATGGATGAAGGCTGAATTTGGGCAATGTTGAAATACCCCGATTTTGAATGCTGCGACCAAAATGATGAGGATACAGGGTCAATGTTCCGACAAGGACCAAAGCGTTTGTAAAAAATTATCTTGCCACACACCCCATAACTCCCTGTAAACAGGTCGTTTGCTGAAAAGCAAGCGACCTGTTTTTAATTATTATGGGAAAGTGTCGAAACTAATTTTGACAAGTTGGCTTCCCTGATTACTTTTGTGGCGGGTAGGACTATACGACTAGATCCCTTTGAACTCCGCCAGGTCCGAAAGGAAGCAACGGCAGAAGGTTGATCAGTGCGATATAGCTCCTTACCCTTTTTTTGTGCCCATGAATTTGGATGCTTTTTACCTGAATCGCGCCCTTCAGCTTGCCCGCTTGGGCGGAGTTGGTGTTCAGCCCAACCCGATGGTGGGTGCCGTGATTGTTCACAACAACCAAATCATCGGCGAAGGATTTCATCAGATCCCAGGCGGTCCTCACGCAGAGGTGAATGCCGTGAATGCGGTGGAAGACCATTCTCTTCTCCCTTTTTCAACGCTCTACGTCACCTTGGAGCCTTGCGTGCACACCGGCAAAACACCCCCTTGCACAGACCTCATCATTCGCCACAAGATCCCGAAGGTGGTTCTCGGATGCACCGATCCCAATCCCAAAGTATCCGGCAAAGGCATCGAAAGATTGCGTAGCCAGGGGGTAGAAGTCGTCATGGCAGATGATCCTACGCCATTTACAGCGCTGAATAAGATTTTTTTCACCAACCAGGAAAAACAAAGGCCCTATATCTGCCTGAAATGGGCGCAATCCGGCGATGGATTCATAGCCGGACACAGCGAAGATGATGCAGCCATTCGTACCGGGATTTCAGGTCCAGAGAGCCAAAGGATCGTTCATAAACTGAGGGCCACATACCAGGGCATTCTCATCGGATCTCGCACCGCCATTGTTGACGATCCTTCGCTCAATACTCGATATTATCCTGGCAAATCCCCCATCAGGCTGGTATGGAACACCAGCAGTCAGCCCCTGCCATCTACGTTGAAATTGTTTCAAACACCACCTGACACCTTCGTATTGGAGCGGCAGATCTACTCATCTCATAGCATTCTTATCGACAATCACTCTCCCAAATCTGTGATTCAGGCCATCTTCGAAACAGGAATTTCCAGCGTCCTGATTGAAGGAGGGCGCAATACCCTGCAATCATTCCTGGACGCTGGCCTATTCGACGAAATCTACCGATTCCGCAATCCAAACATGTGTCTTGTTAAAGGTGTCCCTGCTCCTATCATTCCAAATGAAGCATGGAGAAAAGAGAGCATCGTAGTGGGACAAGATTGGCTGGAGATTTTTCAACAGCCTGAGTAAGCCCAGGCTTACCAATTGTGGGTCCGCCCGTTGTTGTTGCGATTCCTATTGCGATTGTTGTTACAGGAATTGCGATCACGGACCAGAGAATAGCGAAGCGACACAGAGGGATTGAGCCCTTGATACTCAAGGCCCGAAAAAGTCCATTCTGGTTTCACATCGGCGGCAATTGTCACTCGCAACAGCGTGAACTCAGCCCCCATCACGGCATCATAGCCATTGAGGAGACTTGGAATTTCGCCAAATCCTGTGTGAGCTCCTGCACCGAGATACACATTCAGCCTTCGCTGAAACAGGCCAAAATGCCTTTTTGCAAGCAAATAGCCCTGCGTCAAGTCCAGATTATTCCCGATCAAAATCCCTTCCATGGTCACCTTCCTGCCTACCTTCTGGGCCACAGAAAAACCTACGGCATCTTCTTCAAATCTGGCTCCAATAGCAGTGCGATACACTTGCGCTTGGGCAGACATTCCTCCCAACAGGAGCAAACAAACGAGGTATTGGACGAATTTGAGTTTCATGACAATTGATATTTTCCCTAGAAGACAAGCATGTTGGGGAATGGGTTGCATGAGCGCTGCGGATAACATTTGCCTGCCGCCCAATCGTCGGCAAATACCTCCTCTCTCCCAAATCTTATTGGAATACCCTCACATAATCAACATCCATGTGTTGTGGGAAAACCGTGGTTTCATCAGGATCGCCAGGCCAATCGCCTCCAACGGCGATATTCATGATGAAAAACTGAGGATTATTGAATGGGTAATTGTTGATTTGGCTGCTGCTTAGGGTGTTGAAAGGTTGGCCATCTAAATACCAGGTAATATAATTTCGATCCCATACGATGCTGAAAACATGGTATTTATCAGAGAAATCACCGGAAGACAATGTTTTGAGCATGCCCCTGTACTTGTGTCCATTGTCCTCATAATGAGCGGTGCCATGAGTCACGTTGGGTTGATGCCCCACAAGTTCCATGATGTCGATCTCCCCACAGGCTGGCCAGCCTACCTCATTGATGTTGGCTCCGAGCATCCATAATGCAGGCCAGATTCCCTGACCTTTAGGCAGTCTTGCCCGGATGTCGATTCTACCAAATTTGACTTCTACCTTGTCCTGGGTAATGATCCTTGCTGAAGTATATTTCCCCAGTTCTTCCAATGCAGTGATGGTCAATTTACCATCCTCCACCCGAAGATTTTCTGGCAGGTCGGTATAAGACTGAAGCTCATTATTAAACCACTCATCTCCCACTTCATAGGTCCAATCAGTAAGATCGAGTGAGTTCCCGTCAAATTCATCTCCCCAGACCAAAGCCATGGAAGGATACTCAGCTGGAGTAATAAATCCATCGGCATCTTCGACGGCTTCTGCCACGGCATCATCATCGGCGATTCCTACCGTAAATACAATTGTAGGCCCATAATCCAGTACGACCTCAAAATACTCTAACAGCTCAAAGTGATCATCTCCGACCAGCTCCAACTCAAAAAACGCTTCTTTCGAATCACCAATAAATTCCAAGGTGCCAGAGGTAGCAATCAAATCTGATCCAGACCGGGCAGTTTTTTCCCTCACTTCATACTTCACTGAAATGTCGTCGGAAGGAACGCTGGAAGCTGTAAAAACCATCTTGACGGAGGAATTTACGTCTCCTTCAACGATTTCAACCAGATTGGTCTGAAACGTAAGCGGATCAAGAGGTTCTTTGTCGCAGGAAAGCAACGCGAGGGAGACTGCGAACATGGAAACGGCAATTTTATACATATCAGGATTAGATTTCTATCAAGATATGAAATATCTCAGAATCTGCGAGCAGCATAGCGCTTGCCAGCCAAACACCCGAAGGGGAGAAAAGATCGCTCCCTAAAAAAACAAAAAAAACTCCCCTACCCCAGCCTTTGGCTGGAAGTAAGGAAGCTCCGAAAGTATATGTGTGAACAATTGGCCCCGACTGCCTTACCCCTACAGGTAGCGGATCAGCAGATCAGGATCGGGTCATCACGCAGCGAGACCCGGATTAATCGAGGATATCGTGAAGGAAGGAATTGTTATCCTTGAGGCGATAACGGGATTCCTCATCTTCTTCCAGACTAAGCCGGGAAAAGCGTTGCTTCGCGCGGTCCTTTTCAGGATCGACCAACACTTCCTTTCGCATGTAGGCAGGCATTGCCTCCAGACCAGAAAGGCTTTCCGGATCGTGGATGTCATACACCTTTGAATTCAGTTTCTTCACACGCTCTTCGCGTTCACGGCGATCGAGGCGCTCAAACACAGGTTTGCGCATCTGGGTTTCGTCGAGCTGCACACGGCGTGGGCTGTGATCGATCGGCTCTGAAGGAGGCGCGGATTGCACCGGTGGCTGCACCAGTGTAGGCGTAGGGACAACCGGAGTTTGCTGAACCTCTGGAGCAGCAGCCTGCCGCGTAGCCTTGGAATCCACCTCAGAATAGCGTGTCGCAATGACTGTCACGCGGAGGTTATCCCCCATAGACTCGTCATACACGATTCCGTAGATGATGTTGGCATCCATGCCGGCAGTTTCCTGCACATGCTCTACGATGGCAGTGGTCTCGTCCATGCGGAGAGAATCCTCAGAAGCTGTGATGTTCACAATGATGGCGCGCGCACCTTCGAGCCCAATGTTATCGAGCAGGGGCGAGTTCACAGCAGCCTCTACGGCCTCCATGGCACGGTTTTCACCTGAGCCGAGAGCAGTACCCATGAGGGACTTTCCACCATCGCGCATGATGGTGCACACGTCTGCAAAGTCAACATTGATGTAGCCTTCGGAAGTAATGATCTCCGCGATGCCGCGGGCGGCATTGCACAAGACCTGATCCGCTTCTTCAAAAGCTTTCTTCATGGTCACACTGGACCCAAGAATCTGGTGTAGATTGTTGTTGTCGATCACAATGAGGGTATCGACCATGCTTTGGAGCTCCTTGATGCCGGCTTCGGCCTGGGCAGCTCTTCTTGGTCCTTCAAATTTGAAGGGCGTGGTAACAATCCCCACGGTGAGGATTCCCATCTCTTTGGCCATAGAAGCCAAAACGGGCGCAGCACCAGTGCCAGTTCCTCCCCCCATACCAGCGGTGATAAACACCATCCTGGTCTTATCTTGCAGAGCTTGACGAACCTCTTCTGTGCTCTCCATCGCAGCCTTGCGGCCTACGTCGGGATTGGCACCTGCCCCCAGACCTTCGGTCTGGTTAGCTCCCAGGCGTACCTTGTTGGGCACGGGGCTGTTTTTAAGGGCTTGCATGTCGGTATTGCAGATAAAGAAATCGACACCTTCGATTCCTTTTTCAAACATATTGTTCACGGCATTTCCACCGCCACCACCGACGCCGATCACTTTGATGATCGAGTGTTGATTTTTGGGAAATTCAAATTGCATGACTCCGGAATTTTGAATGATACTTTCGGAAAATGGATGGATTTAAGGAGTGTTACTCAATAAATTCACCTGTATTGGTAAGGGTACTTTCAAACCATGTTTTCACCTTGTCGATGAAGCTGATCCTGGGGCCGCTGTGGCGACCGCCAGTCGCATACTGAGGAGAATACTCCTTGTGTCCGCTTGCGCGAGCAGTGGTAGTCACCTCCGGAGACTCAAGTCCCATGATCACCAGACCAGTGCCGGTGGCATACATCGGGAAATTGACCTCATCTACAAGACCGCTGGCAAGATGCTCACCGGGCAAGCCGATGCGGGTATCAATGCCAGTCACATATTCCACGCACTGCTTCATGTGCTGGAGCTGCGCTCCGCCACCTGTTACCACAATGCCTGCTACGAGCTTGTCTTCATAGCCTGAGTTTTTGATCTCAGCAAGTACAAACTCCATGATCTCTTCCATGCGCGACTGGATGATTCTGGCCAGCATACGCTTATGGATTTCTTTGGCGGGCCGGTCTCTTGGGCCGGGGATCGCGATGACCACGTCATCGGTCACGGCATCGGCCAGGGCGCTACCATATTGGATTTTGAGCAACTCGGCGTGGCGCTTCATCACTTTGCATCCATGCTTGATGTCTTCGGTGACAATGTTGCCACCAAAAGGAATCACAGCCGTGTGGCGAATGATGTTGTTCTCAAAAACGGCAATATCGGTGGTGCCACCACCAATGTCCACAAGGCAGACACCAGCTTCCTTTTCCTCTGGAGTAAGGACAGCGGAGCTAGATGCCAATGGCTCCAGAATGAGCTCAGCGACTTCGAGTCCGGCGCGCACCACACATTTGTAGATGTTGTTGGCGGCAGTGGTGTGGCCCGTCACAATGTGGAAATTGCCTTCGAGGCGCACACCCGACATGCCTACCGGATCGATGATCCCAGCCTGGGCATCAGCGGTGTATTCCTGCGGCAGTACGTGGATGATCTCGGTACCGGGCTGAGTCGCGATTTTGAACATGTCCTCATGCAGACGGTTCACATCGTCTTGCGTGATTTCAAAATCGGGATTATTGAGGGTAATGATCCCTTTGTGCTGCATTGAGCGCACATGCTCTCCGGCGATGCCTACGTGCACCACTTCCACTTTGATTCCAGAGTGCTTCTCAGCCTCCGCAACCGCTTCGCGGATTGCCTGGACAGTTTTGTCAATGTTCACGACTACACCGCGGCTCACGCCATCAGAGTGTGACTTGCCAACACCGAGGATGTTGATCTTGCCATACTCATTGCGCTTGCCTACGATGGCGCAAATTTTCGTGGTGCCGATGTCCAGTCCGACCACGATCTTTTCGTTTGGAGAAATACTTTCAGATGCCATAACGCTGCGTTTTGAATAGTTGAATGAAGAAGCTCAAAGACTTCGCTCCTGCCGAAGGATAGAAGCCAGGGACTTGGACAGTTCGTTATCTTTTGGTGGCCACTACCTGACCATTATATTTTACAGAAATTTGTTTGAAACGAGGACGATCTGAGTGAGACATCACCTGATCGAGAAACACCTTGGTGTCACGAAATTTTTCCGAAATCCGGATCGCATGACCAAACTCAATCGACATGGGATCCATGCGTGGATAGAGGGTCAATTCCCCATTTCCATCCACACTAATCTCAGAGATGTAGTCATTCCAGAATGGGTCGTTTTTGATGAATGTGAGCACAGGAAGAGCTGAGAGCACCGTTTCGCAAGAAAAAGTATCGGCAACCGCCTCGTCAAAATCACCACGCACAAGGGGCACATTCGCAGAATGAATCGTGGAAACCGGAAATTTCTTCCCATTGGCGTCGATGTAAACATCTGCTCCGCTGTTGTTCATCAATCTCGCGACCGGCTCTCTCATGGTCACTTCTACATGAAGAACACCCTGGATGCTTTTATACAGCTCCGCATCCTTAACAAAAGGACTTTTGCGAAGGCTATCTTCCAGTTCTTTGAGGTGAACCATGTCCATTTTCTCTCCCAGTGGCGCTACGCCAGCCACCCAGCCCATGGCCTCCATCACCCGCTCGTCGTTCATGAATGCGTTGTCTGCTTTGGCAATCACGTTCACCTGAACACCCGAAAGCGTCACAGATTCCTGATAACGGTTGACCAGAGCCAACACGACCAAGAGGCCAATTCCTACCAACAAAATGGCCAATCCTTGAGGAAGTTTAAGCTTCCCGAGGGTAAAGACTGCCGCGGCAGATTTTTTCTTTTTGGGTGCAGCAATCTCTTCGATCGGGCGATTTTGCCTGACCGGGGTTGCAGTGCGTGTGGGTGAATTTATCCAGAGAAACATGGCTAGTTCTGATTTCTTTGTTGGGGTTTGACAAAGGCTGAGTTGACGAGGGTATCGCGAATGCTGTTTACTTCCTTGTCGATATCTCCGGCACCGAGGGTGAGCACAACAGAAGGAAGGGTAATTTTCGATTCAATCTGCTCACTAAGGGCCTCACGAGCCACAAGCTGCACCTGATTTCCGGGCATCAGCGAAGCGATCATTTGGGCATTTACTCCGGCAATGGGTTCTTCCCGTGCGGGATAAATATCCATCAACAACACCTGATCGGCCATCGCAAGAGACGATGCAAAGCCCTCGGCGAAATCTCGCGTTCGGCTGTACAAATGAGGTTGAAAGACCACCAACACCTGACGACCCGGCAGATAATCACGTGCCGCAGTAATGGCAGCTGCAATCTCAGCAGGATGATGGGCATAATCATCTACATGACTGAGAAGCTCGCTGTGCATCATCACCTCAAATCGGCGATAAATGCCAGAAAACGACGCCAAAGATGCCATCAGTCGTTCAGGAGTAGCACCACAGTTCAAAGCGAGGGTCAGAGCCGCAGTTGCGTTGGACACATTGTGCTTACCGGGCATTGGCAAATACAAATCTTCGATTACATGCGCCTCTGAGCGATAGGTAAACCGCACACCCAGGCCTTCTGCACGAAGGTTTTCTGCCCGATAGTCTCCTGCTTCTACGCCATAGTTGGGGTACTTGCTGGCCCAGGAAGTAGAAGACACCGTGTGATGCACCAACACATGCTGCGATTGATTGGCAAACTCGCGATAGCTCTCGGTCATCATATCGGAAGACCCGTAGATGTCGAGGTGATCGGGGTCGAGTGAGGTAATCACGCCGGTGTGAGGGTGCAGTTGAAGGAAAGAACGATCGTATTCATCAGCCTCGGTCACCATCCATGGGGAAGTGCCGTGGGCGAAGTTGCCATGGAGGTTGCGGGAAATCCCGCCGAGGAAAGCTGAAGCATCGATGCCAGAGGCGCGTAGCAAATGCGCAAGCATGGTGCTGGTAGTGGTCTTTCCATGGGTGCCAGCTACAGCCAGGGTTTGATAGGTCCTGGACAATTCGCCGAGTACCTGTGCCCGCTTTTTCAGCAGGAAAGACCCTGTGCGTGCGGCCACCATCTCTGGTGCATCCGCAGGAACAGCGGGGGTATAAATCACCAGATCCTGCCCAGCAAGGTGGGCGGCATCCTGCTCGTAGAACACCGTGATTCCCTCAGCCTCCAGCGCTCTGGTGACCACAGATGAACTGCGGTCATAGCCAGACACCACGACTCCTTCGCGCCGGAAATACCGCGCGAGGGCACTCATGCCGATGCCGCCAATTCCGAGGAAATACACCCGGTCAATATGTGTTCCGGAAAAGTTCATCTACGATTTCTTCAGCGGCCTGATGCTTGTCCATGCCGTTGATGTTGGTGATTAGGTGTGAGAGTTCAGATTCATTGGTCAATACCCTGATGGTTTCCTTCACGAGGCTGGCCTCTGCATCGGCGTCTTTTACGAGTACCGCAGCGGCCTTTTCCGAGAGAGAAAGGGCATTTTTGGTTTGGTGATCCTCAGATACATTCGGGGAAGGCACGAGGATCGAAGGTTTAGAAAGAGCGATCAGCTCAGAGATGGTGCTGCCACCTGCTCTGCTGACGACGAGATCGGCGGCAGCATAAGCCGCAGCCATATTGTCGATGAAGGGCAGTAGCTGCATTCCTGCGTGTTGACCCACCCGAGCAGAGAGATTGTCGAAATAGCGACGACCGCTTTGCCACACGAGTTGGATGTTGGCATCGAGAATTTGCTGGTAGCCAGCCTCCCAGGCATGATTAAGTCGCAACGCGCCCAGGCTTCCGCCAAGACTCAGTACGACAGGCTTGCTGGGGTCAAGCCCCATGATCTTGCAGCCCTGCTCACGGCTCATGGTTTCAAAGCTGCGAATGGGATTTCCGGTGACAATGGTTTTGTCTTGTGGGAAATACCGGGCAGCATCTTCATTGCCCAAGAGAATACGGGTTGCGTTTTTGGCGAGCCAGCGATTCACGAGACCTGGATAGGCATTTTGCTCGCACAAAAAGAGGGGAATGCCTTTGCCCGAAGCGGCTCTGCCAAGCGGACCGCTGGCGAAGCCTCCTACTCCCACCACAAGATCTGGGCGAAAGCGGCGCACGATGGCGGCTGATTGGATCAGGCTCACGATGAGCTTCAGCGGAAAGAGGAGATTCCTCCCGATGTTTTTCACATTCAGCTGTCTGTGGATTCCCGAAATCCAAACAGACTCGATAGGGAAACCATACTTTGGCACCACAGAAAGCTCCATTCCTCCCTTGGCTCCGACAAACAGGATCTCGGCCCCCGGCTCCCGCCGACGGATCTCCTGCGCAATCGAAACTGCTGGGAAAATATGGCCGCCTGTTCCGCCGCCTGATATGATTATGCGTTTGCCCACCGGGTCTGAATTTTTCTTTTAATGGAAGTAGAAGATGTTACTTTCTTTTTCTCTGGGCTGCCTTCAAAAGCCTCACGAGAGACACTCAGGATGATTCCTAATGAAATGCTTGTGATCAGGATGGAAGTACCTCCCCAGCTGATCAAGGGCAGGGGAAGCCCGGTCACGGGGAGCAAACCCACTGTGACGCCCATGTTCATCATGGCCTGCAAAACCAAAATAAAGGCAAGTCCAGATGCCAACAGGGCACCAAATGTTTTGCTCATCGTGATAATACTCACACTCCTGAACAACAAGATCAGGTAGAGGCAAATCACTACAGCTGCACCAACAAGGCCATATTCCTCGACAATCACGGCGAAGATAAAGTCGGCATTGGCATGTGGAATGAAGTTGCGTTGGGCACTTTTCCCTGCGCCCTTGCCAAACAAGCCCGCACCTGCAAATGCAATGTGAGATTGTGTGGTCTGAGCAATGGGCCGATATTCTGGGTCTAGGATTCGGTTCACATAATCTGACATCCGGGATTCCCAGGTGGCAGAGCGCTTGGCAGTAGAACCCAGAATTCCGAGGCCTACAACTGCCACCATTACGAGCAGACCGATGTATTTCAGATCTACTCCGGCGATAAACATCACCATGAGGCTGGCCAGAAACATGAGCACCGCAGTAGAAAGGTCGGCAGGGGCGATGAGGCCACAGATGACCGATACCCAAAACAATGCAGGCAGAAACCCTTCGTAGAAGTCTTTGATCACATCTTGCCTCACTGTGAGCAGTTTGGCGAGGTAAATGAGGAGAGTCAATTTGGCCAAATCCGATGGCTGAAAAGACTGGCCGAAGATATTGATCCAGCGAGCGGCGTCATTCACTTCTGCGCCTTTCACGATGGTGTAGAGCAAAAGTGGGATGGTGACCACGAGCAAGATGTTGCTCAGGCGTGCAAAGATTCGGTAATCTAGTTTATGAACCACAAACATGACCACGAGACCGAGCACAATGAGAATGATGTGACGCAAGACATAGGTCTCGGTATCACCGCCTGCCAATCGGTAGGCCATGGCACTTGTAGATGAATAGATCGCCAGAATGCTGATGAGGCCCAGCAAAAATGCGATGATCCAAATCACCTTATCGCCTTTCAGTCTATGTAGAATCCAACTCATGGTTTCTTTGGTTGAGGATCTGCAAGCCGGGGCTTGCGTCGCCTGTTTTTATGTTTTTGAATCAGAGAGCCATCTGTGAACAGCAGCTACAAATTGCTCTCCTCTGTCTTCGTAATTGCGAAAGAGATCGAAGCTGGCGCAGGCCGGAGACAGCAAGACGGTATCGCCTGGTACTGCCAAAGCTGCTGCTTCCGCGACCGCATCCTGCATGGTTTGCACCTGCCTGATGGGGCCTTCAAAACTCTTTCGGAGCTTGTCGTCGTGATTGCCAAGGATGACCATTGCCTTGACCTTTTCCTTGATCAGAGAAAGGATCGGCTCGTAGTCATTGCCTTTATCTACTCCGCCAGCAAGCCAGATGGTAGGTCCGGTCATGGCCGCAAGGGCATACTGAACCGCATCTACATTGGTGGCCTTGGAATCATTGATAAACCGGATTCCTCTGCCCTCTCCTACCGGCTGAAGCCGGTGATCGATCGGGCGGAATGTTTCCAATCCTTTGGTAGCAGCCGCTTGATCGAGTCCAAAAGCTCTCACAGCGAGCAGTGCAGCGAGCACATTACGCTCATTGTGAGGGCCAAGGAGAGGGAGTCGATCAACTGCAAACCAGGGTTCCCCCTCGATCATGATCTGTCCTTTCTCGATCCAGGCAGCGGCCTGGGCATTTGGTTCCAGAGAAAACCCCTGCTTCTGAGCTAATATGCTGTAGTCAGGCAAGAGGCGCTTTGTCTCGGGATCTTCCATAGAATAAATGAAAGTATCCTCCGAGCGCTGATTCTCTGCGATGCGCAACTTGGCGGCTCCATAGAGATCCATGCTGCCAGCATATCGGTCCAGATGATCGGCTGTGAGATTCAAAAAGAGAGCTACCGCAGGACGAAGGTCCCGGATATCTTCCAGTTGAAAGGAGCTCATTTCCACCACAAAGACCTCTTTGGGGTCTCCGATAAGGAGGCGAGCGAGGCTCACACCAATATTTCCTCCAAGGCCAGCATCTATTCCTGCAGAAATCAACAAGTGATGAATCAAGGAAGTGGTAGTGGTTTTGCCATTACTCCCTGTGATCGCGATGATCGGCGTTTGGGTGTGCCTTGCGGCAAACTCAATCTCCGAAATCACCTCCTTGCCAATTTCCCTCAGGCGTTGCACAAAAGCTGCCGTTGGGGGAATGCCTGGGCTTTTCACCACGACATCCGCGTCAAAGAACTGTTGCCAGGTGTGTTGTCCTTCCTCAAAAGGCACCTTAGCTATTGTTAAGGTTTGCTTCTGCTGATCCTTGATGAATCCAGCATCAGAAACCCATGTTTCATATCCCATCCGCTGCGCCAGCAACGCTGCCCCGATTCCGCTTTCTCCAGCTCCCAAAATCGCGACTTTCATATCCTAGCGCAGTTTTAGCGTTGCAAACGATACCAACATGAGCAGAATGCCGACGATCAGAAATCGTGCGACAATCTTGGCTTCATGAATTCCACTCTTCTCATAGTGGTGGTGAAGGGGAGCCATTTTGAAAATTCTCCGTCCTTCGCCATATTTTTTCTTGGTGTACTTGAAGTAGCTCACCTGAAGCATGACCGATAAGGTTTCTGCCAAAAAGATTCCGCAGAAAATTGGTAGCAGAAGCTCCTTTTTTACCATCAGGGCCATGATCCCCACGGCACCGCCCAAAGCGAGCGATCCTGTATCGCCCATAAACACCTGAGCCGGAAAAGCATTGTACCAGAGAAATCCGAGACAAGCTCCTACCAGAGCAGTTGCATAAATGAGCAGCTCAGACGACAGCGGGATGTAGCTGATGTTGAGGTAGCTGGAAAACACATAGTTACCAGACACATAAGCAAAGACTCCCAGGCCCGCAGCAACTATTGCGGTAGTGCCTGCGGCTAGCCCATCGATCCCATCGGTGAGGTTCACGCCATTGGATACTGCCGTGACAATGAAAATGACCACGAGCAGATATACGATTTTTCCCAGCAGACCATTTTCTACCCAATTCGATAACAGGGGAACTTTTGAATAGTCAAAAACATATTCTTTGAAAAAAGGGAAGTCGGTGGTATAGACAAAGCTCTCGTTTCTAGGGCCGAAAAGCTCACTCGCCACCCTTCCTCGCATGTCACCAGAAACCAAGATGGCCTCTTCCGTCTTCTTCCCATCTTCCCCCAATCGGTTGACCCGATAGAGGCCAATGTCGTCATAGGTTTTGCCGTCTGGCACCTCTTTGAACTCCACCCCATCTACCAGCAAAAGCTCATCACCCGATTGAAACCCGGCTTGAGTGAGCAGCGGACTGGTTCTCACGATATTGAGCTGGGTGAGGTGCGAGCGGCTTCCTTTGAAATCAGGGTGAAACAGCATCGTGATTCCTACAATCAGCCCCAACCCGATCTGACCTACGAGCTTGAATTTTCCTTTAAGCCCGGCCTTGTCTTTTTTGAATACCTTAATATAGTCATCTACAAATCCGATGATCCCCATCCAGGTAGTACCCAGGAGAATGAGCCAAACATATCCGTTTCTCAGATCGCCCCACAAAAGCGTAGGGATAATGACTGCGGCCAAAATGATGAGCCCCCCCATGGTAGGCGTACCCGCTTTGGAAGCATGATCTGGGCCCATGTCGTTGCTACGCACCACCTCGCCAATGAGGTTTTTGCGAAGCAATCCAATGATGCCTTTTCCGATGAGAATAGAAATAATCAGAGAAAAGACGATGGAAAGGATGGCGCGAAACGTGATGTATTGAAACACCCCGAATCCGGGAATATCATAAGCTTGGTCCAGCCAGTCGAGTAAGTAAAACAGCATGGTCTCGGAATTGAAGGTAAAGTTTGCTGGCGAAAATACTCAGGTTGTCATCGTCTGTGTGGTGATTCTGTTCATCCGTTGGGATTGCCAGAGGATTCGTTTTCGAGGAAAGCGCGTTTGAGTTCTTCCCGATCATCGAAGGGGAATCTTTCTCCGTGAATTTCCTGATAGGTCTCATGCCCTTTGCCTGCTACCAAAAGAATATCTCCTGGATGTGCAAGCTGTACAGCAACGCGAATCGCCTCACGGCGATCGGTGATTCTCAGCACCTTGCGGCGCTCTTCTATGGCTACTCCTCCAAACATTTCTGCCAGAATAGCCTCTGGGTCTTCGTTCCGGGGATTATCACTCGTGAGAATTACCTGATCAGATAATTTCACCGCAATGGCCGCCATCTTGGGTCGTTTGGCTTTGTCGCGGTTTCCACCGCAGCCTACCACCGTAATGATTCGGCTTTGTCCCTGGTTGATATCTGCCACGGTGCTGAGCACGTTTTCGAGCGCGTCAGGCGTGTGAGCATAGTCAACAATGCCAGTATTGATGCCTCTTGGGTGAGGAATCACCTCAAAGCGACCTTCCACCGGTGCTACCGCACTCAGGGCTTCGATCACTTCATCGGGCTCCAATCCCAATTCAACGCCAGCTGCATAGACCATCAAAAGGTTGTAGGCATTGAAGGATCCCCGAAGCGCAAACCATGCATCCTGATCGTTGATCTGGAGATGAAGGCCTTCGAGGGTGTTTTCAATAATCCGAACCTGATAGTCTGCCAGGCTTCTCATGGAAAACCACTTCACATTGGCCTTGGTATTCTGAACCATCACTTTGCCGTTTTTGTCATCGGCGTTGATGATGGCGACAGAAGCCGCAGAAAGTTGGTCGAAGAGAAGCTTTTTGGCCTTGATATAATTGGCGAATGTGCCGTGATAATCAAGGTGGTCGTGGGTGATGTGGGTGAACATAGCCACACGAAAAGAGATGCCAGCTGTGCGCTGTTGCACAAGGGCATGGCTGCTCACTTCCATGAAGCAATGGGTGCAGCCTTCCTCCACCATTTCAGCCAGCAAAGACTGAATTTGGATAGGATCGGGCGTGGTGTGGGAAGAGTATTTTTCCCGACCCGCAATGAGATAACGGATAGTAGAAATCAACCCACAGCGGTAGCCAAGAGCAGTAAACAACTCATACAACATGGTTGAAGAGGTTGTTTTGCCATTGGTGCCAGTCACGCCTACCATGATCAATTGCTCGGCTGGCCTCCCGTAATAGTTGGCCAGAAGCAATCCCAGTGAATGATGTGAATCTTTGACCTCAATCAGGGTGACCGATGAAGGCACCTGAGTAGGTAAATTTTCACAAACGATAACTGTGGCTCCGTTTGCAATCGCTACGTCAATGAACTGGTGGCCATCCACCTGTGTCCCTTTCACCGCGACAAAAACATCGTCTGTTTTTACTTGTCGCGAGTCAAAAACAATCTTTCCTATCTCCCTCTGTTCTTCTCCGCTGATTGCCTTGTGTGGCACATCGTTCAAAATATCTTTCAGTTGCACAGGTGTTCCTGGTTGGAAGGTGAATGTTAGCCTAAAAAGAGCGTGATTTCCCCTCCCTCCCGGGCCCGGTGGCCTGGCATCAGAGATTGGCGCTTGACTCGTCCGACTCCCTGGAGCCGGACTCGCAAGCCCATATTTTCCAACAAATTGAGTGCATCCCGGCTACTCATTCCTCTGAGATCAGGTACTTTCTGCTCAGAGAGATCAAGTGGTTGCCAAAATTTGCCTGTGCTGTCTTCCCCCAGGGTAACCCATGTTACAGATGCCTGATCCAGATCAGCGCGAATGTTGATCTCGGGGTGCATATTCAAAGCCACAGATGCATACAACACACCTTGAGGCCATAGTCTCGTGGTATCTACTTGGTCGGGCAACTCAGGAGGAGTCGCCATTTCGCGATCCATAGCGTAGATTTGCTCCGCGATTTTTCTAAAAATGGGAGCAGCTACGGTTCCACCAGAAGCAGCCGTGCCTCGCGGCTCGTCCACCATGATATAGAGCGTATATCGTGGGGCATCGGCAGGAAAAAACCCACCAAACGATGCCCGATATTCTTTCACATAGCGACCATTCACGTTCTTTTTCGCTGTTCCGGTTTTTCCAGCAACCAGAAAAGGAAGCCCCCTGAATTGACGCACCGCTGTTCCATACTCTACCGTTCCCATCATCATGTCACGGATTTGCAGGGCGGTTTGTGGTGTCACCATGTTCTCATTCATCACCTCAGGACCATTTCTGCGAATGGTTTGGGTGTTGTTTTTGATTTCGCTCACCATCCATGGGCGCATGAGTCTTCCTCTGTTGGCAATGCCATTGTAGAAAGCCGCCATCTGAATGGGGGTGACGCCGATGGAGTACCCATAAGACATAGAAGGCAGCGTGGCCATGGTCCAATCGGGCTCATCCGGATTAAAAATGACCGGATAAGGCTCGCCTGCAATGTCTCTGTTGGCTGGCTCATAGAATCCGAAGTCTCTCAAATGATCGAGATAGACCTGGGGCTCTTTGGCGTAGTTTTCATTGATCGCAATCGATATCCCGACGTTGGAGGAATAGGCAATGATTTGCTCGAGGGTAATTCTTCCGTAGGCGTGCCCGTTGTCGGTAATTTCTTTGTCGTCATACATCATTCGACCGTTGCCGGTGTCGATGGTATCACACACATCCATGCGAAAATCTTCGAGCAGGGCAGCTGCACTGGCAATTTTGAAGGTAGAGCCGGGCTCAATTCTCGTGGCGATGGCGTGGTTATAGGTTTCGGGATAATTGGCAAGCGCTTTGATTTTCCCGGTTTCCACTTCGATGAGGATGGCGGTTCCATATTTGGCAAAATTCTTTTCAACCCCATCGCGGAGGGCTTCCTCCACGACTTCCTGCATGGAAATGTCGAGGGTGGTGACGATGTCATATCCATCCAGGGAAGCTTCTTTGCCATATTGATCGAGGGGCACATAAGATCCCCCCACGACTTTCTGAGCGAGGATATAGCCATCTTCGCCTCTCAAATCACGGTTGTAGGAGTGCTCCAGGCCTCTCACACCCACGGTATCATCGACGAGGGTACCGAGGGTAATTTTGGCCAATTCGCCAAATGGATAATAGCGCTCGTTGTTGAAAAGCTCGGCAATGAAGCCAGACTCCCAACGGCCCCGGTTGAGGATGGGCCAGGTCTGAACAATTTCCAACTGCCGGAAATTGATCTTGTTGAGGTTGAGATATACGTGGCGATCGCCTTCTGCGAGTGCTTTCATCACCTTTTGGTAATAGGAATCACTGGCTATTTGAAAGAGGCTATCGTTTTCGGGTTGGTCAAAGAGGTTGGTGAGGTTGGCAGACAAGCTCCTGAGTGAGTCGGAGAAGTTGTCCCACTTAAAGGTATCGATCATGCTCGGGTCGAGCGCGAGTCGGTAAAAGGGTACACTCGTGGCGAGGATGGTGCCATCTTCGGAGAGGATGCTTCCGCGGTCGGCTACGACTTTTTTGATGAAGACCTTTTCCTCTTCCTGCATGGCCATCCAATAGTCTTTATTCCACTGGAGAACCATGATCCGCACGAGCACGACGGCCCCGATCAACAGGAAGAACCCGAAGAGGAGATAAACGCGCTGGAGAATATGTGGGGCAAGTTGCTTCATGGGACAAGGTTGAAAATTGAGAGCGGACGGTAACGCTTGAGAACGGTAATAAAAGGAGAGACAGAGCAAAGGCCGGGTGGCTTAACACATTTTGGATATGCAAAAAAGCTCCAGGGAAGTAGCGCAAAAGCGCCTCCGAGAGCGAATCAATCCAGGGAAAATGAGCAAGCAGGGTGGGAAGGGAAAAGCCGATAGCGTCTAAAAGGCGGGAGGGGTAATGTCAGAGATTAAGGTGAAGGGGTAAGTTATTCAGAGAGGGTAGTCAACTCGAATGGTGGCTGCTCCATCCGGAGGAGACCAAGGGTATCAGCGGCAGCTTCGATCTCGGAGAATCTAGCCGATGCACCCAGGGTAGCCCTTTTGAGCAGGTAGCGCGATTTGAGTTCTTTGACAGAGCTCCGCACTGTTTCTAATTCTTTGACTTGTCGCTCGGCGAGGTGGGAATTCCAGATGTATCCCATCCCGATGAGTGCCAGGAACACAACAAAGCGCAGATAATCATCTACCCGGCCGATCTTGAGGCCTTTTCGGGCCTTCTGATCCACTTTTGTGGCCTGCTTGTGCAGGTTTTTGGGTGTAATGATTGTTTGCATAACCTTTGTTTTAACACAGGGCTGATAGCCGTTTCGTTTATTTTTTTTGCACTGCCCTCAGTCTTGCAGAGCGAGACCTTGGATTGCGCAGTATTTCTTCTTCATCTGCCTGTATGGCTCGGCGAGTGACTTGCTCAAAGGGACTGAGAGAGTGGCCAAAAACCTGGTCTTTGATCTCAATCCCGGCGAGGTTGCCGGTTTTCATGAAGCGCTTCACCATGCGGTCTTCGAGGGAGTGATAGCTGATCACCACCAATCTGCCGCCGGGCTTGAGCCACTTGAGCGAAGCTTCGAGCAGGGCCTGCAAGGAAGCCATCTCTCCATTCACCTCAATCCGCAAGGCCTGATAGACCTGGGCGAGATATTTGGACTTGCGCTTGGGATTGATACAAGGTTCAATCACACGCTCAAGCTCGGAGGTTGTTTTGATGGGCGCCTGCTTACGGCGGTCCACAATCAACCGGGCTACTTTTCGGGAATTGGGAATTTCTCCCAGGTCTCTGAAAAGATTTGCGAGTGCCAACTCCTCATATTCCTGCAACACATCGGCTGCCGATTTCCCTTCGCGGGGATTCATGCGCATATCGAGGGGAGCATCAAAGCGAAAGGAAAACCCACGCTCTGCGGTATCAAACTGATGGGAGGACACTCCCAAGTCAGCTAAAATCCCATCGACAGGGCCAAATTGGCGCTTCTGCCATACATCGTCAAAGAACTGAAAATCCCTCGGCACGAAGTCGATCCGCGAATCTGAAGGGAGGTTGGCCTCCGCATCCGGATCCCGATCAAAGGCGATCAAACGCCCTCCTTCGAGCTTTTGCAGGATTTCCCGCGTATGTCCACCGCCTCCGAAAGTGACATCCACATAGGTGCCCCCGGGCTGAAGATGGAGCAGGTCCACAGACTGCTCCAACAAAACCGGAAGATGGTAAGACTCATTCATCATTCTTCAGATTCCTGAGTGTCTGCCATCACATCTTCGGCGAGATCATCAAAGTCAAAGTCCGGCGCATCCATCCAGGCATTGTATGCTTCCTGATCCCAAATCTCCACCTTGTCTATCTGAGCCAACAGGATCAAATCTTTTCCAAGACCGATCTGCTCAGCAAGGCGCCTGGGAATCAAGGCGCGACCATTGCCATCGAGCGTTACCGGTGTAGCACCAGTGAGAAACATCCGGGTGAAAGCGCGATTTTTCTTCACGTATTGATTCCGTGACTGAATTCTTCGCAATTCTTTCTCCCACACTTCCATCGGATACATGACCAGACAGTTGTCAAGGCCCCGATTGATCACGAACTCGTCGCGCTGCTCCTCCGGCAACTGCTTACGGAGTCCTGAGGGCACGAGAAATCGTCCCTTTTCGTCCGTTTTGCAGCTGTATTCTCCGATGAGTGCTTTCATCTTCTCTTTGGACTCTCGTCCTTATAGTGCAAGTGTAAGAAAAATTTACCACTTATTCCCACTATCTCCCACAAAAATCCACTAGAAAATATCCACTTTCTTTCACATGTAGCAAGCATGCAAGAAACAACTAATTTTATTATCCAAATATCCAAGAAAGATCGCATAAATCAAAACAATCTTCGCATTTAGCTAATTTTATTGACAAAATATTTTAGTAATGCGGCGAAAGCTAGTGGGAGACTCTGTAAGGTTTTTGAAATTTCGGTTAACAAACGACCATTCCTCTCTTATTTCCCTGCTGCTCAACTCCCTTATTTTCACAAAAAGTCCACGTATGTCCCTCAAAACAGCCCTCCAAAATAAAAGGTGGGATAAAGTGGGAGAAAAAAGAAATTCCTCCCATTTATCAAACTACCACGACTCCCCACATTTGGATAGCTAAAAACCAACCTGTCAGCTTTTCGTATCAATGTTTAAACACAGACCCAATGAACCGCCGAAATTTCCTTACTTTGGGCCTTACCGGAGGACTTTCTACTATGAGCCTGGCATCGCTTTCCCAATTCGCCCAACAACTCAAACAGGACAACCCCATCATGCCCGTGCTCTTCATCGGGCATGGCTCGCCAATGAATGGAATTGAGTCCAACGGCTTTACTGATCAGTGGAAGAAACTCGGACAAGAACTCCCTGTGCCACAGGCAGTTTTGGTGATTTCTGCGCATTGGCTCACCAAAGGGACACATGTCACAGCCATGGAGTTACCAAAGACCATTCACGACTTTGGTGGGTTTCCTCAAGCGTTGTTCGACGTGCAATATCCCGCTCCCGGAAGCCCTGAAATAGCCAAGATCACCACCGATCTCGTCACGATGACAGACGTGGGCCTTGACCATGATTGGGGTCTTGACCATGGCACCTGGTCTGTAGTGAAACAGATGTATCCGGAGGCGAATATTCCTGTGCTTCAGCTCAGTATCGACTATGGACAGGCGCCCTCCTACCATTATCAGCTGGCCAGGCAGCTCGGGGAGCTTCGCAAGAAAGGCGTATTGATCATTGGCAGTGGCAACATGGTGCACAACCTGCGGGCGGTGGCATGGGACAAAATCAACGAGCCCAACTTCGGCTTTGACTGGGCGCATGACATGAATGCGATTTTCAAGCAGAAAATCAGCTCAAGGGCAGATCAGGACATGGTGGACTATCTCAACCTCAGCCCGGCAGCCCGGCTCGCTGTGCCTACCCCCGACCATTATTATCCCCTTCTTTACACACTTGGCGTCACGAAGCATCAAGACAACATCTCCTTCTTTAATGATCAGGCCGTGGGAGGCTCGCTCACGATGACTTCGGTAAGATTCGGGTGATAAGATGATCCTCAATACACCTCTTTCAAAAAAACGGGAGAATACCCATGATCCTCTAACACCTTGATCACCCGGGGGTAGGTTTCTAGGTCAGCCGCATAATCGATGGAGCAGGCCTCAAGGTACCTTGCATCCACCTGTGTGAGGGGAAATGGGTGGAGCAAACGGCTCACATCAGAGGTCTGTTCATAGGAAAAATCCAGCCTGAAAATAGATCTTGGAATGATGGCCTCCTTCTCTTGCTCGCCCAAGGCCGCAACAGCAGCAGCACGGTAGGCTTCGATCAGCCCACGAACGCCCAACTTGATGCCACCAAAGTATCGGACCACCACCACAAAAACATCCGTGAGGCACTCGGATCGGATAACACCCAAAATGGGATCTCCTGCGGTATGAGAGGGCTCGCCGTCGTCGTTGGCGAAGCTCGTTTCCCCTGCAACCCCAAGCCGATAGGCGTAGCAATGATGCCGGGCATCGTAGTACTGCTTTTTCAGCGCGGCCAAATGCGCCTCAATCTCTTGCTGCGTGCGCACGGGAAAGGCGTGGGCAAAAAATTTGGAGCCGCGATCGCGAAATTCACCCGTAGAAGGCGCTAATATTCGATAGTGGATTTCTTCTGCCAAGATGGCGTTTGTCTCAGTTGGGTAAAAATCAGGATCTCCAAAGATACGCGCTCCTGGCTCTTTTTCACAGTACAAGCTACAGTCAGGAAGATAAAGAAATTTCCCGCCTCTTGCCCGGACAGGCATTCTGTATTAAGTTGGGAGGATGAAACGAGGTACCCGCATTGCGCTGATTGTTGCACCGATTGTGCTGGTGGCGCTGGCTTTCTATTTTTTCAGCAACATCATCAGCTATCTCTGTATTTCGGCGGTCTTGTCCCTCATGGGGCGGCCCCTGATGGATCAGATGATGAAGATTCGGGTGAAAAATATCAAGATGCCTGCAAGTGTGGCAGCGGTCATCTCACTGGCTACGCTCATTGGCACCTTTGTCCTGCTTTTCTCTTTGTTTCTCCCCACATTGGCCCAGCAGACTGTCAAGCTCCAATCATCGGTAAACCTGGACGATGTAGAGCAAGGTCTGGCTGAACCAATTGCCTCCACCGAGAGGCTGATTCATACGTATCAACTTGCGCCTGATGATTTTCAGCTAGTGCCCTACCTCCAGAATGTCATCACTGAATTCCTCTCTTCCATTCAGATTTCTTCTATCGCCTCTCAGCTCGTGGGCTTCACGGGCGACTTGTTTATTGGCATATTCTCCATTGCATTCATCACTTTTTTCCTCCTCAAAGAGCGGAGCATCTTGAGAAACATGATTCAGGCCTTGATCCCGGATGAATATGAGGCGAAAGTGGATCACATCCTGGTCACCATTCGCGACTTGCTCACCCGCTATTTCATTGGGGTAATGGTAGAGGTCGTCCTCGTTGGAACCCTCATCTCCATCGGGCTGGGAATCCTGGGCGTGGATAATGCGGTGGTAATCGGTTTTTTCGCGGGATTGTTTAATGTGATCCCCTATGTTGGTCCGATCATTGGGGCTGCTATCGGCCTGGCGTTTACCGTCATCGGTTCCTTGGAATTAGATTTTTATTCCCAGACTTTGCCATTACTGGGAAAGGTTGCGGGGGTATTTGCGGTGGTACAACTAGCCGACAACTTCATTTTCCAACCCTTCATTTACTCCAGCAGCGTGAAGGCACATCCGCTGGAGATCTTCATCGTGATTTTGATGGGGGCCAACCTCGCTGGCATCGGCGGGATGATTTTGGCGATCCCCGTTTATACAATTCTTCGGGTGATTGCAGGCGAATTTTTCAGCCAATTTGAAGTCGTGCGAAGCATTACCGGGCGAATGTAGCACTGCGGTCTTTCCTCACCATAAAATTCCGCAACTTCTCCTGCCAGATTTCGGGATAAAAAAAGCCTACCTTTGCGCGGCAATTCACAGATCTTCACAGCATTCCGCTCATGTCTGCCATATTAGCCACCATCAAAGAAGCCCTGCGTGGCGAAGATGCCGATTACACCAAGATGAAGGTGAATCGGGCCATCGTGCTGCTGGCCATTCCCATGATTCTGGAAATGGCGATGGAGAGCTTGTTTGCTGTGGTGGACGCTTTTTTTGTGGGAAAAGTAGGAGGTGGTGCCCTGGCCACCATCGGGTTCACAGAATCTGTGCTGACGGTTGTGTATTCCATGGCCTTTGGTCTGGCGATGGGCACGACGGCCATTGTGTCGCGGCGCTGGGGCGAAAAAGATTATACCGGGGCGGCCAAAAGCAGCGGCACCGCCATCATGATCGGCCTTGTGCTGTCTTTGGTGCTTGGGATAGGTGGCTATTTTCTCGCACCCGATATTCTTCGACTGATGGGAGCGGAGCAGGTGGTGATTGACACCGGAACCACCTACACGCAGATCATGTTCAGCACCCAGATTGTGATCATGCTGCTGTTTCTGCACAACGGCATTTTTCGCGGCGCTGGCAACGCTACCGCCGCCATGTCTGCCCTCTGGATCGCCAATGGGCTCAATATTTTTCTCGACCCGCTCTTCATCTATGGCTGGGGACCCGTGCCTGCCATGGGCGTGACCGGAGCCGCGGTAGCCACAAGCATCGGGCGCGGGGTCGGGGTGTTGTTCCAGATTTACCTGCTCTATTTTGCCGGCAAGACCTTCCGCCTCAAGCTCAGTGATCTCGGGTTTGATTGGTCATTGGTCAAGCGAATCATCAAAGTGGCCTCTGGCGGTGCAGGGCAGTTTCTGATTGCCTCAGCAAGCTGGATCTTCCTGATGCGCATCATGTCCGAATTCGGAACGGCGGTGGTGGACGGCTACACCGCCTCCATTCGGGTCATTATTTTTGCGATTCTCCCTGCCTGGGGCCTTTCCAATGCAGCTGCTACGCTTGTGGGGCAAAATTTGGGAGCCAAACAGCCCGAGAGGGCCGAGGAATCCGTTTGGATCACGGCTCGCTACGCGATGTTCTTCCTGCTAGGGGTGGCTGTGCTCATGTTTATCCTGGCCCCTCAGATCCTATCTGCTTTTTCTGAGAATGAAGAGACCATTCGGGTGGGCGCCCTCTGCCTGCGGGTGGTGGCGGCGGGCTATCCGTTTTTTGCCTACGGCATGGTGCTATCCAATGCGTTCAACGGAGCTGGCGACACCCGCACCCCTACCCTGCTCAACCTCGTGTGCTTCTGGGCGATACAAATTCCGCTGGCCTATCTCCTGGCTACGCAGGTAGGCTGGGAAGAAAACGGCGTCTATATCGCCGTGGTCATCAGCGAAACC
>JANQTF010000242.1 GCA_030731845.1 Bacteroidia bacterium | reverse complement strand
TGGTGCTGATTAAGAAAGAGAGGAGAATGAATTTTTTCATGTGAGATCTGTTAAGGCGTTTCAGGGTTTACCATAAGCCAGACTGAAAAAAAATTTCAGCCGGGCTTATGGTATGATCTATGGCAAAGGGTCCGTTATCTTTTGATGAATCGCATGCTTCCCGCCTGCTGACCATCAGTCCTGACCTGGAGCACATACATTCCGGGTGGGAGCAGAGCCGTGTCGAAGGTATGGGCTTGCTGCCCGAGGGTTTTCATCCCCAAGTCGTCGGCCAATACTTGTTGACCCACGAGGTTGAATACAGCGAGCTCTACCTTGGCAGTAGCGGAGAGGGAATACTCGAGGTGGATGATGGTCTCGGCAGGATTCGGGAAAAGTCGCATTTGGGAGACAAATTCATCCTGATCAATTCCGACGGTATTCACCCCAAAGGAAATCCAATCGATGGTGACATCACCACTGAATCCGCCTGATACCGGATCTACAAAGAATTGAATCGCGCTAATTCTTTCTCCATCTACCGGACATCCCTGCGTGGCACAAGGCGAGCCTCCATAGGCACCATCTTGATAGGCCCCGGCATAATCGTACTCGTAGATTTGATAATCGGTGGTAAGGGTGGCAGAAGGGGGATTGAGATTGGTGACATATCCATCCTTGTCCTTCAAATCGATTCTCAGATTGGTACCCGCTGTAGAGGACTTGGCTCTCACATACAGCTTATCATTGCTTCCGACGGCGTCAACCAAGATTGCCTCTCCGGTGGGATTGTGTGTGTCATAATTAAAGGCAGAATAGGCTCCGGCAGTGCCATCCCCAGTGATGGTCCATTCTCCGTTGGCGGTGGTGGAGGTAAAGCCAGCAGGAGGATTGACAAAAAGGTTGGTGTTGTCTGCTATTTCATCGAAATAATTGATGACCCCCTTGGGTCCTGCATCTTCTCCCAAGGGCTTCCCTATGGAGAGGAAGTCAATGCTTACTTCACCATTAAACCCACCTTGAATGGGATCGATATAAATCAATACTTGCTTGATCGCGCCGCGATCCACCGGGCAGGGGCCAGTGGCGCAAGAAGTGCCACCATAGCCAGCATCGGTATATGCCCCAGAAAAGTTATACTCATAGATCCCATATTCATCAGAAATCACCTTGGTGAGAGATGCCTGTGTGGTGTGGTAATCCGCAGTATCGATCAGGTCAACCCGAACTGGAACAGTGCCGCTCGCCGTTTTCATTCTCAGATAGAGACGATCGTCGCCGGGAGCCATGTTCACAAAAATTTGACTCCCCAGGTCTTTGTCATGCAGCAAATACGAAACAGAGGAATAAGGAGCTGCAGTGCCATCTCCCGTAATAACCAAATCTGATCCGGTTTCATTCAACGCAAAGCCCGGAGATCCACTGGTGAATTCGAGCATTTCATTCCCAAAGTGATCTTCATACACCAAATCTGGCTCTGGGCCCTGTGGCTCAAGTGACACCCCAAATGACAGCTAGTCGCTGGTGACTGTCCCTGTGAACGCACCCACACCTGGCTCAATGAAAAAGAGCAGATCGGCAATCCTGGTACCATCTACCGGGCAGGGAGCTGTGCTTGAGGTGCAAGGCGTGCCTCCATAGCCCAAGTCAGCCAGAACTCCGGTGAAGTCATATTCCAAGATGGTGTACTCTGTATCCAAAATCTTGGTGATGGAGCCCTGTGTGCTGGCGAAGCTACTGATGTCCTGCACATCTACGCGCAGCGTGGTTCCTACAGTGGACGATTTTGCCTTCACATAGAGTTTGTTGTTGCCCGTGATATCAATGTCGAAGGTATCGAGGGTGGCAAAGTTGGTAAAGATGTAGGTAAGCGGATCGTAGGGGCCCGCAGTTCCATCTCCATTGATCGCCATCTCCGTGCCTGACTGGGCGATGGAAAAGCCCGGACTGACGAAGGAAAAGGAACCTACAGAGAGGGGATCATCAAAATGATTTTGATAAACGTCAGACGAGATCACGGTATCGGGTGGAGTGCCAAATGATACATAATCGATCACGATGGTGCCAGAGAATCCTCCTACGCCGGGTTCTGCATAAAATAGCATCGCGGCGATCGCTGAGCCGTCCACATTACAGGGGCCGGCTGTGCAAGGAGTTCCCCCATAGCCACCGTCTAAGTATTGACCCGTGAAATCATACTCCAGAACCAGATACTCTGTGGTGAGGGTTTTGGTGAGCCCAGGCAAAGAGGTGAGATATCCGGTAGAATCCTGCACATCGAGCCTGAGGGCCGTTCCAACTGAGCTGGCCTTGGCCCGCACATAGACTTTGTTGTTGCCAGTGGCATCTACCAGGACTCTTTGCCCGGTAACCGGGTCATGGGTTTGGTAGGTGAAATTGTCAAAAGCTCCGGTATTGGTCGCTGTGACAGTGATTTCGGTACCGGACTCCGAAAAGGTAAAGCTAGATGATCCTCCCATATAGGCAGGATCGCCATTGTCAAAATGGTCTGAATAGACCTGGGCCTGGGCCCAGGAGCCAGCCAAGAGCAGGCAAGCAAGGAGAATAGTTGATTTACGCATAGAAATGGGTTTGGTAGTAATAGATATTGGGCCTCTGAAGGTGAATTCCGAGGCAGTTCGGTTTTCGATAAGGCATCCCTGGCAAGTGCCTAGAGAATTTCTGTGAAGGTGAGGTTGTCGATATTGATTTCAAGCTCTTTTTTGGTACCGCCCTTGTCGATCATGTGGACCTTGATGACCCTTACCTTGGTTGGGTTCACAATCGCATCATTGAGGTCTTTGAATCTGTTGAGTGGCACGGCCACGTGCTTCCATCCGCTCCAATCCACCTTCATTTCGTAGGTAAAATCATTGGGAGAGCCATCTTTTTCCAGGAGAATGAGAATGATGTTGGTGTAAGCTTTTCCGTTGCTGTTTGCATCAAACTCCAGAATGGTATTGTTAGCACTTGTGCTGATCCCAAAGGTTTCGAAGGTTTCGCCGGGAAACCCCACGTGATTTTGTGCCCCACCGATCCAGCTGATGTTGAGATTATCGGTTCCGGTCAAGTGCAGAAAGTTTCCCGAAAAGGGATCTGGATTGCTGCTTTGGACAGCATTAGAAGCGTTTTGGTTGATGCTTCCCCGGAATACCCACTTGTTGGTCTCTGCTCGCAGCCCACCGCCATCAAAATCATTGACCAGGATCGATCTGGCGGTAAAAAATCGCTGTGGCGACAGACTAGTACCGCCATTGGCATTGAGTCGCACAAAGCCTTGGGATATTCCGGTGGGCACCACAACGACCACAGAGTCTTCCGCCACAACAAGAATTTGCGCTGCAACACTATCAAAGAAAAACACCTCCACTGGCTCAAAGAAATTCTC
>JANQTF010000241.1 GCA_030731845.1 Bacteroidia bacterium | reverse complement strand
GTCTAGTGCTGAATCTTTTAATGATTTGATACACGACTCAAGGGTGGCTCCTGTTGTCATAACATCATCAACCAGTAAAATAGGTGCACTGATAGATTGGCTGCATTCAAATGCCTGTGATACGTTGTTGTATCTCCTGTGCCCCGACATTCTCGTTTGCGTTTTTGTGTATTTCACTCTTTTAAGCAAATCCGTTCGTACAGGTAAATTCAACTTGCCAGCCAGACCTTCACAGATTTTTTCAGCCTGGTTGTAGCCCCGTTTGCGTTGTTTTCGCCAGTGCAACGGGACAGGAACCAGGCACGTGTCTGGAAGAAATGTCGTTCCTGACAGGGCCAGGGCTCGACCATATTGAGCGCCCAGCCAGACACCGATTTCAGGTTGCCTGGAGTATTTGAGCGATTGCAGGATATTTTGGATAGCACCTCCTTTATCAAACCATGTCATGCTGTAGGCTCCTTCCAGCGGGACTTTTCCTGCAATTCGTTTATACATTTCATTATCCTGAGGATGTAGATGAAAGCCGGTATGTTCCAGGCCTTCGAGGCAATCGATACAGACAAAACGCTCTTGTCTCACAAGTGCTGTCTGGCAGGCGAGGCAGGATCTCATGACAAAAAGATCGCTCACTGCCTCGGTCCATAGAGTAAGGGTTGGTCTAAGCATGTCAGGAATCTGGGTACAGAAATGAAGAATACCTGACACAAAATTTCAGGTTTGCTCAACTGAAACATATATTTGTCGATTATCCTCAATCCATTCCCTCCTATGTTGACCATCCTCGAAAAGTTTGAAAATAAATCCCCTGAAATTGTTTTTCACTGGAAAGACCAGGAAACAGAAGCTGAAGGCTGGGTTGTGATCAATTCCCTTCGTAATGGCGCTGCAGGTGGAGGAACAAGGATGCGCAAAGGGCTGGAGATGAATGAAGTACTCTCTTTGGCTAAAACCATGGAGGTGAAGTTTAATGTTTGTGGTCCGTATATCGGAGGTGCGAAGTCGGGAATAAATTTTGATCCGGAAGATCCCCGTAAAGGCGGAGTCCTAAAAAGGTGGTACACAGCTATTTTACCCCTACTAAAGGCTTATTATGGTACAGGAGGAGATCTGAATGTGGATGAATTACATGAAGTCATGCCCATTACTTATGATTTAGGACTTTTGCACCCTCAGGAGGGGGTCGTGAATGGGCATCTGCGATTGGAAGAGAACGAAAAAGCCGTGCTGATCGAGCAGCTCAGAATTGGCGTAGCCAAGCCGGTCACAAACTGGGAGTATGCTCCTACAACAACAGAGAAGGTTATCACGGTTTCGGATATGATTACCGGATATGGAGTAGGTATGGCCGTTGTACATGCCTGCAATCTTTGGGATATTCCAGAAAATAAGAAAAGAGTTATTGTCCAGGGATTTGGAAATGTGGGTGGTGCTGCTGCGCTCACCCTCGCCAAAGAAGGGTTTACGATCGTAGGGATTATTGACAGGAGTGGGGGGCTATTAGATAAAGAAGGACTTGGGTTGGATGAAATCAAAGATTTATATTTTAGTAGAGAAGGGACGAAACTCATTTCCCCCAATCTCCTGCCGTTTGAGGCGATAAACCGGGAAGTATGGTCGGTCGGGGCAGATATTTTTATCCCTGCCGCTGGATCGAGGCTGGTGACAAGGTCGCAAAGTGAAGAACTGGTAAAAAAGGGACTGAAAATAGTGTCTTGTGGAGCAAATGTTCCCTTTGCTGATCCGGATATTTTTCTGGGTGAAACCGGAATATGGCTGGATGAAAGGGTAGGGGTAATTCCCGATTTTATTGCGAATTGTGGAATGGCTCGTACATTCGCTTATCTGATGCAGCCCGAAATTTCTCTGGAAGATGACGCAATTTTTCAGGATGTTTCTCAAACGATACTGAATGCACTCCGTAGAACCCGAGAAGCCACACAAGCTACCAATCGCTGGTGGCAGACTTCTCTTGATTGGGTGTTACAGGATATAATGTAGCTGTCAGAGGATCCTCATTTTTACTCGTTTGTAACTTTAGTTCGATAGTGGTTAATTCAGGCAGTATTTCCTTCTCACGCATGATCCACCACCTCAAAACTTGGGTTTTTATTTTATTGTCTTTCGTCGCATTGGGAATTTCTCCGATGATGGCTCAGACTGTAGACGAACAAACCCCTGACCAAGAACAAGTCCAGTCTATTCCTCACGATAAGGATGATCATGGACATGAATCAACTGACCATCAGGAAGCTAGTGATGAAGCCCATGGGGAGGAATCTCACAAGTCACCCGCTTTCTGGTCTGTGATTCCCTTTGTGGTTCTCCTGATATTAATCGCAACCGGCCCGGTTTTCTTTGAGCATTTTTGGCATAAGTATTATAAAATTATCGCTCCGGGATTAGGGCTATTTACTCTCGGGTATTATCTCATTGCTATGCCTGGGGCCCATGAGCCCGCCCATGCCCTTTCAGAATACGTGTCTTTTATTGCACTTCTTGCGCCATTATATATCGCCTCAGGTGGTGTATTGATTCAAATTGACCGCAAAGGGACGCCCACGGCCAACCTGATGTTGCTATGGATTGGCGCCATTGCTGCAAATGTTATCGGTACTACGGGTGCTTCTATGCTCCTGATCAGGCCTTTCATTCGCCTCAATCGCGATAGGCTCGAGCCATACCATATTATCTTTTTCATCTTTATGGTGAGTAACATTGGTGGTTCTCTCACGCCAATCGGGGATCCTCCTCTGTTCCTCGGTTTCCTGAAAGGTGTTCCATTCGAATGGACACTACTTCACGTTTTGCCTGAGTGGGGGTTTGCACTGGTTTTACTCTCTGCTGCTTTCCTTTTCTATGATCGCAAAAACAGCTCGGACCTTGACCATGTGGAGACTACATATTCCGGAAAAATGGTTCTGCGTGGGCAGAGAAGCTTTATTTGGCTCGCAGTGATCGTAGGAGCTGTTTTCCTTGATCCTAATGTCTTGGATTGGGTTCCAGCAATCGAATATCATGGTTCGAAATACTCTTTTCTGAGAGAATTGATCCAGTTGTCTGCGGGAGTGGCTTCCTATTTCCTTGCTGACAAACAAGCCCTCAGAGGCAATGAATTTACATTTGCGCCTATAAATGAAGTCATTTATCTTTTTCTCGGGATATTCTTTGCGATGATGCCAGCCCTTCAGCTGATTGGTGAATTCGCAGGATCTGAAGCAGGACAAAATTTCTTCACCGTCAATTCCATGTATTGGGTGACTGGGTCGCTTTCTGGGTTTCTCGATAATGCGCCGACCTATGTCAACTTTCTCTCCGCTTCCCTGGCCAAATTTGGGGCTTCAGTGAGTGACCCTGCAGCTGTGAAGGCC
>JANQTF010000240.1:4437-14468 GCA_030731845.1 Bacteroidia bacterium | reverse complement strand
CCATGAATGCCGAGCGCAACGACAAGGGCTTTGATTTGACCGTGAAATTCAAAGGCAAAAGATACCCCAAAACCACTTTTGTCATGCTCGCCGGAGAAAACGTGAAGACCACCATCCCCCTCAAAAAGCGCGACGACCGTGTCTATGAGGCTGATAAAGTGAAATTCATCAACGACAAGGCGCCCATCATCCTCTTTGCCATGCAGTATGACGAAGACGGAAACCCTTGGGTGATCAATTACAAATTTCGCGTGGCAGACTATGCCAAAAAAGGCAAAGGCAAAGGGGCACTCCCCACTGTATTCATGAAGCTCAAGTTCAAGCAGATTACCGAAGACGAGCTACAGGACTTGCTCGTGGACCTCGACAACTAGAGGCGAGATGTGAGATGCCAGAAGCGAGAAGTCAGATAGAGGGCTCGCCTTCGGCTCTTATTCATTCTCCTGTGGGAGAAGGCCGGGACGAGGGCATGTCAGAACTCAGACTTGAAGGCATCACAGGGCTGCAATGTTTGCCTTTGCGACCCTTGTGCAGCCCTTCGTGACCTTTGTGAGAAACAGCAGAAATAGCGCCATACCCAAGAATCGCCACCAAAAATGAGCCACCCCGGTCAGTCGGAGTGGCTCATTTGATAGACAAAAGCTCATGTGCTCAGTCCTTAATCCTTCTTGCGGGTAAACCTCAATGCTTTCAGCATCCAATCGGGCAATGCCTTGCTTGGGTTGCGCTTCTTCATGTTGATATACCAGCCAATTTTTTTGAGAATAGGCACTTTGTGCGTTTCTACAAATTCGATCAGGGTGCCATCGGGATCTTCCACGTATGAAAACAAGCCCGCAGCCTCGCCCATGTCAAAGGAAGTACCCATCGAGGCAGCACTATCCACCGTGAAAGGGAATCCTTTCTCCTGGCATAGTACCCGCAGCTCGTCCATGCCATTGATGTCGAAGCAGAGATGAATATAGCCCAGATCGCCCCAAAAGCGTCCGTCAAACATTTTCTCGCCCTTGCTTTCTACCAAAGACACCAACTCCACATAGCTCTTGCCAAACATGCGAGAAAAACCACCCTGACGTGGCTTGGCGTGTGTGAGCAGCACCCGCCGCAGGGCTGATTTGCCATTTGGCAGGCCAGATAGATCGTCAAATACACCGGTTTTGTCGTACACGACTTCATCGTAGCCAAGCACCTCTGAATAGAGCTTGCGCGAGGCCTCGATATCAGATACGCCGATCATCACGCCAGCGGGGCCGCCAGTAGGGTGGGGGCCAGACTGAAACGTATCGGGCTGTGTCACCACCTGAAAATGGTTGCCATAAGGGTCTTTGACAAAAAAAGTCAGGTTGCCCGAAGGATCTTCACTCGGGCTACTGAGAAGCTCTGCCCCTTTTTCCTTGAGAGACTCATAGGCCTTGGCCGCATCAGTAGATTTGATTCTTGTGGCAAAGATGCCGTAGTCGCCAAGCTTGGGGGCTTTTGCAGGCGCTTGTGGGGTGCGACTTGTGTATTGCCAGATTTCAAATCCGCCGCCACCTTGCACATTCACCGCCAAAATAGCATGGCGCTCGTGGGGCTTGCCACCTGTGTAGGGCAGCATCAGGTTGGCTTCGGCGGCCTCTTCAAAGATGGCTACGTCCATACCGAAGTGCTTCCGGTACCAGGCCCAGGCTTCGTGCACATTGGGAATGCCAATGCCCACCTGCTGTATTCCACTGATGATTGGGTTCATGTTTCGAAGTTTGGAAGTGAATGGAGCGGCGCAAATATAGGCATTGAGGGGAAAAGTGCAGGTCTAAGGTTTTAGCCGGACGATCTTGTGGAAAAGTGGCGGAAAGATTTTTTTCAGAAACACACTCATTTTCTCTTTGGTATTGCCAACGACGAGTTCAAATTTTCCTGCTTTGACGGCCCCAACAATCAGTTTTGCGCAGCGCTCTGCACTCATGCCCTCTGCTTGCAAAGGGTCCATGACGCCATGCCTCCCGCCATCTGCGGTGACGGCGTTTTCAGAAATGGCTGTTTTGATGCCGCCCGGATTCACGATCGTGACCTTGATGCCATTGCGGGATTCTTCCAGATAAAGAGTCTCAAAAAAGCCCTGCAAGGCGTGCTTGGCTGCTGCATAAGCAGATCGGTAGGGGAAGCCAAACTTCCCGGTGAGGCTGCTCATCACCACAAAGTGCCCTGATCCTCGCTTCAGCATGGAGGGCAAAACGGTCTTGCTCAATGCCGTTTGCCCAAAAAAATCTACCTCCATCACCTTGCGGTCCACTTCTGTGGAGGTATCTCTGGTGAGCGATCGCTGGCTGAATCCGGCATTATTCACCAATACATCTACCTGGCCTAGCGCCTGAATGACCTGCTCAAAAGCGGCGGTAAAGGTAGCAGGTTGGGAGAGGTCGAGCGGCAGCACGAGAATCTCGCCTGCGGAGGCAGGGCAGTTGTTTTTTACCCGCTGCAGCTCCGCTTCGCGCCTGGCAGAGAGCACTAGGGAGGCTCCCTGCTTCGCAAATTCATAGCTGAGGGCCTCGCCGATGCCTGAGGATGCACCCGTGATCCAGACGACTTTCTCTGTAAACGCTGCCATAAGGGAAGATTTTAGCTGCCAAATTACAGCCTCCTCTCCCCACGGCCAACCTTTATTTCTGTCAGGTTGTTAGAAAATGAGGACTGCTAGCTGACAGATCGGCAGATAATGCCGACAGAACGGCAATTTTTGCGTGGTGGCATCCTGATTGTGAATAGTGGGAAAGAAACAATATTCCACATGAGCAACGAACCCCGCAATCCAGAAGATCAGTTACGGCAATTTGCCAGCAGTTTTTCAGACGTTGTTTCCTCTTTTGGAAAAAAAGTTGGAGGGATGATGGATGGGATGTTCGCAAGCGACGAATCTGGAGAGCTTTCCACCCCGGTGGATGCCTACTATGCACCCGCTCAGTTTGTCATCGAAGTTGAGCTTCCGGGCGTGCTCAAGGAGGATGTTTCCTTGCAGATCATCGATCAGGTCCTTTCGCTGAAAGGCGTAAAAAAGATGCCTGCCGGTACCGAAGCCTACGACTTTGTAGGGAGAGAACGTCGATATGGCGCATTTATCAGAACACTGGAATTGCCCACCGACATTGATCTTGCGCAGATCAAAGCCAAGTATGAACATGGCGTGCTGCGCATCACATTTGCCAGAACCAGCCCCGATGTGGAGCCGGGCGGCATTCAAGTTGACGTTGAATAATCAAGAATCGAACACTTACACTAAGCAATATTCAGATGAGCAAAATAATCGGCATTGACCTGGGTACGACCAACTCTGTGGTGTCTGTCATGGAGGGGAATGAGCCGACGGTGATCATTAACTCCGAAGGCAAGCGTACCACGCCCTCTGTCGTATCTTTCAACAAAGATGGAGAGCGCATTGTAGGGGAGCAAGCCAAGCGTCAGGCGCTGGCCAATCCTCATCGCACGATCAGCTCTATCAAGCGCTTCATGGGTCTTACCTTCGCTGAAGGCAAGAAAGAAGCGGGAGAGATGTCTTATGAAGTAGTTGCCGGACGCAACAACCTGGCCATGGCCAAAGTAGATGATCGCACCTACACCCCGCAGGAAATTTCTGCCATGATTCTTCAGAAAATGAAGAAAACCGCAGAAGACTACCTCGGCACCGAAGTGAAAGAAGCGGTGATCACTGTGCCCGCTTACTTCAACGACTCCCAGCGCAATGCAACCAAAGAAGCGGGTGAAATCGCTGGTCTTACTGTGCGCAGGATCATCAACGAGCCTACCGCAGCTGCCCTTGCCTACGGGTTTGATAAGCAAGATAAAAACATCAAAATCGCGGTCTTCGACCTCGGTGGTGGTACCTTCGACATCTCTGTGCTGGAGCTCGGTGATGGTGTATTTGAAGTGCTCTCCACACACGGTGATACTCATCTCGGTGGCGATGACTTTGATCAGATCATCATCAACTGGATCGCAGAAGAGTTTAAAGCCACGCACGGCATCGACATAAAGAAAGATGCCAAGGCCCTGCAGCGTCTCAAAGAAGCTGCTGAGACTGCCAAGGTTGAGCTGTCTTCTTCTACCTCCGCTGAGATCAATTTGCCATACCTCTCCATGGATGCCGATGGGCCTAAGCACCTTGAGCGCACCCTGAGCAGAGCCAAATTTGAGCAACTCGCCGAAAAGCTGTTTCAGCGCTGCTTAGAGCCTTGTAAGTCTGCCCTCAAATCTGCTAAACTCAATGTTGGCGATATCGACGAGGTGATCCTCGTGGGTGGTTCTACCCGGATCCCAAAGGTGCAGGAGTTGGTGAAGGACTTCTTCAAAAGAGAGCCCAACCGCAGCGTAAACCCCGATGAAGTAGTTGCCGTAGGTGCTGCCATCCAGGGTGGGGTGCTTTCCGGTGATGTGCAAGGCGTTCTTCTCCTTGATGTGACACCCCTTTCCCTTGGGATCGAAACCATGGGCGGCGTATTCACCAAGCTGATCGAATCCAACACCACCATCCCAACCCAAAAATCAGAGGTATTCTCCACTGCTGCCGACTCGCAGACTTCTGTAGAGATCAACGTGCTACAAGGCGAGCGCCCCATGTCGATGGACAACCGCTCTCTCGGAAAGTTCAACCTCGACGGGATTCCACCTGCACCTCGTGGTGTGCCACAGATCGAAGTGGCTTTCGATATCGATGCCAACGGGATCCTGAATGTGAGCGCACGCGACAAAGCGACTGGCAAAGAGCAGAAGATTCGCATCGAAGCTTCTACAGGTCTCAGCGATGCTGAAATCGAGAAAATGAAGCGCGATGCTGCTGAAAATGAAGAAGCTGACAAGAAGCGACGTGAGGAAGTGGAGAAGCTTAACCAAGCCGATACGCTTATCTTCACCACAGAAAAGCAGCTCAAGGACATTGGAGACAAGCTCTCTGCCGGTAACAAAGAAGCCATTGAATCTGCCCTCGGTGAATTGAGAGCAGCCCATGCTTCCAAGGACTTTGCCCAGATCGAGACAGCCTCTGCTGCCCTCAATGCGGCTTGGACAGCTGCTTCTACGGAGATGTATGAAGCCGCCGGCGCCGCTGGCCCCGAAGGTGCTCCCGGCAGTGGACCCGCCGCTCCCGAAGCCGAAGTCACTGACGTAGAATACGAAGAAGTGGACGAGGAAGGAAAGTAATCTCCGCTGTCTCAAAGATCATAAGTAAGGCCACTCCTGTTTTGGGGTGGCCTTTTGGCTTTTTGGGGCATTTCTGCCCCATGGCCGTTTGGGAAGGTGAAGAGATCTGTCCTATTCCAAAACGGGGGCTTTGCCAAGTTCAGGGGGGCAGGGTCATAGCCGTCCGGTTAGCGAAGGAATACCCTCATCCCAGCCTTCTCCCAAGGGTTGAATGATTTTCCTTTGTGACCATGGTGTATTTCTTGGTGACCTTAGTGAGAAATAGCGCAATACACAGCCAACGAGGGGGCATTGAAGCCAATGCTTACATTTCCCTGACATGATCGGACTATGCCAACATCCCCTTTTGTTTCATCGCGAAACAATGTAATTTCCTTGTTGAGAAAAGCAGCTATCTTGCTTTCCCGCCAGATTTATCCATCTTCATGAATACTTTACCCGCAGCATCCCCTACATCCGTCCAAGTATTGGTCAATCGCCAACGCAATTTTTATCGTACGGGTGCCACAAGGCCTGTGGAAGCGCGCCAAGAGCAACTCAAAACCCTGCGTCAGGCACTTGAAGCCTGGCAGGATCGCTTGCTCAGAGCCGTTCACGCCGATTTTCAAAAGCCCCGGCAGGAGGTTTTCTTGGAGATCGGGACTGTCCTTGAGGAGATTGACAAAGCCATCAAGCTGTTGCCTACCTGGGCACGCACCCGCCACATCTCCACGCCCATCATGCACAAACCCTCTAGCGCCATGCAAGTGCCTGAGCCCCTGGGTGTTGCGCTCGTCATCTCGCCTTGGAACTATCCCATCAACCTGGCCCTCGTGCCTGTCGTTGGGGCTATTGCCGCTGGCAATACCGTCATTTTGAAGCCGTCGGAGCTTTCGCCCGTCACCTCACAGGCACTGTCTGAGATGGTGGCAGAATATTTTCCCGCCGAATGGTTCACCGTGGCCCTCGGCGGGCCAGAAGTGAGTCAGGCACTCATTGTGAACCCGGTCGATTATGTGTTTTTCACTGGCAGCCCACACGTCGGAAAACTCATCATGGCCTCCGCTGCCAAAAATCTCGTGCCTGTCACCCTGGAGCTTGGCGGCAAATCGCCCGTCATCATCGACGACAAAGTGGCCCTCGATCCTGTCGCGCGCAGGGTGCTCTGGGCCAAAACCTTCAACGCAGGGCAAACCTGCCTTGCCGGTGACTATGTGCTCATCCCCCACAGCCGAAAGGCAGAGTTTTATCAAAAAATTCAAGAAGGCATTGGGGAGTTTTTTGGCAAAAATATTGAAGAGAGCCGCGATTTTGCCCGCATCATTTCCCCTAAAAATGTGGATCGTCTTGCTGCCATGATCGTGGGGAATGTTGTGGTCGGTGGGAAGGTGAATGCCTCTGCCAGGTTCATCGAGCCAACCGTGATTGAGGTGGACGATCCCGAAACTCATCCTTCCATGCAGGAGGAAATTTTCGGTCCTATCTTGCCTGTGATTGGCTACGATAGCATCGAGGAAGCACTCGCTTTCGTCAATGCACGGCCCAAGCCCTTGTCGCTGTATTTATTTTCCGACTCGTCTAAACTTCAGAAAAGGGTGCAGCAAGAAACCTCCTCCGGCAGCTTTGTCATCAATGACCTCATCGTTCAGGCTGCCCTGTCCGATCTGCCGTTTGGCGGGGTGGGTAATAGCGGCATGAGCAGCTATCACGGCGAGAAATCCTTCGAGATTTTCTCCCACTTTAAGAGCATCATGAAGCGAAGCCTCCTGGTCGAGACCCCCTTTCGGTTCCCTCCCTACAAGGCTTCACTCAGCCTGATGAAAACCATCATGCGCTGGTTTGGGTGATGCCAGCTCACACAAGGTTAACTCCTCCTATTCTATGCTCAGCATTCTTCGTTCCGATTCGCAAAACACCGATTTTCTGACCCTCGTAGCCCAGTTGGATGCCGACCTGAGCGTTCGCGATGGAGAGGAACATGCGTTTTATTCGCAGTTCAACAAGGTGGACATGATCCGCCATGCCCTTGTTGCTTATCAGGGCGATCGGGCTATTGGCTGTGGAGCCATCAAAGCCCTTGCCGATGACACCACAGAGGTCAAAAGAATGTTTGTCCTTCCGGAATTGCGTGGACAAGGACTTGCCGTCCAGATATTAGAAGAACTTGAAGCATGGGCTCGTGAGCTCGGATATACCTACGCGCGCCTCGAAACAGGCAAAAAACAACCCGAAGCCATCAGGCTATACACCAAATGTGGCTATCAGCGTATTCCCAATTACGGGCAATATGAAAACGTGGAGAACAGCGTCTGCTTTGAAAAAAAGCTGAGTTAAATGGCTCAATGAGACATATTACAAGCCCAATTGCTTGCGATACACACTGTCCTGCAGGTTGTGCTTAGCCCAATAATCTGTGAGCATGGTTTGCTTTTTCCGGGCCAGGGTGCGTAGCTCCCCCCCGCCAAACATGGCCGGGCTGGTTTCGGTCCATCCTACAATCTGATAGGGTGCAACTGATTCAAATACGATTTGGAGCTCCCTGGCTGGCTTGGCATAGCGGAGGGTGTAGGCCTTGAGATTTCCTCCGGAAAATTCTTCCCCAATATAGTCACCCAAATCACCCGTAGCTGCCTGCGCCTCATTTTTCATGTGGAGCAATCGCAGGGTCATGAGAGAAGGAAGAATGTTGAATGTGCCGGTTGGCAGGCTATAGGGGTCCATACGCAGCAAAGGCCAAAGCTCATCTTCCAGCCACATGTCGCCGCTCATCGTTTTGTCCACATCGCCTTCTTGCTCGAAATAGGAAAACTGCTGGAGCTGAAATCCATTGTCCCGATGGTTGAGCTGGACAAATGCCTGTCCGCACCAATCCTGGGCAGACATGGTCACTTTCATGGTGTGAGGGTAAGTGCGGGTATCAGCCGGGGAGAAAACCGAGGTCATGATGGAATAATCATAGATCCCGGTCGGGAATTTCCGCAGCATATTGGCTTTCAGAATTTTGGTGGAGGCGTCGCTGTTGTAGCTTTCATTTTTCACCTGCTTATCGGTGAGAAAATCTTCTGCTACAAAAATCAGGACCGCATCGCCGGGGTGCGACTCGCTATAGCGAGCCTGCGAAAGCTCATAGCTCGTGACTTCCGCCTTTCCCTGATACCAATATTTGTCCAGAGAAATAGGAACATCTCCGGTAGCAGATACCACTGTGGACTGCGAAGCCGAGGTGGAGCCGCAGGCCGTCACGAATAAGGCGATAGCCAGGCTGGCGAGCCATGCGAGAAAGGGGATAAGCTTCTGTTTCATACAGGGACGGGAAAAGATGTTTCAACGATGAATACCTCTCCTTCAACGTTCCAGAGCTTCGATTGTTAATCTATTTCCTCATCGAAAGCGTTTTTGTCATCTCCCCGTCACTTATGCGTAGGAAGTAATTACCATCGGGGTAAGCCCGCAGGTCAAATACCTGTATGAAGCGCTCTTTGGCAGGCCTCAAGGCCCCTGAGAGAAGCTCCGTACCCGTGGCATCCAGAATGCTGATAGGCAGATACATGTTTCTGGGGCTGACAAATGCTAATTGGAATTTTCCGCCTCCCAGCGAGGTGATCAGGATTTGCCCCTCATCTTCGAGGGCTTCGAGACTGGAGCTATTTTCCACAATCAATTCCTGTCGCATTCGAGACACGCAAATGCCATCTGATGCGGCAAAACCAATGGGGTACGTGCCCGGCAGGGCAAACACGTGGAGCGGATTCGGTTCTTCTGAGCTTCCCTGCCCACCAAACGACCACGCATATTCCACGGCTCCTTCCAATTCTCCCTGAAACTGCACCAAACCAGGGCCTTCTGCCAGATCTATGCTGCCGGGTATCATGCTGAAGTCTGCTTCAAATTCCCGCACAAATACCTCCACCGCTGCGATGGCTTCGCAGCCTTGCTCGTTGGTGCCGGTGACGAGGTAGGTCGTGCCGATGGTCGGTTGCGCATATACGCGCGCACCCGTGTCGCTAAGCAGCGTAGGGTCTTTGCGCCAGCTGTAGCTCACGCCTCCTTCTGCTGTCAAGGTGATTTCCTCGCCTGCACACACGGTGCTCGCCGAGGTGGATGCTGTCACGAAGTTGCCCGGTGCTACGATCACGGTGGCGGTCCCGGTCAGTTCGCATCCCCTGCTGTCGAGGCTATTCACCACATATTGAGTCGTAGCCGATGGCTTCACCTCCACCTCAGCACCTGCCACGGTGTTGAGGCCCTCGGCGAGCTCCCACACGTAGCGCGTGCCGCCACTTACCGACAGGGTCACCTTATCTCCCAGGCATATTTGCGCCGTGGTGGGTGATACCATCAAAGGTTCGGGGGCCTTCACCTCAATGGTGATTTGGGCAGCGGCGCCGCAGGTTGCGCCGTCTCTGCTCACGGTGTAGGTGGTTGTCTCTGAAGGCGCGGCGGTGACGATGGCACCGGAAGTCTGATTGAGGCCCATGCTCGGACTCCAGGAATAAGAGACGCCGCCCGAGGCAGTCAGCAAGGTGCCCTGACCCGGGCAAATCACATCATCTTGTGCAACCACAGAAACTGGCACAGTCGATTCTACCTCGATGGTGAGGCTTGCCTCTGCCCGGCATCCTACCTCATTGGTGCCAATGGCCAGGAATCGCGTTGTTTCCGTTGGGAAAGCTTGCAGCTCGCGCCCCGTGGGCGAACTCAAAAAAGCTGCAGGACTCCACTGCACCACCGTGGCTCCATCTGCGTTGAGCGCGACCGATTCCCCACTACAGATTTTCATTCTATCGGCAGTGAGTTTCAGCGAAATGGCGGGGGAAACCTCTACCAACACTTCTTTGCGGTATTGGCAGCCGTTGAGGTCGCGGGCTTCCATCACATAGGTG
>JANQTF010000240.1:0-4427 GCA_030731845.1 Bacteroidia bacterium | reverse complement strand
TTCTGTAAATGGCCTTATACCTTATCAAATACACATCACATAGGTGGTGGTCCTGGCAGGTTTTGCTTTGAAGGTCGCCGACCGACCATTGGAAACCGTGGTGCCGGGTGTCCAGAAATATTCCAGGGCACCTGTTGCTTGCAGATTCACAGAATCTCCCACACAAATGCTCGCCTTGGCAGGACTCACCGTCACATCCTGCGCACTCACTACTTCCAGTGTCACAGATCTCGAAGCGCTGCACCCATCCGCATCAATCGATGACACGGTGTAGGTAGTGGTGGCCAAGGGCATCGCGAGCACCGATGCACCACTTGTGCGATCAAGCCCGATGGCCGGAGACCAGGTATATGATCTGCCACCTGAGGCCACGAGAGATACTTGTTCGCCGCGGCAAGCAACTCTGTCGGCTGTGTTGAGGCTAATCTGAGAAGGAGCGGTGATATACATGTAGTCGGTTTGTTCAAACCGATCGCGACGGCCATCGCAGCCTGCTACTTCCAACCTCACAGAGAATGAGCCTTCGCTGGGAAAAACCACACTGGGATTGGCCTCGGTGGAAAAAGCGGGCTGGCCGCCCTCAAATTCCCAGCGGAACGAGGTAGCATCGCGGGAGAGGGAAGAAAACGTCACGGACTGCCCCGCACAGGTGATTTGCTTATCGGCCCGGAAGTCTGCCACGGCACTGCGACCTTCAGATACCTTGATGGTGATGGAGCGAGTGCTCTGACACCCCTGCCTATCGAGGCCGATTACCTGATATGTTTCCTCCCGAAATGGACGCACCACCACCCTGTCGCTCGTGCTGGTTGCTGTGCCCAAATTCCATTGGTAGCTCACAGCACCCGTAGCCAGAAGCTGGGTGTTGGCTCCCGGACACACGACCTCGTTGGTAGCAGTTACAGTCAGGGGTTCTGGTTGAATGACGGAGACAAATACCTGTGCAGTATCGGCGCACCCAGCCTCGGTTTTTCCGATAACCGTGAACACCTGGTCTTGAGTTGGTCTGCCAATAGCTTCGCTTCCCTGTCCGGAAACGAGCTCGCTCGGAAACCACTCATAGCGCAAAGCGCCTCTTGCCTGAAGCGTGACTCCGGCACCGCTACACACAGTAGGAGAGAGGCTTCTGATCTGCACCTCAGGGTAGGGCGTGACCTCAATGGTGATATTTCTGCTGCTTCGGCACCCGAATGCATTGGTGCCTTCGAGGCGATAGGTAGTGGTGGTGGTAGGACTTGCTACCACCTGGGCTCCATCGCTCAGGCTCAGGCCCGTGGTGGGCGACCATCGGTAGGAGTCTGCGCCGCTGGCAGCGAGGGTGATCTGGTCTCCGGGGCAGATGCGGGTGCGGGGCGCAGTCACTCCCAGGGCGTTGGGTGCTTCTCGCACAGTTACGGTCACCTTGGCAGTGAGTTGGCAGCCGGATTCATTCACGCCATTCACCTGATAGGTGGTCGTGACGGAAGGCGAAACAGTGAGCGTGCCGCTTTGGGCTTCGGACTCCGGCGGAGCCGGAGACCAGATATACTGCATGGCCCCTGTGGCCTGAAGGCTGACTTGCTCACCGGGACAAATTTCTGTGGAGGCAGGCGTCACGGCCAGGGGGCGCACCGCTCTCACCCGAATAGGGATGGCTCTTCTCGTTTCACATTGCCCGCCTTTTGCGACAACCGTAAGGACTTCATCTTTTTGGGGGGCAAATGAGAAATCAGGAGAATTGCCCGTTTTCAGCGTTTGGGAGCCGATCATCCAGGTGTATTGGTCTGCTCCACTGGCTTTGAGGTTCATCGTTTCTCCCTGACAAATTTCATATTCGCCTGTCACCTGCAAGTTGGGCGCCTGCGCCACAGTGATAAATCCTTTTTTGGTCAGGCTATTTTCTCCACCCGGACCTCTTACCGTGTAGATCACATCGTAGCTTCCGGGAAATTCGTATTTCACCGTTGGATTTTTTTCCTGTGAACTGGCGGGTGTTCCCCCGGGAAAAGACCAGATCCCTTCGGTGGTTGTGCCGCTACTGCGGTCTCCCAAGGTGATGGGTTCTCCTGCGCACACCTGCTGATTGGTCGCGGCAAAGTTGGCCACAGGTGCGGGCGGCAGCGGACTTCCCAGGCGGATATTGTCCAGATAGACATCGTTGCCGTTTCCATTGAAGTTGATGAAGGCGATCTGCACATTCGTTTGACCCGCCAAAAATCTCAGGTCGATCCGCTCGGTGCGCCACTCCTGATTGTCTGGGCTAAATGGCTCCAGCGATTGCTGTCCATTAAGCGTGGAGAGCTTGCTGCCACCTTTGTAGTAGATTGACCGAAAGAGTGTGCCACAGCCGGTGGATACGAAAATGCCGAGGGTATCGGAAAATTTTTCGTTGAATGGGCCGTAGGCCAGGTCAAAGCTCAACTCCGGTGAGGGCTCACCGCTGAAATTCAGCACGGGCAGTAGAAACCAGTCGGCAGAGTTGAGGAGCTTGTTGTCATAATTGTTGATGGCCAGCGACTGCGCACTTCTGCCTCGCGCCCCAAGGCGCTCGCTGATGGCCCAGGTATAATCATTGTCGGCGTTGTTGAGGAAATAATTGCTGGATCTTGTGGCTTCATTCGGCTCAAAATCAGCAAAATAGGGGAGCCCTTGCCCAGATGCGGTCACGGTGATAAAGCCTTCCATGGTCACCGACCGATTGCCCGCGGGATTGATGGCTCGCAGCGAAACGGGATACACGCCGGGGTCGCGATAGGAAACCACGGGATGTTGTTTGTCGGAAGTAGCGGGCCGCCCGCCGGGAAAATTCCACTGCCAGCTCAGCTCTTCTCCTTTTGTCAAATCCTTAAACGCGACCTCGAGTGGGGCACATCCCTGCCTCACATTCGCCGAAAAAGCGGGCACAGGCGGTGTGACAGGAGGAATGCACACGCCAGATTGGAGCAAGCTGCCCCGTCGGGGACTATTCTGAAGCACGAGCCGCATTCGGGCCTTTTGATCCCGGGTAAACAGGTTCATGCAGGCATCGTCGGAGTAGTCCATGTAATTCTGGACCATGGCATTGGAGCCGCGACAGCCCAGCGCTCCTTGCGGACAGTTGAAGTGAGGCCCGTCGGCCTCGGGCGTATCGGCGCAGAAATCGTCCACGTTGCAGGGCCCATCTCCCCACACGTGGCGCAGGCCGAGCCAGTGGCCTACCTCGTGGGTAGCCGTTCTCCCTTTGTTGAAAGGGGGAGAAACGGTTCCTGTGGTGCCAAATACTGAATAGTGAATGACCACGCCATCGGTGAGGGCGGAAGTGCGCTGCATGGGCACGCCCGTGAGGCCTGAGGAGACCGGAAAGGTGGCAAAGCCCAACACATTATCCGAAAGGGCGCACACCCAGATGTTGAAGTAGCGATTGGGGTCCCAGGCGGTGGCAGGCTTGATCACCTCGTTGAGGTAGCGCTCATTGAAGGGCGCGCCGGAAAATGACACCCGGTGGATGCCATTGCTGGGCCGTCCCTGTGGATCGAGGCTGGCCAGGCAAAATTCAATGCCCGTATCTACTGCCAGATTTTTGAAATCTCTGGGCGTAAACTCCTGATCGGGGTTTTGTCTCCGGTAGTCCAGGTTCAACGAATTGATCTGGGAATATACCTGCGCATCGCTGATGTTTTCGATAGCGGAACTGTAGATCACGTGTACCACGGTGGGAATGGTGAGCACTTCCTCTGGACCAAAGCGGAACAGGCTTCGGCTTTGCTGGGCCTGGCGCAGCGAGCTTTGCATCCAGGATTCGAAGAGGGTGTCGCTTTGCGTGGATCCAGGAGAGAATGCCTGCTGCTGCTGCTCTACCTCGAGGGTGTGGCAGCTCCTCGTGGTAGGGGCGAGCGACCTGTGCCGCGGATTTTGCTTGTCGAAGGAGTACTCCACCTTCTTTTGGATGGTGCCAGCATCCGGGCTGCGCAGATCAATGGTGCGATTGAGGTTGCCTCCATGCTGTGCAGGCGGGAGAGCTTGCTGTGCATGTAGGCTGGAAAAGACGAGGGTAATGAAAAGTATTCCGAAACTTCTCCGCAGATTCAGCATAACGATAGGGGTTTTCGTTTATCCAGAAGGGGTAGGGACTGGCATTTCCAAAGATCAAACAATTGGAATGCACAAGCAATACTCCGGGGGGAAGTTAACGAATGCCCGTCAAATCTCAAGGTAAAGCGAAAAGCTGCCGATTATACGTAGGACTCCAGCAGTTCTACCAAATCTTTGAAAACAGGGAGCTTGGCAGATTGGAGGCACTGCGAGGCGAGTCTGAGGGCACTTTTTCCCTCATGATCAGGTTTGAGGGGATTGGCATCTGCTTCTAAGAGAATGCGCGCCATGTCAACACTTCTTTCGGTGACAGCATAGTGGAGGGGCAGCCTTCCCACATAAATGCCACCTGCATGGCGATCGGGATCGGCTCCCTG
>JANQTF010000239.1:2660-3375 GCA_030731845.1 Bacteroidia bacterium | reverse complement strand
ACCTTGGGGGCAGGGAAGTATTTCGAAGCACTCTGGACAGGAGCAATCAGCCCAGGACGTATCAGGTTGATCTTCATCAATTACCAGCCGGGATTTACAGCGCCAGCGTCCTTCTTCAGGATGGGATAGTCACCCGAAGAATCATCATGCCCTAACCTCCATTCATGGGACTTAGAAACCAATCCGTACAAGGATTTGTCTGGAGTGTCGTAGAAAAATTTGGGAATCGAATTTTCACCTTCCTGATCTTTTTCACACTGGCCACTCTGTTATCTCCGAAAATCTTCGGTGTTGTGGCGATTGTCAACAGCGTATTGGCCTTTGTTGTCATTTTTGTCGACCAGGGGTTTACGACAGCTGTCGTTCAAAAGGACGATCCGACTCAGGAATACCTTGACACTGCTTTCTGGGGCAATATGGCAATCTCAGTAGTACTTACGCTGATCCTGTATGTCTGCGCACCCCTACTTGCGAAATTATATGAAGAACCTGAGCTCACCCTCTATATCCGTGTGATTTCAGCATCATTTATCATTGGAGCTATCTCCAGAGTGCAGAATGCCTTATTTATCAAGGAGATGAAATTCCGATTACTGGCGATCAGGCGCCTGATCGCTACCCTGATTGGAGGCCTCACTGGTATCTATCTCGCAGTGATGGATTTTGGAGTATGGAGCCTGATCTGCTATCAGATGGCTTCCATGCTAACGATGAC
>JANQTF010000239.1:0-2650 GCA_030731845.1 Bacteroidia bacterium | reverse complement strand
GTTCTGGGCAACAACCTTCTTTTCTATAGCCAATTACACCTTGTCAATCTATTGATCGGCTATTTCCTGGGAACTACCTCATTAGGATATTATTCCATCGCTAATAAAGTCTTTGTGACATTCAAGGACATCGTGATCAACACGTTTTCCAGAATCAGCCTCCCATTATTTGCAAAAATTCAACATGAAGAAAAGCGCAGGAATTCTGTCTTCCATGAGATCGTTGCAAAAGTGTTGCTCCTGATCATTCCGATCTGTATAGGGTTGGTTTTTCTTTTCCCGGATATCGTCCCTTTGTTCCTGGGACCTACATGGATCCCCAGTATTCAACTGGTTCAAATCTTATTTCTGGCCTGCGCCCTCACAGTTATTCCAAGTTTTTGTAATGACTTTTTCCTGGGAGTAGGCCTGCCCAAGCTATCATTTAGGATGAATCTTGCCAATGCGGGCATTTACCTGACCCTGGTTTTGATCGGAACTCAATTGGGTCTTATAGAAACTACTATTGGGGTAGCCGTGAGCTTTTTTCTGGCTATACCTGTCTCGTTACTCTTTTTGCGAACTGCCATGCAAGTTCAATGGGGAAGTTTGCTCAGGATCCATGGTCAGGCATTTCTGATCGGGCTATTCATCGCCGCTGGCATGCTTGGTATCAATACCCTGATTACTGAGATCAGCTTCCTTCGGGCAGCAATCAAAGGATGCATGCTTGTCATCATCTATATCGCTGCGCTCTCTGTGATCTATCCTCCTTTCTATAAGGAGATCAAATCATACTTTCTAACAGCCTGCAGGACAACCCTTCAATTCGTATCAAAGCAATAAGTCGATTTATGCTTGTCACAGTTGTCATACCCACCTACAAACGAACGGCCTACCTGAAGGTCGCTTTGGAATCTGTAATCAGGCAAACCTATTCTCATTTCGAATGTCTGGTTGTGAATGATTCGCCCCCCTTCAGGGAAAAAGTGGATGAGGTAGTCGAGTCTATTGGTGACGAAAGGATCCGGGTGATACATAATCCACAAAACGGGGGCGAATCTTTTTCGCGAAATAATGCCATCAAGGCAGCCAAAGGCGAGATTATCGCATTACTCGATGACGACGACTATTGGAAACCTGATTTTCTACAGCAGCACGTCACTAAGCATGAGGCTAACTCTGACCTTGGCATCGTGTATTGCGGGTATGTGAAATTCTGGGATGATGAGCTACTGGGCACAAGAGAATACCTCGCTGATCAGACGCCTCCCATGAACATGTATCAAGCCATGCTTTCGGGAAAATTTGTCCTGGCATCTTCCTCTATCGTCTCTATCCGCCGATCCTGCTTTGATGAATGTGGCACCTTCGATTCGGCCCTTCCTTCTTTTGCAGATTGGGATATGTGGGTTCGGATCGCTCAAAAATATCCTTTCGGCAACATTCCCGAATCACTGACATATTACCGTCATCACCTTGGCGAGCGTGGCTCAACCGACATTGAAAAGCGCCTGACTGGTATTGAGGTCATCACAAAGAAGTGGGAAAGCGAGAAAGGCTTTGAAGCCTTCGGCAGGAAGTTGATAATCAGAGCGTTCTTTAATGAAATACGGAATGAAGTATTGAGGGGCAACCGGCTCAACTCCATCAAGCTTCTCAGGGAATGTATTTCCAGATGCAAATCGGAGATTATTCCGAATTACAAAGTGTTTCTAAAAGCCATCACTATCATCATACTTGGAAAAGCATATATGACTGGTCATAAAGCTAAGTACTCTTAATTGACAAGGATCCTTCGCCTGTATGAATGGGATACTCAAAACCCCCAGGTTCAATAATGATGGCATACTTGGTTTCAAGTATTTCCTATGGTTTTTCCTTATGCTCGGAAAAGCCATTCAGGAGACTGCGGCCCCCCAATTCGGCGGGTTGGACTATGTACTTGCTGCAATCTGGGTTGTATTCTGGGCGATCAATATCTCCCGTCCTCGTGAGATGATCATGTGGTTCATGATGGGCTACTTCACCAATATCATGCATTGGTTCACAGATATGGCCCTGATCAATCAGGGCGGATCCAGAATCCTGATGCTGGATGTGTTCTTTGTCTTATTTGCAGGAATATTGGTGGTCTATATTCTGAAACATAGAAAGGTCAACCGCTTTTTTTTGGGTTGGATCATCCTGATCCTGACCCTGTATTGGGGCCTCAACATGGTGAAGGGATTCATGACCGGTGGCGGTGGCTATGTCATCGGAGAAAGTCGATTTTATTTTGCTTCTATTTTCATGGTCGGGATTGTTAATCTATTTGATAAACATCCATCCTGGTCGTATCGAAAAGTGCTTAAAATCGTTTCTCTCGCTTCCTTAAATGTGATGTTTTTCATTTTGATGCAGGTCTTTTTCGGCGCGGCTGAAGGCGGGGCAGATGCAGACAGATTTAATCCAGGAAATGGTCTGATCCAAATCCCTCTCCTCGGTCTGCTGATCGTCGTATTGGATTACGCTTTTGGGAGTAATGAGCATATCATCAAAGGACGGAAGATGCTTAAAATCGGCATTTACCTCGCCTTTATTTTTATCTCAGGTGTGCGAGGAGCCCTCCTGATGGCGGTGCTCATGCTATTCTACTTTCTGATCTTGTCCAAAAAAGTATCAGCTCGAA
>JANQTF010000238.1:2808-14491 GCA_030731845.1 Bacteroidia bacterium | reverse complement strand
CGGTCGTGAGGCTTGTGAGAAAGGGAGGACATGAGCTAAAAATAGGGGTTTTCTTGCAAAATTTTATAGCTATTGCTAATTTTTTTACAAAAAAAATCCCTCCTCACAACTTCTCCTCGTCTTCATACCAGATACTTGGCCGGTATTTCTGAAAAGGCACTTTCAGCATCTCCCAGATACTGCTTGTCTGTTGTGGATCCATGTGAGTGTCCACCCCATAAGTAAGTTTTTCATTATCTACCTCTACATAGGTGCCAAAGATTCGATCCCAAAAAGAAAAGAGATTGCCGTAATTCTGATCACTGTAGGGTTGGCGGTAATGGTGGTGCACCCTGTGCATACCGGGCGTCACAATCACCCAAGACAGGACTTTGTCGAGTCGGGCAGGGAATCGCCAATTGGAGTGATTGAATTGGGTGAGAATCACAGACAAGGTCTGATAGAGAAATACCAGCCACATGGGTGCTCCTGCCACCACCACGGCGAGGGTTGTAAACGCAAAGCGGAAGACGCTTTCACCAGGATGATGGCGATTGCCACTTGTGGTATCGATCTGCTGATCCATGTGATGAATCAGGTGAAACCTCCACATCCACTTCACGTGGTGCTCGGTGTAGTGAATGAGCCAGGCGCTGATCAGATCCATGATCAAGAGCCCCACCACCATTTGGGCCCACAAGGGCATGGAAACCCACTGCAATACGCCAATTCCATCCTGGACCACCCAGTCTGAAGCCATCACGAGGATAAATGCCAAGGGAAGGTTGATAGCCGCAGTAGTGAGGGTGAAAAAGATATTCACCCAGGCATGTTTCCACTTTTTATAGGTAAAGTGAAAAAGCGGCATGGTGCTTTCTATCACCCAAAAAATCGTGAGGCCCGACACCAGAAAAATGGAACGGTGCACGGAGGGCATATTCGAGAAATAGTCGATCAGAGCCTGCATGAGAAGTAGTAGTTGAAGTCTTGTGAGTTCAAAATAAAAAAAATCGCGCAATCACCAGCAAAAACCAGTGATCGCGCGAATGAGCCTGAAGGAAATTCCTGATCAACCTCCTGTGATTCCCTGGGCGAGGTGATAATACATCTCGCTCCAACGAAGCTCTTGTTTGAATTGATACACGTTGGTGTGTTGCCCAATCAACACCATCTCAATATCTGCCATGTCGGCAAAGTCTTCCAGATACTCCACGCTCAGCGATTGGCTATAGACGGTGTGGTGAGCCCCTCCGGCCAGAATCCATGCGGCGGCGCCATCGGCGAGGTTGGGATGTGGTTGCCACAGCACCCGTGCCACTGGCAACTTCGGCAGCGGTTCGGCCTCAATGGCATCCACCGTGTTCACCAACAGGCGAAAGCGGTTGCCCAGATCAATGACAGAGGCGTTGAGTGCTGGTCCAGACGGGCAGTCAAATACCAGACGCACCGGGTCTTCTTTGCCACCAATGCCGAGGGGATGCACCTCACAGCGCGGGGTTCCTTTGCCGATAGAGGGACAAATTTCCAGCATGTGAGACCCCAGCACAGCTTCTCTTCCTGGCTCGAAGTGATAGGTATAATCCTCCATGAAGGAGTTTCCGCCTGCAAGGCCTTCGCCCATAACCTTCATCACGCGGGTCAAAGCGGCAGTTTTCCAGTCGCCCTCGGCGCCAAAGCCATAGCCTGCGGCCATGAGTCGCTGAGAAGCGATACCGGGGAGCTGCTTCAGTCCGTGGAGATTCTCGAAAGTATCGGTGTAGGCGCCAAAACCACCTGACTCCAAAAACGCGCCTAGCCCCAATTCGATCCGGGCTGCTTCTCGCAGAGACTCGCGCATGCCACCGCCCGCGAGAAGGCTCGAAGCCATTTCGTAGGTATCTTCATATTCCTTTACCAGGCGATCTACCTCCGAATCGGTGATCAGGTTCAGAAACGCTACCACATCCCCCAGACCAAAACCGTTCACTTCGTAGCCAAAGCGCATCTGGGCAGATACTTTATCGCCCTCGGTCACGGCTACCTGCCGCATGTTGTCGCCAATGCGGGCCACTTTGAGAGAGCGACTCACCGCCCAGCCCGCAGCAGCGCGGCTCCAAATGTTCAGCCGATTTCTCACCTCCGGATTTTGCCAGTGGCCTACCACCACCTTGCGCCCCTTCCGCAACCGGGCATTGATAAACCCAAACTCGCGTCCACCGTGGGCAGATTGATTCAAATTCATAAAATCCATGTCTATCTCTCCCCATGGAATATCGCGATTAAACTGGGTATGGAGATGGACCATCGGTTTTTGCAGGGCCTGAAGACCCGCAATCCACATTTTGGCAGGAGAGAAGGTGTGCATCCAGGCGATGAGCCCGATACAATTGGGAGAAGAATTCGCTTCCAGACAGATCTTGAGAATACCATCAGGTCCGGTGAGCACAGGCTTGTACACGACCTTGATCGGGATAGAGGGATCATCGCTTAAAGACCTGGCAATCTCCTGAGAGTGTAGGGCAACCTGTTCCAGCGTTTCGGGGCCATACAGATGCTGACTGCCTGTGACAAACCAGGCTTCGTATTGAGCTAAGACAGACATGATAACGGATTTTTTTAGGTAAATATGAAGACAAAGAGGGCCAGCAGAAGCCCGGGATTGTTTCCCGGACCTCTTGATAGCTGAGCCACTACTGGTACAATTCAGATACGCTGGCCTACCAGAAAGCGTAGTAGAGTATCGCTACGATGAGCGTAACGAGCACCGCTCCGACGTTGAACTCCAGCCCGGTTTTGAACAAATCGGGCGTGTATCGGATTGCACCCTTATCGGCAATTTTGCTTTTGGCATTGGTGTAGAGCACCAGGCCAATCATGCTCATCGCTGTGCCGAAGAAAATAAAGGCTTCGACCCCGATATCTCCCAGGCTTTTGAGGGTAGAAAATACAAACACAAAAGACCCGAGACCGATAGCTCCAAACAGGTAGGAGGAACGCACCATCATGCTTTTCACCTTCTCAGTCAGTGGGCTGAGGTGCTTCTTCTCTGACTTGTGCGTGATCACGTCAAACTCATCCACATCGGTAGTGCGATCGTCTGGCACTTGTCCGGTTTTGTCGAGGAAGGTGATGAGGGAGGCAACCGCCACCAGTGCGATGAACACATAGCCCATTCGTAGCAAAAACGGAATCTCAGGGAACATGAGTTTGGCACCGATTCCGAAGGGGAAGGTGAGCAACGCTGCGGCGATGGCTGCGCGGGTGGTAGCTCTTTTCCAGAAAAGACCCATGGAAAACACGACCGCCACACCCGGATAAATCAATCCGGTGTATTCCTGGATATATTGAAATACTTGATCAAAGCCCCCCAACAGTGGCTTAGCCACCAGACTGGAAATCACCAATGCCACCAGTGCTACAATTCGACCAATGAAGACCAACTGCTTTTCAGAGGCATTCTTGTTAATCAAAGGCCGGTAAATATCAATGGTGAAAATGGTAGAGGTAGAGTTGATCATGGAGGCCAAAGAAGACACAATAGCGGCCACCAGCGCAGCAAAGGCAAGCCCTCTGATTCCAGCAGGCACAAAATTTTTCAGCAGCCATGGATAGGCTTCGTCAGATTTGGTGATGGTCCCGATTTCCTCCATTGAAGAGCCGAGCAAATTGGCCAGATACCCAGGCGTTTCTGTCTCCATTTCAAAGAAAACGAAGGCTGTGATCCCGGGAATCACTACAATCAGCGGAATGAGGATTTTGAGGAATGCGGCGAAGATCAAGCCTCTTTTGGCTTCTTTCATGGATTTGGCTGCCAATCCTTTCTGAATGATATACTGGTTGAATCCCCAATAGCCAAGGTTGGTGAGCCACATAGCTCCAAATACTACCGCCAGACCCGGAAGGTCGATAAAGGCATCCTTCATCCCGCCTTTTCCGTCGGGAATAAAGGTAGTGCCTTGTTGGATCACCATGTCGAAGTGCTCTGTGGCACGACCATAAATCAGACTGAAGCCATCAAATACAGATCCGGGAGAGACTGCATCCAGAGCCAGGAAAGTTGTCACCAGACCACCCCCAACAAGGAAGATCACCTGAAAGACATCTGTCCAGGCAACAGCAGTGAGGCCACCATAAATGGAATATAGCCCTGCCACGACCGCCAGGCCGATGATGCCGTACCAAACCGGAATGCCCAGAATTTTGTCCATCGCCAAAGCTCCGAGATAGGTTACTGAGGTGAGGTTGACAAACACATACACCAAGAGCCACATGATGGCAAATGCGGAGCTCACCCCTTGGTTAAATCGCCCGGCCAGAAACTGATTGGTGGTGTAAATGCCTTTGTTGAGGAAAATAGGGAGGAAGAACTTCGCAACGATGATGAGCGTGATGGCTGCCATCCATTCGTAAGCAGCAATTCCCAGACCGATGGCATAGCCAGATCCGGACATGCCAATGAAGTGCTCTGCAGAAATATTGGCGGCAATGAGGGAGGCCCCAATGGCCCACCACGTGAGGTTGCGACCAGCAAGAAAGTAATCTTCCCCCGATCGTTCGTGACCTTTTTTATTGCGCGAGACATAAAGCCCCACCCCAACAATGGTCACCACATACATCGCAAAGATGATGTAGTCTAATGTTTCAAATCCAGAGTTCATAGCAATGTTCGTTCGTAGTTAAGGTAGTCGAATGGATGAAGTTGAATGAAAAATCAATAGGAAGCATCCTTCCCTATTCCTGACCATAGTAGGCACCTGCTCCATGCTTTCTCTGCCAGTGTTTTTGAATCAGGGCGTTTTTAAGCTTAGGAGCATGGGGGTTTATACTTAAAGTGAGCCAGGCCATTTTGGCGCATTCTTCTAATACAGCACTGTTATACACAGCTTTTTTGGCGGTTTTTCCCCAGGTAAATGGCGCATGATTTCCCACCAGGATCATTTCTACCTCGGCAGGATCATATCCCAGTAGCTTAAAATGCTCAATGATTTGAAATCCGGTTTCAAACTCATAATCGCCCGTTATTTTCTCATCTGCCATGGGCGGCGCACAAGGGATGTCCACCGTCAAGTGATCGGCATGCGTGGTTCCGAAGATGGGGATATCCATCTGGGCCTGGGCCCAGGAGGTGCCGTAGGAGGAATGCGTGTGCACCACTGCGCCAATTTCCGACCACTGGCTATAGAGCACAGCATGGGTCCGGGTATCGGAGGAGGGCCTCATTTCTCCGTCAATTACTTGTCCGGAGAAATCGCACACCACCATATCTTCGGGGCGCAACTCCTCATAAGGCACTCCGCTGGGTTTGATCGCAAACACCTGCTGCTCGCGGTCCACCACGCTCACGTTTCCGAACGTGAATAACACCAGCCCCAGCTTTGGGAGCTGCATGTTGGCCTCATAGGCCTCTTTCCTGATCTTTGCGTATGTCATGTCAGCGAAATCTTGTGAATAAAAAATGCAGAAAGCTCCTTATCGGACAGTAAATGACTCCACTACCTCTGCTGCGGCCATGTAGCGCTCATACCTGCGAGCATACAGGGCCACCATTTCTGGCTGAGGATGATATTCTTTTTCAAACCCGTGTCCCATGGCAGCCTGCGCCGCCAACACATCAGGGTAGATGTCTGCTGCCGTTGCGGCAAACATCGCCGCTCCCAAGGCACAGGTTTGCTCTGCCCTTGCCACTTTGAGAGGCATATTCAGGACATTGGAAAGGGTCTGCATGACGAATGGCGATTTTTTGGCCACGCCTCCCAGTCCTACAATCTCGTGGATGGGGATTCCTTCCCGCCTAAATCGGTCCACAATGGCCCGAGACCCAAAACAGGTGGCCTCTACCAGCGCGCGGAATACGCGCGGAGCACCTGATCCAAGATTGAGGTTGAGCAGCGCCCCTTTGAGGCTCTGATCGGCATCGGGTGTGCGGCGACCATTCATCCAATCGAGGGCCAGCTCGGTGCTATCCTCAATCGGGATGGCCGCTGCCGCCTCGCTCAACGCCGGAATAATGGCGTCCGTGACTTGCCTGATCAGGCTTTCCCTGTTTTCCAGATCATCGGGAAGCAGGTTCAAGGGCCAGGCCACCACCCCGCGAAACCATGCATATATGTCGCCAAAAGCTGATTGACCAGCTTCGAGCCCCAACATTCCCGGAACCACAGAGCCATCTACCTGCCCACAGATTCCTTTCACAAGGGTGTTTCCGTATTCTTCGTTGGGGGCGATGAGAATGTCGCAGGTGCTCGTGCCCATGATGCGACTAAAGGTAAAGGGCCGAATTTCTCCGCCCACGGCTCCCATGTGCGCATCAAACGCACCGACAGCAATCACAACATCCGTGCTCAAGCCCAGGCTATTGGCCCATTCTTCAGACAAATGACCCGCCGCAATGTCAGAGGTATAGGTGTCCGAATACAGGCGTTGGCGCAGGCCTGCCAACACAGGGTCAAGCCCGACCCAGAATTCTTCAGGCGGCAACCCATCCCAATCCGGATGCCAGAGGCCTTTGTGCCCGGCAGCACAGCGGCTCCGCTTCATGTGTTTCACATCATTTCCTCCACAAAGCACATAGGGAATCCAGTCGCAGTGCTCTACCCAGGAATAAGCGGCCTGTCGCACAGCCTCATCCTCGCGGCTCACATGCAGAATTTTCGCCCAAAACCATTCTGAGGAATAAATTCCGCCCACATATTGCAGGTAATTTGGCTGAATGGTCGCCGCATATTGGTTGATCTCTTCGGCCTCCTTGATGGCTGTGTGGTCTTTCCACAACACAAACATCGCGTTGGGATGTTCTGCAAACTCAGGAAGAAGGGCCAGGGGAGTTCCCTGCGGATCTACCGCTACTGGCGTGGAGCCTGTGGTATCCACAGCGATTCCTTTCACCATGCTGCGTTGCGCTGGAGAGAGCCCACTCAGCACCGAGGTGATGGTGTGTGTGAGGCCATCGAGATAGTCCTGCGGATGCTGGCGAAACTGATTGTTGGGCGCATCGCAATACATGCCTTTGGCCCATCGAGGATAATAGAAAACCTCGGTAGCGAGAATTTCGCCATTGTCGCTACGGCTGAGGATGGCTCTGACAGAGTCAGTTCCGTAATCCAGGCCGATTAAATAGGAGGGGAGGGACATCTTGAATAAATCGTTGAGAGTAGAGAAGTTCAGAAATTATTTGATGGCAAATGGCAGACCTTCGCGGTCCCTTTGCCGATAGGCTTCCCGGTCAAACATGTAGTAGAAAGCACCCTTTTTGGAGGATCCGCGCTGCTTTTCATCGAGTTTGCGCAGGATCCCGAGATTTTGCATTCGTCGGGTAAAATTACCCAGGTCGAGGGTTGTCTCCAGAATCGCCTCGTAGAGGCGCCGCAGCTCGGGCAAAGTGAATTTGTGGGGCAACAGCTCAAACCCAATGGGTTGAATCGCTGCTTGCTCCTTGAGTCGCTCGCGGGCTTTCTCCACCATAACACCATGATCGAATACCAAATCGGGATATTCAGACACAGAAAACCAACTGGCTTTATGAGATTGGAGGTCCTGATCTTGATATTCACTCATGTTGATCAGGGCAAAATAGGCGATGGATACCACCCGCTCCTCTGGGTCACGATCCACTGCTCCAAAGGCTCCGAGTTGCTCCAGATAGATTCCACGCAAGCCTGTGAGACGATACAAGACTCGTAGCGCGGCCTCATCCGTGCTTTCGGCCGGCTGCACGAACCCACCCATGAGAGACCATTGCCCCATGGCAGGCTCAAAGCCTCGCTTCACTAGGAGCAGGTGCAACCCTTGACCATCAAATCCGAAGATGATGCAGTCAACGGCCAGGAAAAATCTGTGCTGAGGCTCGTAGAGGGGCATAGCGAGAATTTTAGTGGCAGTAGCGTCAACGAATTTAAATGTTTTTTTGACAATTAAAAATACAATCACCCTTACTTTTATGACCAAATCTATTTCTGAGTTAATTTTATCAATAAACAATACAACATTTATTATAAGATTCAGCATCATACCCATCTGCCACAGTACCAGTTTACAAGAGCACTCCCCTGTGAGAAAGCCTTGCTGAGCTGCTCAATATTTGTGGGTATTGGCATAAATTTCGCCCAACAAACCAGACCCCTATCTTACCGTCCAATATCTTTTGTCACTGTGCCCTCCCCCTGCTAACTTTGGCAGCTATTCCAACAAAATCGATGACCAATATGAAGCCCCTGTTTAATGTGATCGAAGAGCTGCGCTGGCGCGGGATGATTCACGACGTGTTTCCCGGCACGGAGGACTATTTTTCAGAGAATTGCAGCGCAGTCTATCTGGGGGTGGACCCAACAAGCGACTCTATGCACATCGGCAACCTGGTGCCGGTGATGATGCTTGTGCACATGCAGCGGGCAGGGCACACGCCTTATGCGCTTGTGGGAGGCGCCACAGGCATGGTGGGCGACCCATCGGGCAAAGACAAGGAGCGAAACCTGCTCACCCTGGAGCAGGTAGAGGTCAACGTGGCAGGCATCGCGGCCCAACTTCGCCATTTCCTCGACTTTGAGGCACCCAACAAACCCGTCATGGTGAATAACTATGACTGGTTCAAAAACTTTGGGTTTCTGGAATTCCTTCGCGACGTAGGCAAGCACATCACCATCGCCTACATGATGAATAAGGATTCCGTAAAAAAACGGATGGAATCCGAGGCTGGCATTTCCTACACAGAATTTGCCTATCAGCTGCTTCAGGGCTATGATTTTCTGCACCTCTATCAGCACCACAATGTGCAGCTTCAGGTGGGCGGCTCCGATCAGTGGGGCAATATCACCACTGGCACTGAGCTGATCCGCCGGGTAGCCGGGCACGAGGCGCAGGCCTTCGCTGCGGTGTGCCCGCTGATGACCCGCGAGGACGGCTCCAAGTTTGGCAAGTCTGCCGATGGCAGCAGCGTGTGGCTCGACGCCGAGAAAACCTCTCCCTACCAATTTTATCAGTATTGGCTCAATGTAGGTGACAACGATGCCGAGCGCCTGATCAAACTATTCACCCTCAAAGATCAAGCTGAAATCGCATCATTGGTGGCAGGACATCAGGAAGCGCCTCATTTGCGCAGCCTTCATAAGGCACTCGCCGATGACATCACCCTGCGTGTGCATGGCCCATCGGGCTTGTCAGATGCTCATCTACTCACCGATTTTTTCTTTGGGCGAATCAAATCCAGGGAATCTTTGCAGGAATTGAGTGAAAAACAATGGCAGGAAGTGGCTCGCTCTTCAGAATTGCTTACCTTATCTAGAGCGAGACTCGCTGAAGGCATTGGCATCCTCGATTTACTCGCAGAAACGGGCATCACCTCTTCCAAGGGGGAGGCAAAGCGAGCGATCGAAAAAGATAAATCCGTCAAGCTCAACATGGAGTCCTGCGACAGCAGCGAGACCATGATCACGGCAAATGATGCATTTATCGGAAAGTACCTGTACCTTCAGCGCGGTAAAAAGAACAAATTTATCATTGAAGTCCGCTAACGCGGAACCACATGAACCGACTTTCACTGATTATAGGACTCACCTTCGCATCCGTAACGGCTATCGCCCAGTCGAGCAATGTATATTTGTCCCGATACTTGCCAGGCGGACAAAGCATGGCAGGGTCAGAAGTCACCCTTTTTAACTCCGCTGAGCGCGCCATAGAGCTGGCGGGATATCACCTTGTGACCCGATACTGGGTCCTTACCCTGCCAGAAGCCATTCAGATTCCTGCTTATTCTTCCCTCACATTTGCGGCAGAACAAGGATCTGGCGTGTTGGTCCTTGGTAATTTTCCAGGATTTTCTCGCCTTACTCCCCCTACAGGAGAGCTTGGAGATTTCATCGCATTGATCAATCCTTCTGGCCAATTGGTGGATGGCTTCTACCTGGCCGAGCAGCAGATTGTGTCCTTTTTGCCAATCACAATCGCCAACAAAGGGGATATCATTGACATACCCGGTGAAGGTGCGGGCCGATGGTCTTATCTTCAGGCACTGCCAGATCCCGTAATGTCTTTTGACCGCAACAATGGGAAGTGGAGAGCCAACGGCAGACGACAAAATATTTTCCCGGCCACAGAATATCTATACCTCACTGCCAGAATGACCGAAGAATCGGCGGTGTCGCTGAAATGGAAGACCGTGTTTGAAAAGAATTGCCTGTACCACCTCATCGAGCGGAGCAGTGACAATCACAGCTTTGAGGAGGTAGGGAGAATAAAGGGGCAAAGCGAATCCAGCAGTCTTAGAACCTACCAGTTTCTTGATAAGGGGATCACAACTGGTGCGATCTATTACTACCGAATCCGGCATGTAGAGCAGACTGGCGGGGAAGTTGTGTCAAATGCGATTGAGGTAAAAAGCACAGAAGGTGCCGCTGGGTTCCAGTTTGATGTATTTAAGGAAGGACCCGAAACAGGCCAATATCTGCGAGTGAGATATTCCTCCCGTACAGCTCAGGAGATTCACCTCAAGCTGCTCGACGAGCAGCTACGTCAGATCGAAGTACTGAGCACGGGCACGATGGAACCAAGCCGCGAGTACCTGGTAGCTTATCGGAAATCATTGCCCGCAGGGATCTATTATCTCATCGTGGAGACAGATCAGGAGCGATACCATGAGGTGATCGTCATTGAATAGTCTCCTCGCCCAACTCAATCTTCAGTCCCAATCCTGGCTCCGCCAATCTCTGAGCTGGGCGCTTGATGCGCGCACCAGGACCAAACTGCAAAGAGTCCCTCACCACATCCCGCTCTAACAGCAAGGTACCAAGACCTCCCTCTATGGCTGTGAGCATGGGCACCATTCCCGAAAAAATCAAACCGGCGGCAGTGAGAATAGACGTTTCGCCCACGTGAGCCCCCAATTGAGAGGATACATCTGCCGCTTCAGCCATTTGATAGATCTGCCGGGAGCGAAAAAGCCCGCCGTTTTTGGAGAGCTTCAGGTTCAATCGGTTGAACCACTTGTTATCCAACGCCTCCCTCGCACTCTCCAGCGTAGTGACAGACTCGTCGGCCATAAAGATCGCATCCTGCCCAAAGGAGGCCATCACCGGCTCCATGTCTGCCTCACGCCCCTTCGGAAAAATTTGCTCAAACACCTCTATTCCCGATTCTATCAATCTCGGAATACTGTCCATCGCAACAGGAAGGCTCCATGCCTCGTTCACATCAAGTCGCAGGGGCACCTTGGGCCCAAGCCATGTGCGCAGCACCTCGATCTGCCCGAGGGTCTCTGCCACTTCTATCCCCGCTTTGATCTTGATTTCTCGAAAGCCGAGATGGTAGATCATCCCCAGCAGGCGCTCTTGTTGATTGGAAACAGCCATGGGCAACACGCCTGCGTAGGTCACCACTTGCTGGGGAAAGTTCGCCAAAGCCTCATATATACTGATGCCTTTTTCCTTGCCCAACGCATCGAGCAGAGCCAATTCCAAAGCACAGCAGGTAGCATTCCCGATGTAGCCAACCAATTCTTCGCATAGCAACGTCTCAATCTCAGAGATCTCCTCAATCACCCTGCCGGTTAGCATTCGTTGAAGAAGCGCCACCTCTCCCAGCACAGAGGCCATATCCTCTCCGGTTACGTAGGCCCGCGGGCAGGCCTCACCGTATCCACGGATTCCTTGTGCCGTTTCTACGGTGAGTATCACCGATTCAGAGCTAAGTCGCTGGTTATTGGCCTGCGAGAACTGTATGCGGAGTGGGATGGAAA
>JANQTF010000238.1:0-2708 GCA_030731845.1 Bacteroidia bacterium | reverse complement strand
GTGCAGGTAGCACGCTGATAGGTATCAGCATAATAGGTTTCACCCAAATGATCAAACACCTCCCTGATCTGTGGAGGCAAGGGATTGTGCCTGGAAGGATAATACTCACTCACTGATCTGGCGAATGCCAGATATGAGCGATAGGTGAGCGCATCGCACCACCAAAATACCTTGCCCGTCAACAGAAATCTGGCGTATTTCAGTACCAATTTGGTGCCGGTAGCCTGGAGCAGGGAGCGACCACGATAGGCTTTCTCCAATACTGTTTGCCCAAAATAGATAAAGGCATGGGGCTTGCCTCCAATCTGTGACTCATTAAGCCTGAGGCCCGTAAATCCCACGAGTTCTTCTCCATCATGGTAAAAAGCGAAGTGTGTGCTTTGACTGGTTCTGGCGACAAATGACTCTTGGGTATATTGATAATACTTTTGGTATATCTGCCACATTGTTGCGATCTGGCTTTCAGTCAACTGGTTGGGGGTAATGGACACAGTGATTTTGGACATGGTTTTTCAAGAGTTAAGGACACAAACAGAAGGAAGACAGCCCCCTGATTCATAATAGCTCCTGAAAACCTTAGAAAACCACCAATTCAATCGACCCACACCCTACTGCTGATCAACACTACACGGCATCCTGGACGGTTTCTGGACATAATTTTTGTGCTTTATCCCAGTAAGAATAAGGCCATCAACTGTAAAGAGATGATTCAAAAAAGACAGGCAGGAGCTACATCAAGGAAAGCAAGGAACTTGCAGGTGGAATAAGGTTTATCCCACAACTACCTGACATAACGTGAACTTACGCCCTGTCTTATTCATTCTTAGCAGAATGGTTTTTAAGCGAACACAATTCCTTTTTTGATGTATTGCGAAAAAGAAAGTATGGGTGGCCTAGGGAAAAAAGGAGCATAGCCCTCCGGCTACAGTTTCCCGGAGGCAAACAACAACAGTAGCCTTGGGTGAATCTCGGGGTATCCTGACTTCAGCCCGCCGGGCCGAGAAGCGAGTCCCATCACAAAAAATGAGAACTTCTCAAGCAGGCTAACCGGACACCCATAGGGCAATACGAAGCCGTCCATTGTTTCAAATTCAAAGCATGACTTCAAATTTACCACAATGGCCAAGATCCTGTGACTTGATTGGCACGCCAACTCAACGCCTACCTCTTCTTATTCTGCTTCGGCTTCACTCTGAAAAAGTCGCTCTCCGCTGGGCTGCTGCTTTCCGGGCGCTGCGGCTTGCGCGGCTGACTGGGCCTGTTGTCGTCGCGGCGAGGCTCCTGACGGCGTGGCGGAGGGCCGGCATTCTCCTCTTTCATCGATAGCCCGATCCGCTTGCGCTGCGCATCAATCGAAGTCACGCGCACCTGCACCTGCTGATGCACCTTGAGCACCTCATTGGGGTGCTTGATGAAGCGATTGGCGATTTGCGACAAATGCACCAACCCATCCTGATGCACGCCGATATCGACGAAGGCACCAAAATCGGTGATGTTGGTCACAATGCCGGGCAGCACCATGCCCTCGCGCAGGTCTTTGATCTCGTTGATGCCATCGGCAAATTGAAACGCCTCGAACTGCTCGCGCGGGTCGCGGCCAGGCTTGGCAAGTTCTGCCACGATGTCCTCCAGCGTGGGGAGTCCCACCTTGTCGGTCACATACTTTTGCAGCTTGATGAGCTTGCGCTGCTTCTCATCGCTCATGAGGTCGGGCACCGTGACGCCCAGATCGGCAGCCATCTGCTCCACGATGTGGTAGCTCTCCGGGTGCACAGCACTGGCATCGAGCGGGTGCTTGGCCCCGCGAATGCGCAAAAAGCCTGCGGCTTGCTCAAAGGCCTTTTCGCCCAGGCGAGGCACCTTCATGAGCTGCTTGCGGCTGGTAAAAGCGCCATTCTCTTTGCGAAACTCCACGATATTCTGCGCCAGCGACGGCCCAAGACCAGACACGTAGGTGAGCAACTGCTTGGAGGCAGTGTTCACCTCCACCCCTACCCTGTTCACACAGGACTCTACCGTTTCGTCGAGGCTCTTCTTCAGAGCGTTTTGATCCACATCATGCTGATATTGACCCACACCGATGGATTTGGGATCAATTTTCACCAATTCAGCCAGCGGGTCCATCAGCCTTCTGCCGATCGATACTGCGCCACGCACGGTGATATCATGATCGGGAAATTCTTCCCTCGCCACTTCAGAAGCTGAGTAAATCGAGGCTCCGCTTTCATTCACCATCACTACTGTGACACCAGCCAACTTGAGGTCGTTGAAAAAACTTTCCGTTTCGCGGCTCGCGGTGCCATTGCCGATGGCCACCACCTCAATCTTGTGACGGTGCACCAGATCGCGGATGATGTGCTCAGCCTGTGCCACCTGCCGCTGCGGCACGTGAGGGAAGATGGCCGTATTTTCCAGCAAGTTTCCCTGCTCGTCGAGGCACACAATTTTGACGCCACTGCGGAAACCAGGGTCAGCAGCGAGGACGCGTTTTTTGCCCAGAGGCGCGCCGAGCAGGAGTTGACGAAGGTTATCGGTGAATACCCGGATGGCTTCGAGGTCTGCGCGGTCTTTGGAGGAAATGCGCACATCCGTTTCGAGGCTTGGAGCCATGAGGCGCTTGTAGCTATCCTGCACCGCGAGTCTGACCTGCTCGCCTGCGGGGTGCATGCCCTGCACGAATCGGCGCTCGAGTCGGTAGGTGGCGTCTT
>JANQTF010000237.1 GCA_030731845.1 Bacteroidia bacterium | reverse complement strand
GCGATATGTGAAAGACATTGAGGCAAGAGAAGATGGCGGCACGCCCCCATTTCTTCAAAGCATCAAGGCGGCCTTGGCTTTTCAGCTGAAAGCCAAGATGGACCCGGCCAAGATGTATGCCCGCGAAGAAGAACTTCTTGCCAGACTATTTCCCCTTCTAGAGAAAATTGACGGGTTGATTATCATGGCTGCCGAGCACAAAAAGCGTCTGGGTGTCATCTCCTTTATCATACCGGGCCTTCATTATAACCTCGCAGTGCAGCTGCTCAATGATCGCTTTGGGATACAAACCCGGGGTGGTTGCGCTTGTGCAGGTACCTATGGGCATTACTTACTTAACATCGACCGAGGAACATCGTCAACCATCGAAACCGAAATCCTCAGCGGAAACCTGATGCGTCGCCCGGGCTTCATTCGCCTCTCCATTCACCCGACCTGGCTTGATGAGGAAGTTACCGTAGTGGCCGATGCGATCAGACAAGTGGTAGAAAACCATGAGGAGTGGGGAAAAGACTACAGCTACCATGCCGACACCAATGAATTTGTGCATTGGAACACAGCTACATACACGCGTCAGACGACTATGGTGGACTCTTGGTTTCGGCTATAAACACCATGCCGGAACCTCCTTGGTGAGATTCCGGCACAGTACATCATGAGGGTGTATTGACTTAGATCGATTCGGAGAAGATTAGGTCATCAGCCTCAATGGAATTGGTGTCTGAGATGAGTGCAGCTCGCTCCACGGTGGCTTTGAGTTCGCGCACATTGCCCGGCCACTTGTGGTCAAGCAGGGCTTTGGCTGCCGGAGAGGAGAAAGTCATCGCTGGCATGCGATTTTTCTTGATAAAATCAGTGAGGAAATGCTTGGCCAGGATGATCACGTCATTTCCCCTATCACACAATGGTGGCAGAGGAATCAGAAACCCTTGCAGGCGATAGTAAAGGTCTTCGCGAAACTTCCCCTCCTTCACCCGTTGACTCAGGTTTTTGTTGGTGGCCGCGAGCACCCGCACATCGAGACTGATTTCTTTGTTGGAGCCCAGGCGGGTCACCTTGCTTTCTTGGAGCACACGCAGGAGTTTGGTTTGCAGATCCATCTGCATTTCGCCGATTTCGTCGAGGAAGATGGTGCCGCCATTGGCTTCTTCAAATTTGCCAATTCTCCTCCCGATGGCTCCCGTAAAGGCCCCTTTCTCATGGCCAAAAAGCTCACTCTCGATGAGGTCTGTCGGAATGGCAGCCACATTTACCGCAACAAACGGGTTTCGCTTGCGGGGAGAGTTGTAGTGAATGGTATTGGCGATGACCTCTTTGCCCGTGCCGCTCTCCCCTGTGATCAGCACCTGAATGTTACTTTTCTCTACTTTCTGGATCAGCTTCAGGACTTTCATGATCCCATTGCTTTCGCCAATCACATTGCTGTAGCGATTTCTATCAATGATTTGATCACGCAGAGATTCCACTTCTTTCCTCAAGCCAACCGAGTGACTCAGGTTTTTCACGATCTGGGCGAACTCGACAGGAGCATTCGCATTTTTTATGATATAATGATTGGCACCCTGTTTATAGGCATCCACTACGACGTCCACCTTCTCTTGACCAGAAAGGATCACAGTAGAGATCTCCTGGTTGAAGGTTTTGACACGCTTCAAGATATCGAGCCCATTCATATCGGGCAGGCTATAATCTATGCTGACAATGTCTGGGTTCATGTGCAGAGAGTTCATGAAATCAGAACCACTGTTGAACACCTGAATGTCGTAGGAATCGTTTGTATCGAGAGATCTTGCGATGAGCCTGGCAAAGATAGGATCATCTTCAATGATGAATACCCGGGTAAGATGAGAGCTATCCATTTGATATTGGTTTTCAGTGATGAGAATTATCTGGATTGATGGCTACGAAAGTGGGAGGATATATCAAGAAGTCAAAGACAGTATCTATGCAGTATATTACAACCCATGAAATATACCACTTTGAGCTTCTTATTTTCGTAATCGAGTAAAAGAAACCAAATAACAGAATATCCACCATGTAAACTTCCTGAACAAAATCATTTCCTTCTCACCCTTAAAAACAGCTGATTTGAATCCTGAACCACCATTACGGATCAGCGATCAATAACTAATCAGAAAATCATGTCAGATACATTGCTTGTCATCGATTTGGCACCCCTTCGCTCCTTGAGTGGCGACGACACCGAATTTGTAAAAGAAATACTAGAGATGATCTCGATCCAATCTCCTCAGTTATTGGATAAAATAAATGAAGAATATGCCAGGGAAGAATACCAGGCCATGAGTAAGACTGTGCACAAGTACAAGTCATCGCTACAGATTCTCGGCAACCAAAGCCTGATCTCCATGGTGCAGGAAATGGAGGATCTTTCCTCCACAGGACATACCACGCCCCGATTGGCGAGCCTGTTAGATACCTTCAACTCGATCTGCGATCAGTTGCTCGACATCATTCGTGAAGAATTGATCATGCTCTCAGACGCCTGAGAAGGATTCTTCTGCGGGGTTTTGTATCTTTTGGGGGAAAGACCTCGTCAAACAGACAAGAATAGTCCCCTCAAAAGCTATTGAAAACCCCCAATATGACCAAGGCACCGGTTCTTCTTATATTCAGCCTATGTTTTTCTCTGATTGCCTCCTGCCAAACCGGAGACAAGCAGACCACAACACCAATCCCCGACGGCCAGATTGTTGCAGACTCACTCCGTGGCGTTTTTCCGTATCATCTCGACAATCCCAGCCGAAGCTACGAGCTCCCAACTGAGCTCATTGAAATATCGGGTATGGCCCTCGCTTCTGATGGGGCGCTGCTTTTGGTGCAGGATGAAGTTGGAATTGTATTTCGGCTCGAACCACTCACAGGTGCAGTAGCGCCCTTTATCCGCTTTGCCGGAGATGGCGATTTTGAGGGAATCACCCGCGCAGGGGATTCTATTTGGGCCTTAAGAAGCGATGGAAAACTATATCGATTTATGGCTCAGGCATCGGAGGATGCCGTCGATCTGAAGTGGGAACCCGCGATTCCAGATGGTGGTGACTATGAAAGCATGACCTTTCAGCCTTGTTGCGATCGAATCCTTGTGGCTGGCAAAGAACCCATCAGTCTCCAAGGTCCTGCTCATGACAGATACCGGACCATTCTGGCATTTCCCATAGCCAATCCAGATCAATTTTCTATTGCCTACCAGCTTGATCTCAAAGCAGTATCAGATTATCTCGATCAATATGCAACGGCAGAAAACCTGTCTGCGCTGAAAAGTTCATTTGACCCGTCCAAAAAAAGCAGTTTCAAACCCTCCGCCATGGCGGTTCATCCTCAAAGCGGTGACCTCTATGTGCTGGCATCGGTAGGAAAGTTGCTGCTTGTCTATACCGAGGACGGGGCCTTGCGCCACGTGCGCAGCCTACGTGAAGACCTTTTTCCACAGCCCGAGGGAATGTGCTTTGGGAGCGATGGCACGCTCTATATTTCTCATGAAGGAAAAGGGGGAAAAGGAAGAATTCACGTATTTCCCACCGATTAGCTCTCCCGTTCAGGCCCGCTTTCTCTTATTTCAAGCAGGGGATTGAGCACTTTGGGCACATTTTCACTGAAATAGGATTTATTTTCCCACCTTGAATATTACGACACATCATTCTTGTGGCGCAGCTTTTATTGGAATGTCTGTAAGGAAATGCCCAAGTCTGACCTCCATTTATTGGCCACATTTTCTCAATATCAAGAAAATATTTCCCCCTTTTGCTCTTCGACTCCATCCTTCTTCTATCAATCACATGCGCCTGGCTCTTTTTTTTGCCGTCCTTCTATCATTATCCTACCATCCAAACTCCCGCGGGCTTCTGGCACAAACCCCAGGCCAACACGATGCGAGAATCCATGCAATCAACCGCTATGTGGATTTTTCCAACGAGTGCCAGCACCTCCTGTACGAATTTCGCATTCGGGTAGAGGAACTCAACCGGCAGGGTGTAGGGGCGCTACAAGACAAGCATGGTGCTTCACTGACTTTTCGGACAGATGATTTTGTAAGGGGAACGAAGCTTTTTACCTTCCTGCAGGGCACGTGTGCGCGCACGAGCAGCGAAGTAGATGCTGGCGTGGATCTGGCAGTGTTGTATCAGCGCACGCAGGTCAATAATCCGCTTTCTGCGGCAGAAAAATCCAAACTAACGCCGCCAGTTGATCAGATTTGGTCACTCACTTTAGGCCTGCTCGACCTTGGTCAGCGGATGATCCTTTACGTGGAGCGTGGCCAGCAAACGGATCCGGAGCTGGTAGCGCTATTTTTGCTACTCGAAGAAGCAAAGCAAACGTATGAGAAGATGGATACACAGGTGCAGATTCTCCGCAACGCGGTGGGCAGCCTTGTTCCCCCCCCTCCTCCTGCCTTGCAGGCTTTTCATACCCTCACCAGTGACGGAGAATCTCTCCTTCATGCGATCCGCCATCAAAACCAAGCGGGGATTACAGCCGCACGCGCTGCGCTTCAACAATCCATCCAAGCCAGCAAAGAGGCCAAACTGACATACCGCTCACAGCTTCAGTCCCTTGGGATTTGGTTTAATGAGGAAGAGCAGGCCTATGACCACGCCGTAGAATATGGAGAATTGATCCTGGCAAGAAGCAGCTCCGCAGCCCTTGCCGGAAGTGTGAGGATTGGCTATGCCCTTTATCCGCCTGCCTACTACCATTTTAACGAGCGCCTCCTCGCGGTGTATAACCACCATAAGTATGGCCTCACTCCTTACTACAATCATCTGCTTGATCAGGCTAATCAGGAATTTGTGCGCGCATTAGAAGTGACTCCCTGGCTCATGATCCTGTATCCAGTCCAGAAAAAGGAAGTACCCATTGTCTCTCAACCGATTGACCCGCCCCGCCCCAACACCCCTGTTTTCACGCTTGAAGCCGCGCCAGTCAACAATCTGGTCTTTCTGATCGATGTGTCTGCTTCGATGAATAATCCCGATAAGCTGCCTGTCTTGAAAGAAAACATGGAGTTTCTTGTATCCTTGTTTCGCCCGGAAGACAAAATTGCCATCGTAACCTTTGCTGGTGAGGCCACAGTTGCACTCGAATCTACAGCAGGGATCTTCACTTCTGAAATCAAAACTGCGATCCGCAACCTGCGCACGAGTGGCGAAACCAAGGCCCGTAAAGGCTTCAGAGAAGCCTATCGCATCGCCGAAGAAAACTACATTTTCAACGGTACTAACCGCGTGATTCTCATCACAGATGGCATATTCGAAACCGACCGCAGCATTGAGTCCAGCATCGCTCAGTTTGCCTCTTCTGGTATTATGCTCAGTGTGATGCTCATTGGCAAAAACGAAGCTACGCCAGTAGCCACCCGACTTTCACAACTTGCCCGCCTCGGAGAAGGTCGCTACTCACATTTGCGCAAAGAAAACGCAAAAGAAGTCATGGTGACGGAAGCACGAGGCGAGTAGGGGGAAAGAAGCGGGATAGGGTATATGGAAATAAGGGTATTGGGCGAATTTCTTTTTCTCATTCATCAACTCAACCATTCCGATCTTTCACCCACCACTAAGGCATAAAGGTCATAGAGGTTCACTAAGACTATGTGTTCTATTTGTGCGCTGCATGTCTTAGTGGTGATTTCAGAAAGGTTATCGGTCTGAATTCTTCCCTTCCCCATTCAAACATTCAACAACTCAACAATTCAACCATTTCCCCGCTCTCTTTTTTCACCACAAAGGCGGAAAGGACACAAAGGTTCACTAAGGCTCTGTGTTTTCTCTGTGACCTCAGTGCCTTAGTGGTGATTTCCCCCTTCCCTTGTTGCAGGGAGAAGAGGGTAAATGGAAATAAGGGTATAAGGCTGGTTTCTTGGGAGGGTTGGAGGGTATATGGAAATAGAGGTATGGGGGGCGATTCCCTCACGTTATTCACCGACTCAACCATTTCTACCTCTGTGGCCTCTGTGACTCTGTTGTAAATTCCCCCTCCCTCATTCAACAATTCAACCATTTCCCCATGTCAGACCTGAAAGACCTCACAGCCCAATGGCTCGCTTTTCGCGATGCGCGGGAGTGGGCACAGTTTCATAATCCCAAAGACCTGGCCCTTGGCCTCTCGATCGAGGCAGCAGAGCTCAACGAACTATTTCTCTGGAAGCACCCCGATGAGGCAGATAGAGAGAAAGTGAAAGAAGAACTCGCCGACGTATTTGGCTTTGCGATCCTCATGGCTCATCATTATGGCTTTGACATTCGCGAGATTGTGGAGGAAAAACTCCAGAAAAATGCTGCCAAGTACCCGGTGGACAAGGCTAAAGGCAGCAACAAGAAATACACCGAACTGTAGGCTTACTGGGTGTTGAGAGAATCCTGGTGCCAGCTGCCTCGCGCTCAGGGTCAATTCCAGAGCAATTCGCTTCGCTTGCCCCAATAGGCAGCGGGTGTCTCGCTAAGCAAGGCGAGCTTGTCTTGATCGGCCTGTGCAAATGGCACATCAAAAGCCCGCAGATTGTCGCTCAGTTGATCTTGGGTAGTGGCTCCCGAGAGCACCACATCCACCCATGGCTGAGCGAGCACAGCGGCTAGCGCGAGGGCCTCCTGAGAGGTTTCGAGAATGGTAGCTTCCTCTTCCAGCATGGCTCTTTTGTCGGCAAATTCTTTGTTCACGTTGCGGGAAGTAAGCCTGCCATTGGCCAGGGCCTCTTTGATGATGACGCCCATCCCGGCGTTGTGTGCTTCGGCAAGCAGGGGCCCGAGCGATGGCTCCAGGATGTTCCAGGTAGCCTGAACAGAGCTAAATAGGGGAAACCCGTCGATGTGAACGTCGAGGGCTTTTTTCAAGGTATCGGCTTGTCCTGTGCCACTGAGGCTGAGGCCAATATAAAGACCATTGTTTCGGTGAATGGCCAGTTGCTTGAGTACATCCTGCCGATCGAGCACGCCACTTTCGAGGGTGGCAGAGTGAATGTGATACACCCCAAGGTAGTCACCCAGGTTGGCCTGGGTTTCTTTCCATTGCTGCTGAAACACAGGCAGGCTGTGGTCTTTCACTTCGTGATGCTCAGCTTTTACCTGCCAATTGGCAGTGTAGGTGTAGCCCCATTTCGATCCGATCGAAATATCTGCTTTGGAGATGTCACGGTCATGAAGCCATGACCCCAAAAACTCTTCTCCCCTACCATAAGATCTTGCGGTGTCAACGTATCGGATGCCAGCCAGAAATGCTGCATCAAGAACTTCGTGGGTGTGCTCTTCCATGGTGGCCGGTGCATATCGGCCCGATAAATCGCGGCTGTGGCCGATGTTGATATAGCCTGGTCTGCCCAGTGCTGCGAGCCCAAGGCCCATTCTTGATACTGTAAGACTTGTTCTTCCTAATGTAGTGATAGGGATTTTGCTCATATCTAGGTTTACTCCTAATGGTGGTTGTGGGTTCCTGACTCTCGCCAAATGAGGCCTTCGGGCGTTATTTTTTCTAATTTCTCCCCTTGTATGAGCCTGTAAGTGTGGTCCAGGTCAACCTGTTCAAATATATCCGTTGCGAAAGGAACAGATGGCCATGTCACCTCGACAGATTCTATGCTAATGGCATCGCCAAGGCCGATGCTGGCCCGTAGGCTGTTGCCGCCAAAGCTGCCGCCGGGAGACACTGTGTGATAGAAACTGCGGCGCTGCCCATTCGCCAACACAACCTTCACTTCTATTCTCGCGCCCAAAGCCGAGCGGTTGGCGGTTTTCCCTTCTAGCCAGAGAGAAATCCAGTGCCCTTTGGTGCCGGGGTTTCGATAGAGGGAATTTACGAAGGTGTCGCCCTCAAAAGCGCCTCCGACCACGACATAGAGGTCTTGATCTCCATCATGATCAAAATCGGCAAATCCCACGCCGTGCCCTTTTTGCAGGTGGCCAAAACGCCCTGCACGTGTGATTTCTTCAAACCGTTTACCATCCAGATTTCGGTAGGCTTGATTGGGAATCAAGGTGCTCAAATCAGGGGCTCCTGTGGCCAGAAGTGGATCTGGGAAGCCATTGTTGTCCAGATCCCCAAAGCTGCTACCCATGGCCCAGGCGAGCTTGTCGAGACCAGCTGCTTCGGTCCTGTCTTCAAAAGTGCCGTCGCCCATGTTGCGAAAAAGCCTGGGTTTTTCTGACGTAACCGCGTAGCCCATCGCCTCTGCATACACCTCTCCGGTGAGTTGTGAGAGATCATTGAGATCGTATCCGCATACATAAATATCAAGCCAGCCATCCTGATCGTAGTCCCAAAACCATGCAGGGAAGGAGAAAAAAGGTGCATTGACTCCGGCACTGCTAGCCACCTCTGTGAAGTGAAGCGTCGAGCCTTCGCTGTCGTTGTGATACAGAAGATTGGCACCTCCCAGCACAGAGACAAACAGATCAATGCGGCCATCGTTATCATAATCGCCGGCAGTGACTCCTTTGGCAAATACTTGTGGGGACAATCCTGCCTGAATGCCGGTTTCTTTGAATGTGCCATCCCCGTTATTATGAAATAACTCCATGGCTGCACCTTCATTTCCAATCACCAGATCGAGCCAGCCATCGAGATCAATGTCGCACCAAGTGGCAGTTTGGGTTGGGAAAAAGGAGAGAATGCCCGAGGAGCGTGTCACATCTTTGAAGGTACCATCCCCCTGGTTTTGTAGCAGAGAATTGGGCAACATGCCTCCCTCTTTGAACCAGCCGCCACGCAGCACGAGCACATCGGTATCGCCATCATTGTCATAATCTGCCTGCACAAGGTTGAGCCCTCCGGTGATGCCATCGAGGCCGGCAGCCGATGCCTCGTTGCGAAAACCACCTTCGGGTTGTGCAATGAGCAAGCTGAGCGGGTCAGTAAATCCATACGATGAAGCGAGGATATCGAGGCGCTGATCACCATTCATGTCTGCAATGACAACTCCGCCAGAAAGACCATTCATGGCTGCGCCATTGGCCATACCTACGTCGTCAAACTCAGGAAAGTCTTCATGTGGCTGCCCCAGTACGTCCATCGGCATTCGAAACTCCTCCGGCACACCATCGGGCCAGGTGCCGAGGGTCATGTGGGCAATGTTGAGCAGGTAGCGGGACTCAAGGTCGTTGGGATATTTGCGGAGCAAGTCTGTGTAGAGGCCAATCGCATATTCCGATCCGTTTTTGTTTGTGTGAATTCCCCCTCCTCTGAATGGGAAAACACAGGACTCCGCATTGTGATTGAGCTGGCAGTTTTGTTGTTCGCCGAGTCTTAAAAAAGAGAGTGCGATGCGGTCCATGATGCGCTTGGTGTGCTCATTGATCGTGGGGTTTTCGCCCCCCACTGCTACCAGCAATGCCCGAAATTGGCCGATGGCGGCTTCGGTTCTTCCAGAATTTAGTAATTCTTCTGAACGCAAGAACATCGCTCTCGCCTGCTTTTGCGGATCATTTCCCTGATACAATTCTTTGCCATATTCCTCAATCCTCGCAGTGTTGAGGGCATACACTTTGGTAGGGTCTGCTTCCCGTGCCAGCGTAGCGAGGGTATCAATCATCCATTGGTGATCAGTTTTGGAAATACTTGCCTCTTGGGTGGGCTTGTTTTCGCATGCGCTAAGCAGGGAGCCAATGCACAACAGACTAACGAAGAGTTTCCTCACAGACATATTGGTATTTTTCTACGGATAACTGCCCTCCCCAATCGGTCATTTGGGCCTCAGTGGGATAGCCGCTTTTGTTGTAAAGGTAGTCGATAGATCGCTGGAATTGAAGGCGGAGTGTGTCGCCACCGGGCAGGTATTCGAAGAGGGTCCGGTGTTCGCTGCTGAGATTTCTGCGATATTTCCATGGATCTATGGGCGGGAGGTTGGGCCAGGGGCTATTGTTGTTGTCGTAGGTAAAGGTAGATGTGCTGGCAAGTTGCCATACAGAAGAATCACCGGGGTGTTGTTGCCACGAAGATTCTTGGGTCAGCAGCTCTCCCCGCCATTCCCGTGTGCGGTAGGCCGACAAGGTTTCCAGGCCAGGCTCGATTTGGTAAATTTTCGACAGGATCACCTGTCCGGAAGCATTGGTCTCGAGAAGCTCCTTTTGAACAGGTTCCCATTGACCGTTGGCATTCAGCCCGTAGGAAATGATTTCCTCCAGAGCACTGTCGGCTCTGTATGAAAAAGCCCGAAAGCGGTTGAGGTTCCCCACAGGCCCAAACCATTCTTCCCGAACCACCACGCCATTGTCGTACACGAACCTGCGAATCCCGCTGGGCAGGTAGAGATTGATTCGTTCCAGCCCATTTTCGTCATAGTTCAGAACAGACAAGGTGTCGCCATCACCGGAGGTGATCACCTGCAATTGGCAGCTATTCATGACCAGATCCTGCTTGCAGGAAAGCAGGACAGTGAACATAAGCCCCAGCCAAATCAACGGGTTGTGTATTCTGATCATCTCAAAAAAATGGTCATGGAAAATGGAAAGGTAACATTCAGCCGCTAATTTCAGTAATTGTTGCTGTGCTTGCTTAAATTTGCTGATATGATTCGCTCGATCTACCATTGGTCTCACGATATGCTCTACCGCAGCGCGGGAAAGTGGCCGCTGATCCCGGCAACGTATCAGGGCTATACTGTGGGCCGTGGACACATCTCAGATGAGCACCTCGATCACCCCGAGCTCGATGACGTCATGGCTTCGGAATATGCCAACATGGGCGTCCCCGTGTTGCCATTCTCCATTGATCCCGCGGGATATCAAGCCTGGCTTTCGGCTGCAGATTACCCGGCAAGCTATTATGGAGGAGGAAAAGATCCGGGGCAAAATTTTACGGAGAAAACGCTGGAGCACTACGTCTCGACACAGTTTTTTTCGCTCCATGAATCATCCACCTTCATCGACATCGCGGCGTGCACCTCGCCTTTTGCAGATATTCTTGCCCGGCGATTTGGTGCCACCGCCTATCGGCAGGACCTCGTGTATCCCAAAGGCATTCACGGCAACCAAATCGGCGGATGGGGGCATGAGCTTCATCTGCCTGATGGGAGTGTAGATGCTGTGACCCTTCACTGCTCGCTGGAGCATTTTGAGGGAAATAGCGATACCCTGTTTTTTCAGGAATTGGAGCGCGTGCTCAAGCCCGGTGGTCGGGCTGTGGTGTTACCATTTTACCTCGCGCATACCTACACGATACATGTAGATCCGGGCTATAACCTACTCAAGGGCCACAGGCCCAAGCTCGATCCGCAGGCTCGCCTGCGCTATTGCGACTGGTACCAGTATTTTTCCCGGCATTACGATCCACAGGCATTGAAGCGTCGCGTGCTGGATGCGGCACCATCGTTGCAACTCACCCTCTATCAGGTACAAAATTTCCGGGAAGTATATGCCGACAGCTACCTGAGGTGGGTAGGGGTATTTGAGAAAAAGTAAGGGATATGTGAGGCTGTAGGCAGCGCCTTTTATGTCAGGCCAAGTGCGTTCAATCTTTTCTGCACCTCTTCCTGAGAAAGCTCAGTGAGCATGGCGATGGTTTCTATCGAGAAGCCATTGGCAAATGCGTTGGAGATGACCAGGTTCTCTTTTTCGATCTTGCCCTCGACCTTGCCCTTGAGCTCGCCCTTAAGCTCGCCTCTATGAAGAATTTGCTCGTAAGTCGTCATTGTCGTTGGCTTTATTGGGGAGGATTTTGTAACCCCAGGGAAATAATTCGTGCCTGCACCTCTTCCTGAGAAAGCTCAGTGAGCATGGCGATAGTTTCTATCGAAAAGCCATTGGCAAATGCGTTGGAGATGACCAGGTTCTCTTTTTCGATCTTGCCCTCAATCTTGCCCTCGACCTTGCCCTTGAGCTCGCCCTTGAGCTCGCCTCTATGAAGAATTTGCTCGTAAGTCGTCATTGTTTCTTTGGTTAAATCCTGTGGTAGTTGTTCTATGAGCTTGATAAACTGTTTGTCTTTAAGGTCGCTTGTTGTCCATAAATATACAAAAAAGGAGAGGATCAGGTTTCGTTGGGTTTCGTCTTTCGCGTAATTTTCAACGGAAATAAATAGGGTGCGAATAGACTTTTTGAGGTACTCATCTTCTCCATGGTGCTTAAACAGGAGAAAGGTATTGATCAAAAGGCCTGCCTGAAGGTCGATCAGGGCCTCGTCGCTCCATTGTCTCAGGTCTGTGAGGTGGTAGTCGAATTGTGGAATGAATGGCAGAAACTCCTTTCCAACTGCGGCAAAGTAGCGGTGAAATGGACGCAGGGTCCATTTTTTCTTGCCGTGATAGACAATGATCGGAACGATGAGCTTCAGGGGCTGCTTATTTTTTATGCGTTGTTCCCATGCTTCCACCATGTAGCGCAGCAGTTGGATGTGTGGATAGCGGGGCGGGGTAGATTTGTGCTCAAATAGGAGGGAAATCATGATCTTCTTTTTTCCCACCGCACATTCATACACAATGTCGGAGTAGAAGGGTTCCAGCTCCGGGGTGATGTAGGACCCTGGCTCAAGTCGCAAGCTCTCAAAATCAAAATTTCGGGTCAGCTCCGCAGGCAGAAAGTTGCGGAGATAATCTTTAACGATGGTTTGATTGGTAAATGTGGCCTTAAACAAGCCATCATGGGGATTCTGAGGAGGAATCATCGGGCTGTGGTGTGATCTTCAGAGGAAAGAGATATATCAAGATAAGGATCTTTTGCGAAACCTTAGCCAAAACCATCCTGTCCTGTTGACACCGCATTTACCCCAACTTTTGCCATTCTTCCAGTAAATAGGCAAGCTCTGCGAGCATCATGGCGGTGCCGCCCCAAATCAGCTCGCCATCGTTGATGGTGTAGCCGGGAGCTGATATTTCGAAGCCAGCACTCACATTCACCTTGTGGATAGCACGCCTACTTGGGTCGAGAAACTGAAACACATCCACCTCAATGATCTCGGCAACCTCCCTCGGATCTGGCCTAAAATCTGGGCGAGCAGACAGCAGACCCACGTGTGGATATACCAAAAATCGGCTGGGCGGAATGTAGATGTCGGTGAGGGCACCGATCACGTCAATGCTTTCGCGGGCGATTCCAAACTCCTCTTCTGTTTCGCGCAGGGCCGTGACCTGAAAATCAAGATCTTCTGCCTCGCACTTGCCACCCGGCAGACTGATCTGGCCTCCGTGCACACGGCCATCTTGACTTCGGCGCATCAAGGGCAAGGTCAAGGCTCCGTGGTGTTCATAGAGCAGCATCATCACGGCACTTAGCTTTGCGTCGGGTGGCACGAGCTCGGTCCGGCTTCGGATAGGTGGCGCCATGGTCATTTGCACATCAATACCGGGAAGGGGTTGCTGTATGCGCTGTCGGAGAAATGTGACGAAGTCCATGGATCAAAAATACTTGGACCGCAAGGTGCAATTTTTTTTGCGGAGACGCTCAATCAGCTTGCTCTCTTTACCTCCTACATCAACCGCCTCAAATCCAGCAAAAAATCCTCGAGCACCGATTCGCCAGAGAGGTCGCGGTCAAAGCCTTCGAGCAGTTCTGTGGAACCATCTTCCCGGTAAATGTGGACGCATTTGTCGAGGGGATCGATGAGCCAGCCGAGACGCACGCCGCAACTGCGGTATTCTTCCATTTTGGCCAGCAAGGCAGGCAGCTGATCGCTGCGGGATCGCAACTCGATCAAAAAATCGGGCACGAGGGGCGGAAAGCCTTCGAGCTGCTCCGGACTGAGCGCTGCGAGTCGCTCATGCGACACCCAGGCCACATCAGGCGAGCGGAGCGCCTGATTGGGCAGGAGAAACCCCGTGGAGGAATCGCTGACCACGTCGCGAAGGTATTTCCGGTTCCAATGTTTGACCTGATAATTCAGCTCAGAGTTCTGGGAACCCGAATAAAAGCCCGTTGGCTCCTGCATGACGAGGCAGCCCTCTGCATCTCGCTCGATGATCAGCTCGGGCGCCTCGCGGTGTAGTGCGAGGATGTCCTCCAAACTGACCTTTTGCCCCAAAAGATAGCTGACTGTCCGCATGTGACTGGATTGAGTCAGGAAGATAACGATTTGTCTCGATGGACAAAAGCGCAAATAACAACCAAGCTCAGACATTCAGAGTCCTGAATGTTCTCATGCTTCTTTCTCGCCTACCACCACCACACTCAGGCCAATCTGCCGCACAAGCACCTTATCCACGAGCCGGAAGATGGGTACAAGGCTGTTGTAGAGCTTCATTTGCCCGGAAGGGATGGTCTCTTTTTTCAGCAAATTACCAGAAACAAACCACCCGGCGATGCCGATCGTGTTGAAATGAAATTTCTTCACAATCTTAATGTTGGCATCCTGAAAAGCCTTGCCCATCGTGGAGCGCGTGTAGCGCCGGAAGTGAAAGAGATTTTCGTCAAACTTGTTATACAGCCACTGATAGGCTGGCACCAGAATCACGATGCGTCCGCCTGGCTTGAGGAGTTTTTTGCAATTGACCAGGGCCAGCACATCGTCTTCGATGTGCTCGATCACATTGAGGGCATAGAGATTCTCGAACTGTCCGAGGTA
>JANQTF010000236.1 GCA_030731845.1 Bacteroidia bacterium | reverse complement strand
GAAGAATGCCAGTAGGCAAAAGGGAATGTTCGAGACCCCCGACCCCAGCGGAGTCGCACGGAAAGAGGGTGAGAACTTTCGCCTTTCGTTCCACCCCGGTCCCGGCCAAAGCGCCGGGACCACCCCACGGGGCACGGTTGTTCTTCCTCCTTGGCCCTCGGGGAGAAGGCTGGGATAAAGGAAAGAGAGAAGTTGAGATTCTGCGGGGATTTAGCGCAAAGAGCCTAGAAAAAGCTGCCAAACAGGCCGTATTCTGATGAGTCCTTCTTCCACTGTCAGGTCAGATCGCTCATCCCACGAATACAGATCGGCTGTATTTTGGCTGCAAACACGCATGCCCTCTCTGAGCGCGTTGATCTCCCTGGATCTTGTCGACTCAGAAGACAGATCATAGCAAACATTGATCAACTCCTTATTGGGAAGCACAAAATCCACTTCCTGATGCTTGTCGAGGTAGGCGGGCATCACGCCTTCCCTCCGGAAGTGCAAGAAAACAGCATTTTCCAACAGTATCCCGATGTCATCAGTCGTGCTCACAGCTCGCTTGTAGGCAGCGTCAATTGCGTAGATTTTATCAGGATTAATAGCTTGGCGCCTGATGGAATCCGAGCTAATCGGAACACGGAAAATGGCAAAAGCTTCCTCAAGATGAGAGATGTATTCGGCGACTGTATTTTTTCCGATGTTGTATCCCTGAGAGTTGATGTCCTGGAAGATCTTGGTCAGACTCATCCGGTTTCCGATGTTTTGAAGCAGAAACTTCATGAGATATTTGATCACCTCAGGTTGTCGGATTCCAAAGCGCTCCACGAGATCTTTATAGAGCATCAGATCAATATATTCCCCAATCACTCGCCGGTGTAAAGATTCTGGCAGGAAAATGAGCTCTGGAAACCCTCCTTGAAGTAGGTACCTGCGAAGGTGAAAAAGGATCAGGGCCTCCTCTTCAGAAGTATCTGGATTGGTATGAATATCCTGAAAATCAAGAAATTCCAAAAATGACAGGGGAAAAATCTCATAGGAAATAGTCCGTCCACGGAGGGATGACGCAATCTCCCGACTCAGCAATTTTGAAGAAGAGCCAGTCAGAAATACCCGGCAGTTTTCCTGATCAGATAATCTTCTCACAAACTTTTCCCACAGATCAACCTCCTGTATTTCATCGAGAAAAAAGAAGACCTTCTCCTGCTTATTCTCGGGAAAAAGCTCATAATAAGCAGCTACAAAATCCTCCATATCCGCAAGCGAGAGGGGGAAAAGCCGATTATCCTCCAGATTCAAATATACCATTCTGCTATGGGGAAGTGATTTCCTCAATTCGAGAATCGTTCCATAAAGGAGATATGTCTTGCCGGAACGGCGGGGTCCAAGCAAGGAAATAATTTTAGGCACATCAAGCGGGATCTTAATAGCACGCTGCCTGATGTCGGCGAGTGGCTTAGAAACAAAGTCCGCAATGATCCTTCTAAACGTCTCTCTCTTGTTACCCATATTCACTTCCTAAGTGTTTAAAGCAATAGCATTTTTCGGCTTTTTTCATGGTACCACGAGCGAAAGATTCATTTCATCCCTCCACAAGATATTAATATTTCCCATTTTATCCCTCCATACCGGGTTAATATTTCCCATTTCATCCCTCCATACCGGGTTAATATTCCCAATTTTGTCCCTCCATACCGTGCTATTATGTCCTGGCTTTCTCTTTTGAGGGAGAACTTGGATTCTTCGCCTCGCTTCAAAAAAGAAATCATACCTTTCATCTATCATTTTCATCCCTATGCTCATGAAGAATATCATCCTCCTTTTCCTGGCGATCGTGACCCTCGTTGCGTGTAACGAAGCCACAGACAGCAGCGCAACCGCTCCAGCGACGCTAGCTGCCAAAGCCAATGAACTGGCGCATCGCTACATCATCGCCGATGGGCACGTGGATTTGCCGTATCGGATGAAGGTGAAAAATTTTCGGCTCGACCGCGAATACCTCAGTATCGGAGAAGTGACGCCCGAAGGGCATTTTGACTTTGTACGCGCCCGAGCAGGCGGCCTCGACGCACCCTTCATGTCGATCTACATTCCCTCCGAAACCCAAAAGACACCCGGGAGCTCTTTTGCCCTGGCCGATAGCCTCATCGACATGGTGGAGCGCCTCGTGAGCCTGCAGCCAGACAAAGCCGCCATCGCCACGAGCCCAGATCAGATTGAAGCCAACTTCGCAGCTGGCAAAATCTCCTTGCCCCTGGGCATGGAAAACGGCGCGCCCATCGGCACGGATCTCGCCAATCTCCAGCATTTCTATGACCGCGGCATCCGCTACATCACCCTCACCCACGCCAAAGACAACGAAATCTGCGATTCGTCTTACGACACTACCCGCACCTGGAATGGTTTGAGCCCATTTGGCAGCGAAGTGGTGACGGAGATGAACCGCCTCGGCATCATGGTGGACATTTCTCACGTGTCTGACAGCACTTTTTATCAGGTGCTGGAGATTGCCAAGGCTCCCGTGATTGCTTCACACTCTTCGTCGCGCTATTTCACGCCCGGGCTCGAGCGCAACATGGGCGACGACATGCTCAAGGCACTCGCCAAAAACGATGGCGTGATCATGATCAGTTTTGGGTCTTACTTCACTGGCAGCCTGCCTGCCGCGGCCTGGGAAGAGCACGGGACTGAGATCGAAACCTGGATGGAGGCGACCAACAGCCTGCATTTTGATTCCGCTTTCAATGAATTTGTGGCGCAATATTTTGCAGAAGGAGATACCGTCACCGGCACCGTGGCAGTAGTCGCCGACCACATCGACCGGGTGCTGAAACTCGCCGGCATCGACCATGTAGGCCTCGGGTCTGACTTTGACGGCGTGGGCATGGTGCCCAAAGGCATCAGCGATGTATCGATGTACCCCGCACTGATCGAGGAATTGCTGCGAAGGGGGTATTCGGAAGAAGACATTGCGAAGATTTGCTCAGGCAACCTCTTCAGGGTATGGCGCAAGGTGGAGCAGGTGGCATCAGGAGGATAAGAAATAAGCCCACGACGAAAACGCCGCGGGCCCCCCTATGAACCACAATACCAAACCGTAAATCTTAGGAAGGTTCAGTCGATCAAAAAATCGACGAGATGCCTTCTATCTATTTCCCGGGAGAGATCCCGGTGTTTTTCAATCATTTCTACTTCTCGGTCGCGCAGGCCGCTGCGTTTATATCCCTCAAGATGTGATTCTATCACTTCGAGGAGGATTTCCTCTGCCGTGGCGCTGAGGCCATCTGCCATGAGCATATCGCGGCGGTAGGCTTCTTCTATGCACATGGCTTCGCTTCTGAGAAGGCGTGCACCATTTGTTTCAGGATTATACAGCACGTTTTCTCCTGAATTCTGGTCAAGTATGAGCCAATTGCCGTGAATCTTTACCAGCGAAATGGCTAGTCCTACCTTTTCAGCCAAAATCACGGCAAGAATCCCGAGGCCAAGTTGACTTCCACGCTCATATCGCAACACATATCCAAGGCGATGCTGTAGATAGGTTTGCTCGCGGAGTGTTTTGTTAAATCCCCTGATTCTGAATAAATAGTCCATCAGGTCTTCGCAGCGAAGTCGTGGATAGAGATGGGATACCTCTGTGGCCAGCTCATCGAGAGAGTTGTGAATGAAATGTCTGGAATAGCTTCCGCCAAACTCCAGGGCCATCATACCGGCTTCGAGCTGATCTGCATACGAATCGATGAGCATCCAGGAGAGCCAGCTGTCTTTGAGGGCTTTCTCTTCTGCGATGGCACAGATATAGTCCCATTCGAGCCTGACATCTTCGGGTTGAGCTGTGACCCACTCTCTCGTGGATGGCCGGAGAAAATGGCCAAAGCCCGAGAGGGCTCCCCTCACCTCACTTCTTACGGCGGGGCTTGGATCTTCTAACAAGTGCAAGAGGTAAGGTAATTGTTCTGTTGTAGCTGGCTTCATTGTGCCTGTTGATTACGATACAAGAATATAGCGCCCAACAATAATTCGAAAGCCAAAATAAATATATCACTTACATACTTTTTTAAAAATAAATTACATTAATTCGTATTAAATTCAGCAGAAAAACAAGCCCAAAGCACTATTAATCAAATAGTTAAGATGTCTCACTTATTAAATATCTTTAGCAGGCAGTCTTGTTTCGAATCTGGCATTCTCTCATTTCTTACTGAGCGCCTGATTTCCAGACCCCCCAAATCCATGGCTGATTGTTGCGCGCGGCGACGAGCAAGTGCTCATTTTCACCTAATGGGAGCCTAATGAGGTCGCGAATATCTCCCGAGAACCACAGACCAGCCTCCCTTCCCGGAGAAGAAGCGCGAAACCCGCCAGCACCATCTGCGGTCAATAAGCAACCAAGAGAGGCATCAAAGCGCCCGGTTTCGGCGCGGGAAGGGTAGAAATTTCCTGCAAGCAACACATCAGGAAGGCCATCTGCATTGAAATCGGCCACTACCTGGCCAAATACAGGGCTTTGTTGGGCCATGAGCGGCCAAGGGTGGAAAACAAACTGGCCATTGGCCTGCTCCCACCACCCAGAGCGCAACATCTTTGCCTCCAGAATCTGCGAATGGGCCATCATCTCAGAAGTGAACAAATCAAAAATCGTGGCACGGGCATAGTTTTCGTATCGGGGAAACTGCTTTTGCAGGAATCTTAAATTTCCCATCAGCTCATCTCTCGAAGCGATGGGCACCTCTTTTCCTTCCATAAAATGGGTAATGACCGGGTCGATACTTCCATTTTGATCATAGTCGGCGGCATACAGGCGCAGGGGTTCTGAGGGTGTTGCCCGAAGTTGGCTATTCTCTCCCATATTGCCTGTGAGCAGATCCATATCTCCGTCGCCATCGAGATCGGCGACCTCAAGCCGGGTCCACCAACCGCTGCTTTCGCCGAGGCCATATTCGCTTGTGAGCTCGGCAAATTTCCCAGCTCGCCACCCAAATATTCTCAGCGTGGACCATTCTCCCACAATGATCAACTCCTTTTTCCCATCGCCATCCAAATCCGCCCATCGTGCATCGGAGATCATGCCGAGGGCTTCGGTGCCCAGCCATGCCTGCGGATGAGAGACTGAGAAATTTCCTCGACCATCATTGAGCAGCAAATAGCTTGGCGGGCTCAAGGGGTATTGACCTTGAATAACCCTTCCGCCTACGAACAAGTCCTCGTCGCCGTCGCCATCGGCATCACCGGCTGCAACGCAACCACCGCTCACGGCAAGGGGAGGCAAGGAAGAAATCCGGAACTGATCCCCTTCTCTGAGCAGAAGAACATCCTTCAGAGAAGCTGCATCCATGTTTTCTCTGTTTCCTCCCGATACAAGATACAGGTCCAGATCACCATCGCCGTCAGCATCAAATAGGGTCAGGTCTGTGCTTTCTGCTATCTGCGTGCCTGGAAGGGGCTTGCCCGACCAAACAAGCTTTCCGCCTGAGAGGCGGTAGGTCATTCGCATGGCATCCTGACCTGGGCCACCGCCCACAAATACTTCTCCCGATTGTGCATCGAGGCTTTGGGCTGCCAGACAAGGGCCAAATCGCCCGAGCATGTGCGGCAGGAGGGGCTGCACATGAAACTCTACGTCATCATCCTCCACATGGGTAAATCCTGTTTCCGACATCCGGTTCAGGCCAAGATCTTCGGCCTGATAGGTTGGCAGCCCTGCTTTCCAGGCAATGGCATGTTTGCCAGCTGCGACCTGTTCCATTGTCTGAAAATCGCCGTTGGGCCAGATGATCTCCAGCTTGTCGATGGCTCGATGAGCGCCAATCCCAATGTGAATGACCGGCTCCACGCTGCTTTGAAAGCCTCTGGCAGGAATCAGGGTTCTTCGCATGGGCTGCCCGCCTACCCAGGCAATCACCGTAGCGCCGATGGCGAAGGGGTTTTTGTCGGTTCCCGTGAGAAAAAGTTCGACTGATTGACCAGACGATTTATTCTCGTAGATAAAAGCTGGCGCTTTGAGATTATTGACCACAAGGTCAAGGTCTCCATCCATATCAAGATCACCGAAAGCGGCGCCTTGGGAGTAGGAGAGTCTCTCCATCCCCCATGCTTGAGTAGCATTGGCGAATTCAACTTCTGGCCCGTCGTTGCGATACATCACATTGGTCTTGTGAATGGAAGGAATTGTCTTAGATACCTCGCCATTGCCAAGGACCCTTCCAGCATCCTGCGCAGCTTTTACCGCTGCTGGATAGTCGTATTTCACAAAATCGAGTTGTGTACTGGCGTGCACATAGCCATTTGTGACGTGAATATCGAGATCGCCATCATTGTCAAAGTCAGCCATGAGGGTGGACAAGCTCCAGTCTGTATTGGAGACACCTACCAGTTGGCCTACCTCCGAGAATGCTTGTCCGGCCAGCAGGCCGCGGCCAAGATTCAGCTGGAGGGTATTGCGCATTTGCTGGTGATAAAAACCATACTGCACCTGCATGTTATAGCGAGAATAATTGTCAGGGCCTTTGAGGACTTTCTGCCCGAAGTTGTCTTCCGGGAGCATGTCGAGCACCATCAGGTCAGGCCAGCCATCGCCATTCACATCTCCGGCATCTGAGCCCATGGAAAAGTGAGAAGTGTGGGCCATGGCTGGGTTGAGGGTTTCGGTGAAAGTGCCATCGGCATTATTTCGGTAGAAATAATCCTGTTCGGTGTAGTCGTTGGCGATAAAGAGATCGAGCCAGCCGTCGCGGTCAAAATCTTCAACTGTAATACTCAGGCCAAAGCCAATGGGGTTGCCCTTGATTCCAGCAGCAGCACTCACATCTACAAATTTCCCGTTGTCGTTTCGGTATAATCTGTCCCCAAACTCAGGGTGACGCTGATCTTTAACTTGTGAAACACGGAGATTGAAGTCTGGTCGCAAGGCGTGGTTGAGCACAAAGCAATCCAGATCTCCGTCACGGTCATAATCAAAAAAACTGGCATGAGTGGTGTAGCCCGCATCATCGAGGCCAAACTCAGCTGCTGCCTCGCGAAAAGTGCCATCGCCTTTGTTCACAAATAGTTCATTTCGCCTGCCCTCTTCCCCTGTTTTTCCAGAACGACAGACATAGATATCGAGATGCCCATCTGCATTGACATCTGCCATCACCACCCCGGTTTTCCATCCTGGGCGGCTCACAAAGCCAGTTTCAATTGAGGCTTCCCGAAAGGCGAGACCTCCCTGGTTGAGAAATAATCGATTGGCGACCAAATTGGCCGTAAAGACCAAATCGGGGAGCTTGTCTCCATTTACATCTCCGATGGCCACGCCGCCACCATTGTAATAATACTCATACTCAAGAATATTGAGCTGATCATTTTCTGGAAGAGGGTTCTCAAAATTAACGCCCGTTTGCTGGGGAGAAAGCAAAGAAAAGACTTGGGGCTCTATATCCTGCAGGCTCGTGGAGGGATCAAAAGCTGGCTGATCTTTGGGAGCACCACAGCCCACAACAAGTGCGACAAAGAAGATCATTCCAGAGGTATCAACTAGCGGATGAAAAAACTTCATAAAAGCGGAGTATTTCCCTCAAAATACAGAAAGATGAAACAAACTTATTGCTCCTCTGGCTTGTTAGGAATTTATTCCATAGTTATTCAAACAAAAAGTATAGTGACAAATTCACAAATGGCAGATTCAGGGCTAGATATGTCTGGAAAGATGGGTATCATCCTTCTCATGTTGACAGTAGCCATCCTTTTTGGGGCTTTGAGCCTGGCTTTTTTTTCGGCGCCTACCGTAGGTGCGTATGAAATCCCCTGGTTGTTTTATGCCAATACCCTCGTCCTGATTGGAAGCTCTGCGCTGCTACAGGGTGCATGGATGAGGAGGCAGGAGGCAAATGGAAAAGTATGGATAAAGGGAGCCATCATCATGGGGGGCATCTTTCTATTGGGGCAGCTAGCCGCATACGGAGAGTTGTGGCAATCTGGAATGTGGATCGATGTGAGTGGACGCAAGATGCAGTTTCTCTATGCCCTGAGCGGGTTGCACGGGTTGCACCTCATCGGTGGGCTTATTTTTTTAGGTGTGGTATTGGGCCGATTTCAGCGAAATGAGAGCAGAATCTTTGAGCTTGCCCTGTACTTCTGGCACTTCCTCGGAGTATTATGGGTGTATTTAATGCTCGTGCTGATCCTTGGGGTGTAGCAGGTCGTGAACAACAAATATTCCGCTAACTTGGAGGTCGAAACTTCTTTGACTTCAACTCCAAGTTCATGATTCGCAAACTACTTCTACTCACAACACTCGGCAGCCTGCTGAGCCCCTTGGCTGTAGGACAGAGTCTAGGCACCATGCTCAAGCTTGATGACCTCTCTGCCTTTGACAAGCCGGGGTCCAACTGGCAACTTGCCAGCTCAGTCCAGGCTGATCTTACCCGCAATGAAACCTTGAGCGCCAGTCCCGGAAAGGGGATTCTGGTGAATCTGCCTAGCGATAAAGCCAAGGCAGATCTGTATTCCACCTTTGAACACGGCGATGCCGATGTGGAACTGGAATTTATGATGGCCATGCACTCCAATTCCGGAATCTATCTGCAAGGGCAATATGAGATTCAGCTTCTGGATAGCTATGGCAAAACCAATATCACCTATGGTGACTGTGGCGGCATTTATCAGCGCTGGGACGAAGCCCGCGGCGAGGGCAATGAAGGCTACGAAGGACATGCTCCCAGAATGAATGTCGCCAAAGCCCCCGGCTTGTGGCAGCATCTTGCCATCTCCTTTCAGGCAGCTAGATTTGATGAAGACGGCAACAAAGTTGCTCCCGCCAAGATCCTTAGCGTATCCCTCAATGGTCAGCTCATTCACCAAAATGTGATCCTCACCGGACCGACCCGTGGGTCCGACTATCCAAAAGACATCCCCAAAGGCCCCCTCAGAATCCAGGGCGACCATGGCCCGGTGGCTTTTCGCAACATCAAGATCAATAATTTCGACTCTCCGCCTGCTTCCATCTCGGGACTCACCTATGGCGTGTACACAGGGATTTTCGAAGAAATGCCAACATTTTCTGCTCTCACGCCAGTGGCTTCCGGCAGCATGGAGGCCCTCACAGCCGAAGTAGTCAACGAGAGTGAAGATTTTATCCTTCGGGTAAATGGAGAAATCACCTTCCCCAGAGATGGCGATTACCTCATCGACCTCAATACCCTGGGCAATGGTCAGATAACCATTGCTGGAAAACCAGTTATAAACTACGGGTGGTGGGCCCAGCAAGGCACCTACACCGCAACTGCCGGAACCGTACCCTTTGAATTGCTCTATCACAAGAGAGATAGCTGGTACAACAATGGCTTTTCCCTCGCAATATCTGGCCCCGGACTGCGGCAGCAGCGCTTAAGTCTGATGAGCTCTATGCCGCTGGGCAGCCCCACCCAACCTATCTACATTGGTGTGGGCGCAACGGAGAAAATCATGCGCTGCTTCATCGACTACCAAGACGAAAGCAGCGAGCGACGAATCGTTCACGCCATTTCTGTGGGCAGTCCAAAAGGAGTGCATTTTACTTATGATCCAGACAGAGCAGCCCTGGTGCAAGCCTGGAAAGGAGAATACCTCGATGCCACGCCCATGTGGCATGACCGAGGAGACGGATCTTCTTCTCCCCGAGGTGCGGTGCAACCCTTTGGCGACAAAGCTGGCATCGCATTCGCCACAGGCCAAACTGCCCCATGGCCAGATGAGCTGCCAGAAGCGCTTGGATACCACTTTGAAGGCTATGCTTTTCCTCCACATTCTGATAGCTACAACCCCAGCTTCCGCTACGGGATCGGAGATGCAACCATCACAGATACCTGGATCGCAGAGGAGGAGCAGCGCGGCATACAGCGGGTTCTCACACTCAGCGGGCAAGCACCACGAGGCGCCATTCTCCGGGTAGCACATGGAAGCAGCATCACAAAAGTGACTGGAGAGGCCGGATCCGAGACCTACAGCATTGACCAACGCTACTACGTAAAAATGCCTGTCTCACAAGCCGCAGAGATCATCCAGAGAGATGGCGTGGCTCAGCTCGTGATAGATCTTAGCCTGCAATCAGCCCCTATCATTTATGCCATTGAATGGTAACCTCAACCCTACTATCATGACAATCAAACAATATCTAAGCTCTGCTTTTCTGATCCTTAGCCTCGGGGTTGCCACAGCCCAGCAGCCTTCTGAGTCGGATTATTACACAATGATTACCCTGCCAGTTCCAGAAGGAATCGTTCTGGAAGTAGGAGGGCTTACTACCCTGCCCGACGGCAGCATTGCAGCTGCTACGCGGCGGGGAGATGTGTGGGTGATCGAAAACCCAGGCATGGAAGGGGGAAGCACCCCCAACTATCGCCTCTTTGCCACGGGCCTGCATGAGGCGCTGGGCCTGGCCTGGCACGATGGCACCCTCTGGGTGACACAGCGCGGAGCACTCACCCGGCTGTGGGACAAAGACGGCGATGGAAAAGCGGATCTGTACGAAGAGGTGTATTCATGGCCTATTTCCGGGCACTACCACGAGTATAGCTACGGCCCGGCCTTCGCCCCTGATGGCAATATGTTTGTCTCAGGCAACGTGGCGTTTGGCAACATTGAATGGTGGCGAGGCGAAAGCCGCGTGCCATGGCGCGGGTGGATCATGCGGATCACCCCCGATGGCACGATGGAACCCTGGGCCACTGGCATGCGCTCTCCTTGTGGGCTTGCTGTGATCGACGGCGACCTGTTTTATGCGGATAATCAGGGAGATTGGATCGGGTCAGGTGGCCTTGTGCACGTAGAAAAGGGCGATTTCACCGGCCATCCTGCCGGACTCAAGTGGGCCGAAAGGCCAGAATCACCCGTGAAAGTCACCCTCACTGACATCTACAGCAGGGTGAACCCCCGCATGGCAGCGCCCGGACAGCGCCCCATCAAGCCCGAAAATATTGAAGACGAAGTGCCTCAGACCCTCTTTGAAATCGCCGAAGAAGTAGAAGGAGTGAAAACGCCAGCTGTGTGGCTGCCACATGGCGTGCTGGGAATCTCTACCTCACAGATCATCAAAGATGAGACAGGTGGTGCCTTCGGGCCATTTGCCGGACAGATTTTGATCGGAGACCAGGGCCAAAGCAAGATCACCCGGGTGTTTTTAGAGAAAGTCAACGGTGTGTATCAGGGGGCTGCCTTTCCATTCAGAGAAAATTTCCAGTCTGGCATCCTACGCCTCAGCTGGGGACCAGATGGATCTCTTTTTGTCGGAGAATCAAACCGCGGATGGGGAAGTGCTGGCCCACAAAACGAAGGCTTGCAGCGACTGGTCTGGACTGGCAAAATGCCATTTGAAATGAAGGCCATTCGCGCCACTGCCGACGGTTTCGAGATTGAGTTTACCCAGCCGGTAGATAAGAAAACGGCTGGAAATCCGGCTTCCTATGAGATCAGCGGATTCATTTATAAGTATCACCCTGCCTATGGATCGCCTGCGGTCAATGTAGAAGGCTGCGCAGTGAGGCATGTGGTGGTTGCTGAGGATGGGCTTAGCGCCAGACTTGTGGTGGATAACCTGCGGCAGCACTATGTGCATGAAGTGAAAGCAGCGGGCATTACCTCATATCGAGATGGAGCGGCGCTGCTGCATAGCACAGGCTACTATACCCTCAACGAAATACCAGCAGGAGACAAGCTCATGGTGCCCGCAGGTGCCTCAGCAACAATGCCACACCAACATACCACGATGCCCCAACACAAAACCAGCACCAATGCAGATCAGGCAATGGCCAAACCCTCTCCTACCCCAGCACAAGTGCTGGGAGAAAATCTCGCCAAGCGACAACTCACAGCCCCTGAAAGCTGGACCGAGGGCGCTGACATCAACGTAAGAATCGGGACAGTGCCGGGCCTACAGTATAGCGTGAAGGACATGACAGTGAAAGCCGGGAGCAAAATCCGCTGGACATTTAGCAATCAGGACGACATGCCCCACAACTGCCTGATTGTTATGCCAAATGCTGCCGACGCAGTGGGAGAAGCTGCAATGGCACTTGGGGTTCAGGGCATGAGCCTACAGTATGTTCCCAACAATAGCAAGGTACTTTACCACACAAAGCTCCTTCAGCCCGGCACATCAGAAACCATTTACTTCGTCGCCCCAGATCAGCCCGGCGTGTATCAGTATGTCTGCACTTATCCCGGGCATTACACCGTGATGCGAGGCCTTTTGAGGGTAGTGAAATAGGCACCCGCATATTTTCAAAATGGGAATTTGCGAGCAGGTAAAAAGAGGAGCAGTGCCAAGTTTTTGTTCTGCTTCTCTTATTTTTTTTATCCCAAAAACATATCAACTAAAATCCGCTTCTACTAATTATGTCGCTTACAGGTATTTATTGCGAAAAAACACCTTCCTTACTATTTCCTTTTGTGAAATAATCCTACTTTGAAGTCGTTAAAACAACAACCATCAAATCATCATGAATTTCAACCCAATTGCAAACAAGCCACTACCAGTCAGAATCCTGATCACCATAGCCGTTATTACAGCGGGCATTGTGATTGGTGTGTCTATTGGTAAGGTGATTGGAAAGGGGACTCCACAACCTCAAAAAGAGATCCCTCCTTTCATCATGGAAACGATCGACATAGACGGAGCAGCCTTCAATCCACATCCTTTTTCTCAAACTCAGACCGAGTGCCAGCACTGTATCGTTTTACAGGAAGAGGTACTCTCCATTGATGGCAAAAAAGCACATTTCGAGGTCTATCCAAATCAGATCAATCAAGAGGATCTCAGGCGACTTCATCAACAGTCCTTTAGAATTCACGAGCAACTGGATCTACACAAAAAGTCTCACTCCATCGAGAATCTTCACCACACCAAGCGTTGTGGCCACTAGGGTAAAGACCTTTTTAGATTACCATACTTCCTCGACAATAATATCATGAAGCCGCTCCTAGAGCGGCTTCATCTGCTCAAAGGTCTCGTGACAGCTATCACAATGATGAATGGCGCGGCAGGCCGTTGGACCAAAACTGCTCATCAGTCGTGTTTTGGTAGATCCGCACTTAGGGCATTCTGCATGCTCCAGCAATTCTAGTGTAACCTCCCCTTCAAATGATGGCGGGGGGCTGATCCCAAACTCCCGGAGGGTTTTCTTTCCTTCTGTTGTGATCTGATTGGTGGACCAGGCTTTTTTGAATTTCACATTCACCGTGATCTCCTTCGCCCCTGCTTCCTTGACTTTTGCGATGATCTGCCCTTTCATGATTTCAATGGCTGGGCAGCCCGCAAAGGTCGGCACCATGTCGATCTCAACATCAGCTCCGGTTACCCGCACATCGTCTATGATGCCAAGCTTGACTACCGAAAGCACCGGGATTTCGGGGTCCATGACTTGGGTAAGGAGCTGATAAACTGATTCGCGGGTAAGCATAATAGGAAAATCAATGGATGATAAACAGGAATGACAACAACTTGCAGCACCCTACCACTTGGCAGCCGGGTCAATGGCATAGACCTCTGTCATTTCGCTCAGGAGGCCCCCAAGATGCTCGGTGTGGTGTCCGCTACGACCCCCAAAATGGTCCACAAAATTCTCCACAGAAGGTAGTCGGAGGCCACATTCGCCAAGCAAAAACGGCTCAACGATCATCCTGTATTCCTTCATGAGTTCATCTTCCAGTGGCAAAATGCCATCGGCAGCTAAGGTCGTGGAGTGCACTGTGGGCTCAAAGAGGCCGAAAGACATTGGGTATGCCTCGTCCATGGCCGCTTGTATATGGGCCTTGGCCTCGTCGGTGCTTCTGCTCAGCTGCCTCACAAATGTTTTGCCATGCATTTGATGGTATTTTTCCTCGCGGGAAATCTTGGTACAAAGCTCCGCCAGGGGCCCGTAGGCCGACTTGGACAAGTGCCGCAGTCGAACCATGTCTGCCATCTCAAAAAGATAATGGCGCATCAGGCTGAAAGCATAGGTACCAATAGGATATTCCACCAAATGGCAGCAACGAAAATCCTCCACCGATCGGGTAAATGCCACCGTATCGGGATCTGCTTCGCCCAGCTCCTGCAACAATTGGTAGTAGGCTTGGGCATGCCCAATCTCGTCCTGGGCCATGGAAGCAAAAGCAATATCTTCTTCCAGAATCGGCCCTAGTCCGATCCATTCCGACGACCTATGCCCCATGATGAGCTTGTCATCGGCCATCCGAAAAAGTAAGTCTTTGATTGCGTTGGTATTCATAGGGGTCAGGGGTCAGGGGTCAGATGAGAGAAGTCAGACTGGAGAGAGGTTGAGAGGCGAGAGATTCAGAAACGAGAGATTGAGAAGCGAGACTGGATTTTAAAGCCCCTGTGCGTCGGGATTGTGCATTGGCTCCCGCAAGCGGGACTTCGCTGCGCTCAGGAGAGGTTGGGGGTGAATTGAGAAGTCATCCTGAAGAGATTCTGAAATCGTTTCTGTTTAATGGGTTCCATGCCTTATTACCGTTTCACAAGCACTTTGCGTGGACCTTGTCCTAGATCAGGCAGGGGAATA
>JANQTF010000235.1:10314-14522 GCA_030731845.1 Bacteroidia bacterium | reverse complement strand
GCCTAAGTTTGTTAGCGGTTCTGTGAGGGAACCAGAGCAGCAAGTGGGTAAATAGCACAATTAATTTCTCGAAGGATTCATGAAAATTCTACTTCACTTAACAGCATTCCTGGGGAGCCTTTGTATTCCCTTCGGTGCTGTGTATTCACAGGACTTGGCCAGACCGAAGTGGATAATTGCCAATTCATCGCAAACCAACATTACAAACACCAATAAATTCGCTCTGAGGCGGGCTAGCTTAGAAGACTTTGAGCTCAACTCTCTGCTTCTGAGACCCATCAATAATTATATATGGTGTGGGATAAATGCTGATATCATTCTACAGAATCGATTTCAAGTCGCTCGTATTGGAGGATTGCTTCGCTATTATCCCTGGACTTCATCGAAAAAAATAAACCCATTTGTAGGGATTTCTCCTGGCTTAGGGTGGAACAGGAATGTCTATCTGGTTCCTATACCTACCGGGTGTAGCTCTTGTAGTCAATTTGAGACTTTTAATAGTCTTTTTTTCTTTCCAGCTGGAGAAATTGGAATAAGTATTCGGCACCCCAATCACGATTTTTCTCTTGATATTAGCTCGGTTTTCAGGTCTGGGTACGATGCTGGCCCTTTCCAGGGAATTATTCCCATAAGTTCTAATCTGAATTTTTCGATTGTATTTTGGGTTTTCCAAAAAAATGAAAAATAATGACTACTAAAGGAATCTTACTATTTTCTCTCTGCCTCTTTTTTTCCGCTTTGTGTTATGCTCAAAAAAATGAGCCGCACTATTTTGTAAGCTCATCCATTTCAAGACTCCAATATCAGTATAATTTCTTTTCCGCAAACCTAAGTATTCACGCCGGAAAATTACTGATCCCTAGAGTATTTCTAGGAGTAGGTTTCGATTCGTATGCCTCGTTAGCTCAAAATAAAGATCCCAACTCTCCCTTATTTGAAAGCTGGATTTTTTCAGTAGAAACGATGTGGCTAGGAGTTTTTTCGAGAGCTTATTTGAAAAAGTATGACCCTAAAGAATCCCCGTTTAACCCGTTTATAGAAGTCGGACTCGGGCCGATTTACTGGACTGGGCCAATAAGAGGAATTTCGGCGGGTTCACCTTACAGAGAACATTTTTTTGAACCAGAATGGAGAATAGCTTCGGGATTCTCTCTTTTCTTGGGTAAAGATTTCAGCCTTGATTTACATGGCTCCTATTTCCCATATTCTGTAAAAATAGGAGAATCAGGAAGGGAAAGCATAAGACCCCATTCTCTAAGAATAAATGTTGGAGCCTCTATTTGGTTAGAAAAGCATGAATAAGTCCTCATTGGTTGTTTGCACCCTAAGCATGATCCTCTGCACATGCACGAAGGAGATAGAGATCCCGATACCGTTTGAGGGGAAGAAGTTGGTGCTTTATTGCATCCTATCTCCCGATCGACCCATCGAGGCGACACTGCAACGCACCTTCCCACCAACCGGACCCGAGCCAGACAATTGGGATGTTACCGATGGCACTATTTGGCTCTATGAAAACAGCGATCTGATTGATTCTCTGATCTATTCCCCTTCTTCGGGAACCTACCTCTCTTCAAATCTGATAAAACCCCAAAGTGATAAGCAATACAAGATGGTGGCGGAGGCTCCTGGATTTACTGACATATATTCAGAAACGATTTCCTTGCCACCCAGGACTGCGATACTCTCGGTGAGCTTTGAGGATTCGGTATTTAATACGGGAGGCAGCAATTCCTCCGGGGGAATTGTGCGTGTGTCCTTCGAAGACAGTGATCAGCCAGAATATTACTTTCTGGATTCCCGTGCATTTTTTGAAGAGGAGCCCGGATCCCTCACTATTTGTTTAGGCGGAAATCTTGACGCAGCATGTTTTGGAGCCGAAAACATTCAGTGCTTATTCAGCGACGACTGCATAACCAACCGCCCATCCAACCTCAATCTAGGCGTTGCAACTGGATTTAGGGAAATAGGTGGGTTCAGAAAGGCAGACCGTGTAATTACCCATCTGCAATCGCTGAACCACTCCCTCTTTCAATATTTGGAAAGTCTCGATCAACCCATCGGAATCGATATCGCTTTTTCTCAACCGACAAGCACGTTTACAAATATCACCCATGGATATGGGATATTCGGTTCTATGATTGAAGCTATAGACACGACCATCATCTATTAGCCATGACATTCCTGAGAATACTATTTGCATCGGTTTTATCCCTTGGGTTATCCAATACCAGCCTTGCTCAATCCCTAACTCATCAGCTCCAGGGCTATGTTTATGGAGGAAATGGAGAAGCGATCCCTCATGTGAAAGTCATTCATCTTTCCACCTCTTCGCTTGCGGCGACGAATGCTGAGGGGTATTTCAGCATCAGATGTAGTGCCGGGAGCAATCGCTTCTTTCTCTCTCATGTCTCTTTTCAAAAAGATACCATCCGTGTTGACATCAAGTCAGATACCTTGATCGAGATCAACTTAACCCCCATCAGCCTCTCTGAAATTACCATCTTGGAAGATCGGGTGGACTTGAGGCCCTTGAGCCAGATGAGTGTGATAGACTTGCCGATCGAATTGGTGAAATCTTTGCCAGCACTATTGGGGGAGCAGGATATAGTAAAAACGCTGGCCCTAATGCCGGGTGTGACCTCGGGAATTGAAGGAACATCAAGCCTTTTGGTGAGAGGCGGAAGTCAGGATCAGAATCTGTTTCTCCTCGATGATGTTCCGATTTACAACCTTTCCCACATATTCGGATTTGTCTCGATCATCAATCCCAATGTCGTCAAGAGCGCTACCCTCTACAAAGGAGGGTTTCCCGCAAAATACGGCGGCAGGCTGTCCTCCATTCTGGATATTCAGATGCGAAACGGAGCTAATGACAGCCTGCAGGGCGAAGTGAACTTGGGGATTATTTCGTCCAAAATTCTTGTAGAAGGCCCCGTCAAGAAAGGCCAAAGTGGATATTTATTTTCGGCGAGATCTTCATACCTGGGTCTGATATTTCTGCCATTCAGAGGAGCTTTCGAAAACGGAGACGTTGCCAGTTATAACAACTACTGGATGGGAGATGTGAATCTCAAACTATATCAAAACGTCGGCAAGAATGGGCAAAATCGCTTATCAGTCAATCTGTATGGTGGCGTAGACAATTGGACCACTCAAAGCAATGACAATGGCGCCTTGAGTTCCTTCAAGATCAACTGGGGAAATCAACTCGCATCTATTAAATATCACCACCTCTTCCACAAAAACTGGTTTGGGAAAGGCATGATATACTTCAGCAACTACACCTACGGGCTATCAACAGAGCAATTGGTCAACGAGGTAGCAAACACAGCTCCTCAGAAGGTGAGTTATGAGAACAATTCGAAAGTGTCAGATATCGGGATAAAATACTCAGCTACGGGATATCTCGGAGAGAAACTGACGCTGGAAATGGGAATTGAATCAATCGCCCATTTTTTCAATCCTATTCTTGTCAAAAGCATTTCTCTTGAATCGGTAACTGAAGTAGGGGAAACCCCTATTCAGACATCTGAAAACGGAGTTTTTGCGGAAGTAACCACCAAAATTTCAGATCATTTTGAGACAAAATTGGGGCTCAGGCAATCTTTGTATCATACCAAAGGAAAGACCTACTATGGCATAGAACCTCGTGCATCCCTGGGATATAGACTTTCCCCACAAACTTCCCTCAAAGCCTCTTATAGCCGAATGGTGCAATATCTGCATTCGCTCTCAAACAACGGAATAGGCCTCCCAAACGACATTTGGCTCCCTACCACGGATGTGGTCCCGCCTTCCCTCTCCAACCAAATTGCCCTGGGGGTAGAACAGTACCTGCCTGAGCCTGCGATCTCAGTGTCAATTGAGACATACGTCAAGCACTTGCAGCGGATTACGAATTATTCCGCAGATGCGAATCTGCTCAATACCTATTCCAGCAATTGGGAGCAAAACATCATTTCAGATGGGCTCGGGAGAGTTTATGGCGTAGAGGTATTGGTCTCCAAATCGGCAGGTTTCATCTCTGGTTGGCTGGCATACACCTTGTCCTGGAATAATCAGAGATTTAATGAGATAAATGGAGGGAACTGGTATCCAAGCAGGTTTGATCGTCGCCATATGTTCTCGGCAGTTGCACAAGCTAAATTAAGCAGTTCCTGGAAGGCTTCAGCCACGTTTACCTATTCGAGTGGTGCCCCAATTAC
>JANQTF010000235.1:0-10304 GCA_030731845.1 Bacteroidia bacterium | reverse complement strand
GGACATTGATGGATCACCGAAATGGATATTCTCAGAGGAAAATAACTTTCGTATTCCTCCTAATCATCGGCTGGATATCGGGGTTGAATGGAGAACGTCAAATGAGAAAGGGGAACCCAGGATGCTGAATATTGGTGTTTACAATGTCTATAATCGCCAGAATCCTTTCTATTTGTCGATGATAAGGGAATTCAATGATGCCGCACAACAATGGGAATATAACCTGATTCAACAATCTCTGTTTCCAATTCTGCCCTCGATCTCATATACCTGGCAATTTTGATCATTCCGCGTGGGATTGCGCCCGTTAGAAACCAACATTCCCTTGGATCAACAGCAGTTTGTTGCTATCGTCTTGCAACTTTAGGAGGGAATTCCCCATCTTGCTACATATAAATCAAAGTGTGACCTCTTTCACAAGCCAGAACCCAGAAACGAATTCCTAATGAAATCACTCGTTACTTTCTTCGCCATTGCGCTGTTTTCTTCTGCCTCATTTGCCCAGAGCTTTGAGCTGATTGATCCTCCTACAGGACTTTTGTCGGTAGATAAGTCCCTGGAAGAGAAGAAGTTCTACATAAATGTGAAGAACACCAGTAATGACACCCTCAGCCTGCTTGCCTACCGGATCGAGAATCTGATGGCCTCCGGTGCTGACACCACTCACCTCACGTATTTTTGCTGGGACCTTTGCTATGGAGTGAATGGTTCGCAATCTATCGAAGGAATCAAGCTAGCTCCAGGTGACACACTCAATCGCCCCGGAGCGGTGGATCAGCAGTATGTGGCTTTCTTGCCCGGCGATATCGACGGATATTCCCGCACCACGATGAAAATCGTGAATGCTGCCGATGCAACCGATTTTCTTGATGTCGTATTTGAGTTTTCCGTGGGTGGTGCTACCAACAGCATCACCGATGCAGCTCTTGCAGAGAAAACCCTCTCCAATCCGTATCCAAACCCGGTAAAAGATCGTTTCTCCGTTGATTATGATCTTCCTTTGGGCCAGAATGCAACCTTGAGCCTCTACAACCTGATTGGAAAAGAGGTTCTTCGCCAGGCGATCAGCGGCGGCACAGGAACTGCTGAGATGGAAGTGGCCACCCTGCCAAGAGGCGTATATTTCCTGCACCTCACCACCTCTGCTCAGCCACTCAGCTCGCGCAGAGTGATTCTTCGCTAAGAATTCCCCCAAAAAACGACTAATTTTATCCGGGCTCGCCTCACACAGGCAGCCCGGTTTTTTTTATGGCAAAACAAGCATACACCGTATCGGAATGTACCTGGCACATCAAGCGGCTGCTCGAAAATGATCCGGCTCTGCAGGAAGTGCGGGTGATGGGCGAGGTATCCAACCTCACTTATCACCGATCCGGCCACGTGTACTTCACGATCAAAGATGCACAGGCCCAGTTGTCCTGTGTGATGTTTCAGGGCGATGCCGTGAGGGCTCCGCAGATGCAGGCGGGAGACGAGGCTACCTTTACCGGATTCATCACCGTCTATGCCCCGCGTGGCAATTATCAGATGCGGGTGGTGAAGGTGGAGAAACAAGGGCTTGGCGATCTCTTTCAACAGTTTGTTGCCCTCAAAGAAAAGCTCGCATCGGAAGGGCTTTTTGATCCGTCGATCAAGAAGCGACTGCCCCGGTATCCGAAGCATATTGCGATGATCACCTCTCCTACCGGAGCGGCGATCCAGGACATGCTGCGCACGCTACAGCGGCGCTACCCTGTGGTGCGTGTCACGGTGATCCCCACGGTGGTGCAGGGCAGCTCAGGCGCTGCGTCGATCGTGTCGAGCCTCTCGCGGGCGCAGGAGATTGATGCCGATCTCGTGATTCTTGCCCGGGGCGGTGGCTCCCTCGAAGATCTCTGGAACTTCAACGAGGAAGCGGTGGCGAGAGCCATTCGCGCCAGCAAAATCCCGGTGATCACAGGTGTGGGCCACGAAACTGATGTGACCATCGCAGATTTTGCGGCAGATATGCGCACTTCCACGCCTACGGCGGCGGCTGAGCACGCCGTGCCCGACCGCGACGACCTGCTCGACAGGCTCGCAGGAGCAGAAGAACAGGTGAACCGGTCGCTTCGATATTTTATCGACTTCAAACGGCAGATGCTCGATGAGTACAGCCTGCGCTTTGAGCAGGCGGTGCGGCAGTATCTGCGCGACAAAAGACATGAACTCGATCTGATCCAAAGCAAGATGCAGGGCCTTGATCAGCGCGCTTTGCTGGAGCGAGGCTATTCGCTGACCCTGAAAGACGGCGTCATCCTCAGCAGCAAAGAGCACCTTGCTCCCGGCGATGTGATCGATACTTTATTTAAAGATGGCAGGGTGAGATCCACCATTTCTGATATTTTACCACAAGAAGACGGCAACAATGGCTGAGCAAAACATTCCAGAAACCTTCTCTTTGGAAGAGAAACTGGAGAATTTGAGAAAAATCCTTGAGCAAATGCAAAAAGGAATGTCTGATTTTGACAGACAAATGGCGTTATTTAAGCAAGGTCAACTGCTCATCTCTGAGTGTCGGCAATATTTGGATAAAGCCGAGCTTCAGGTGGACCAATTGCTCGGCACCTGATGCTGCGTTTGGCAGTATAGCAGGGAGGCCCTATCTTTGTATCAAACCACAAAATCTACGCTAACATGGGACTGTCCATACAAGGAAAACTGTACAAAAAATTTGAGACCAAGGCGATCTCTGCCACATTTCGCAAGCGGGAATTTGTCATGGAGTTTGCCGATAACCCCATGTATCCCCAGTTTGTGACCTTTCAGTTGATTCAGGACAAGGCGGATCTGCTCGAACCCTTTCAGGAAGGCCAAATGCTGAGTGTAGAGTTTGACCTACGCGGGCGCGAATGGACTTCTCCACAAGGCGAGGTAAAATACTTCAACTCCCTGGATGCCTGGCGTATCGCTCCGGTGCAGGAGCAGATGCCAACACAGGGTCAACCGCCGGTAGGCACCATGCCACCTCCCCCACTCCCACCCGAAGGCGCCATTGATGGATCTAGCCTTCAGGATGACGATCTCCCGTTCTAAGAATTGCCTCCATTCTCCACATGGAGGGTTTGAGAACCGAATGCGGCGTCAATTTGTGGCTATTCCTGCTTCTTTTTTGACCCGATTGTAACAACAGGGCAGCAATGAAAGATTTGCTGCCCTTTTTCTTTGGATTGTGCGGATCATAGGGGTTGATCAACTCCAATGCGGTACAAATCCATTTTCCTTCTAACAATTCACAAGTAATACAGACCCGCGTTTTCTTACATAGAAGAAAAAAGCATACACAAACCGGGCAATTCCTTACAGGACCCAGGAGGCTGATGCCACATTCTTGATATCAGATCGTTTGACTTATCTGTCCTTTTTTGAAAATTGAGCTGTCTGAGCAACCAAATCTGATCACTATGTCCATGTACAGAAGCGTTATGCTCGTCGATGATAATGAGATTGACAACATCATCAACGAGAAAATTATTGAAGCCAACTCCTTTGCTGACCAAATTCTTGTATTTCAAACTGGCCAGGATGCCCTTGATTACATCCGGGATCACCAGGAAGACATTGACATTCTTCCCGAGATTGTCTTTCTCGACATCAACATGCCGGTCATGGATGGATTTCAGTTCCTGACTGACTTTGAGCAGCTCCCAGATGCTGTTCGGGAAAAGTGTAAAATCATCATGCTTTCCTCCTCTATCAGCCCGAAAGACATCGACCGTGCCGCGAGCAGCAGATTCGTGAAAAAGTATCTCAACAAACCGCTCAACGCCAGATATCTGGAAGCAATCACGGTTTAATGAAGTTTTGCTTCCCTAAACACTCGGAGTCACCTATGAAAAGGTGGCTCTATTTTTTTGTCCGTAGGCCAGGCTCGTTCGTTGAAAAGGCCTCTTACCCTGGGGCCAAATAGGCTGTGATGGGAGAAACTTCGAGTAGCTGGATCTGGAAAAGGTGGCAGTCGCTATGCGCCTGCAACCACTACGGGTACACGGGGTTCTACCGAGGTTCGAATCGCTACGCGCTTCGACTTTTTGCCGGAAATGCTAGATCCCTGCTCGACTGACACCTCGGCAGAACCGATGCAAGCTCCCAGCTCAGGCGCATAACGACTGCCACCTCAGTAGAAACAACAGGTACAAGCTCCCCTGAGGCGCGTAGCGACTGCCACCTCAGTAGAAACAACAGGTACAAGCTCCCCTGAGGCGCGTAGCGACTGCCACCTTGGTAGAAACAAGGCAAGCTCCCAGCTCAGACGCGTAGCGACTGACACCTTTCTTACCTGCGTAGCCATGCACCCCGGCCTCCTTAATCCGGGCATTCACCAGACAAAAAAATCCCTTTCCCAACAACATGAAGGGAAAGGGAACAGGTTTGCGACACGCTATTGGGCAATTTTTTTGCCCAACCGAGAACAGGTCAAACCATCGGTGTGATTCGCATTCTATCTATCAGGAATGCTGAAGCACCTTGGTTTTCATATTGAAGACAACATCAAGGTCGAGATACTCGAGAAGCGCCACAGCGCCTTTGTTTTCTTCATTCCACTTATCAATGCTGCTACGCAGGTTTTTCTCCATGGTCTTGGGTCTGCCTCCGAGGGCTACGTTCATGATGCGCAGGAAGGTTTTGGCATTCTCCCACTTTTCAAAGGTAGTCTGCCGGAGCTTGCGCTGCATGGCAAGAATGGCGGCATTGGCGAGGTCAAAATCCTCCATTTTCACGTAGCAAATGATCTGGAGGAGCTTTACATTGAGCATCGCCCGGCGATCATTTCTCAGGTTCACTTCATTTTGAAGGTCAAACAAGACCCGGGAGGCGGCGTGGTAGTCGCCATCCAAAAACAGGGCGTAGGCCTTGAAGAGGTTGTAGTTGAGGAAATAGGTGACCCGGTAGGTATCCACAGGGATCTTACCTACGTATCCGTCCACTTGCTTGCGCAGCTGGCTGATGCTCTTGTTACGAATGTGGTGGCGAAGCTTGGCAAACAGGAACAAGGAAGCATTGATGTTGAAATGGAATCCTGTGAGGAGTTTTTCAATCGCATCATCGAGAATGCCATATCTCAAATGCGAATTGTCCTGACGCCCTTTGTTTTCGTCGAGGCTATATCGGAGAAAGTTCACGATCAGGTCGAGCCTACGGTAGGTAGGATCGTCTTTAAAATCATCCTGGATCTTGACGAGCTTCTCCATGATATCTTCTGCCGGCTCAAGATCACAGCGAATGGTGTCCGGAATTTCGATGAAGAGCAGGGCAAATAAGTGCACGATGCCTTTGCAGAAGTAGAGTCGATGCGAGTCGTAGAGATCGGAGAGGTTGCTGAGCTTCTCCATGATGCGGGTGAGAGTTGTGAGATCTCGATCACGGCGCTTGAGCTCGTATTCATCGAATACTTTGAAGAATTCTCTGACGAGATCTTCGGCTTTGTCCATGGCTACGGCATAGGCTACCTGCTGCTGATAGCGGCGCTTGTAGTAGGCATGTTCTTCCCCAAAATTATGGACATTCTGTAGCTCTTTATACACGAGCATGAGTCCATAGGGAAAGTCATTTTTGATCAGCTCCTTCTCCAATTTCCCCAGGGCGGCTTCGGCAATTTCTCGCGTGGAGTCGAATACGAGATCGCTCACAGTGAGTACCCGGTGGGTAAGCGCAAGTGTGTCACCGCCGAGGCGCTGGAGCAAAAAGTCCTCAATCCTATCGGCAAGCCGAGACTTGAGCACATAAAATGCTGCAGCATTGACATCTTCTCTTTCCAGAAAGAGCTTGTCAGGGCTGATGGGATCTTCCTTGATACATTCAAGAAAGCTGATGGTTTTCAGAGCTTGGGTAGCAACGAGGCTGCTGTGCAACTCGTTGTACTCCTCGTCGGTGAGTTGGTTAATAATTTTGTAAAGGTTCATGGGCCATTGTTCTCGGTGAGTCGCAACATGGTGGTAATCATGAACCTGGAATTTCAAGAGGGCGAGCGATGCAGAATGGTGTATTCCTTTCCACAACCGAAATATATGACAGGATTGCCTTAAAACAATCGTCATGTAGGGTTTCAGTCAAAATGATGGAACAGTGCCCGCGATTCCATGAAAGAGCTCCCAGATGGAGTCCTAATAGGCAATAAAAATTCCGTATTTCTGAAGAAGAAGCTAGATTTCATCATGTTAATTCTGTGCGAAAAAGTGAACATTTCAGACATCAAGCCCTACAATAGCATAATTGAAGGCCATATCGGCCACTGATGGAAGCAGATTCGAGCGAAGAAAAGGCAAAAATTCAACTGAATTCGTCGTCCTTTCCTCTACATTTACCTCATTCTCTCACTTCTGTAGGAAATCTGGCTCACCAGCTTTGATGATTCTTTGACTGCTTTCGTTTAAGACAATTGCCATGTTTATTTCGGAAAGGCTACTCTTTGAGCAAATCGGTCCACAGCATAAGGCGAGCTACACCGCTCTTCTGATGGATGCGTCTGTGATGAAATATATTACGGGAACTCCCATGCAGCTGACGGATGCTACACGGCGATTTGATGAAATCCTGAGCATCAATGCCTCGCGGCCTGAGGCTGGTTTTTTTGGGGTGCATGACCTCGTCTCCAGGAAATTTTTCGGAATGGGGAAGCTGGAACTCAAGCCAGCCAACCGAGCAGAGCTGGGCTATGCCCTGTTGCAGCCTTACTGGGGTCAGGGACTAGCCACAGAGATCACCGATACACTGATCCAGCATGCGCAGACAATTCCCGACCTCATAAGCCTATTCGCAATCGCTTCCCCAGAGAATCGGGGCTCGCTTCATGTCCTGACCAAGACAGGCTTCACCTTCTCCAGGGCATTTGAGTACCATGGGCAAGATGCGGTAGAATATGTTCTTGGGCTTTAGCTCACGGCCAAAAGCACTGCCACGTAGTGACAGATGGCACCCCCAAGCACAAATATATGCCAAATGGCATGGTTATAGGGCAGTTTTTCCCATAAGTAGAACACAACTCCGAGGGTGTAGGAGACACCACCTAGCGCTACTAGCGTGAGGCAAGCAAAGCTCAGGCTACCGAAAAATTCTTGCGGAACAAATAGCACCGACCATCCCATCAGGAGATACATGGCCGTGGAAACCAAATTCCATTTACCGGTTGCAAATACCTTGAAAACGATTCCCACAAGCACCGCAGCCCACAAGACCGACAGCACCGTGATCCCCGTTGCATTAAACATATACACCAACAAGAAAGGCGTGTAGCTCCCTGCAATCAGAAAATAGATGCTGATGTGATCCATCACCTGAAGGGCTTTTTTGATCCTTGGGTGAGAAACCGCATGATAGAGCGTAGAAAACGCGAACACCATGAGAAAGGAGAAGCCAAAGATGCTCACGCCCACCAAAGCGGGTATGTTGCCACTTTGAGCAGCTAGCGCAATGGGAATGGGCAGGCTGATGATTCCAAACAACAAGCCAAAACCATGAGACAGGCTATTGGCAAATTCTTCTTTGAGGGAAAGGGAAGCTACTTTAGTGGACATAAGCGGACGCGGAGAGTTGAAAAAAACAAATGGGACTGTTCTGTCTGACAAAACAACGAATCTCCTTACGCATTTAAGATGCGAATGGTCATCAGAAATAAGTTTTTCTCAATTACAGCCGCAGCCTCCACCACTTTTCCCGCCGTTCGCACCGGCGGTGCCTTCGCGATAAGATTGCATCTCCAACTCAAATGCTTCTGAAGATCGGCTATTGAGCTGCATATCAGGATCTTCCAAATACATCCGTTGATAGCCTGCCACCGATACGCAGCCGTGAGCTCCAAACAAAGCAAACAGCAGGCACATCAGAAATAGGGTTCTTTTTTTTATCGCGTTTACAGAAAACGTCTTAACCATTGTGATTTCAAGGATTTGTATTGATCGTGTAATTCTTCGCCTTTTCGTCCCAGCTTAGTTTAATCCGCCTAAACTGCCTGCCATCTCTGTGATACAGGGCGAGTACCATCAGTTCCGGGCCTTTGATCTGGTCTATCGAGTTTAAGTAAAATCCAGGAAAAAACTCTCCTGCGATTCGAAAGCCCGGTTCCGGCCCTTCGCTCTGCTCCCATTTCACAAGGGGGGTGACACCTTCGGGCGTCATTCTCAGGATTTTCATGCGTTCCTGAAGGCAATTGCCACATTCGCCCCACCCGTAGGGATTCAGAGAATTGCTCTCCTTTAGAATGAGTCCTACTGCTCCATCCGCAAATCGGAAATATGTAACATCTGAGATGTTATCTGACTGTAGCCCCTTGGACCGTTCAAGCCGCTCAACATAGGTAGGCAAGAGAACGAAATCCTTTTCCACATCTGGCATATTCAAGCTTCTATACGTGGCAGTGAGGCGCTGCAGCGGAAATCCCTCTGGGCGATAGTCTTTGTACTGTACACTCATGGTGCTAAAGCGGGTCTCCTGCCACTGATGAGACACCCGGTCTCGTCTCCAGACCAACGCGCCAGATTCTGCCTGGACTGCAGTCCAGCCATCTCTGGAAAGAAACACAGCGGGATACCACCCAATGCGGGTAAAAACCTCGTCCGGGATGCCGGATGGATTGAGTCGTATGGGTTTGGCAAAGGCAACCCTGGTCATTTGAGCCAAAACAGCCTGCTTATTGTCGGGTTGCGAATAGGCCACAAGTTCGGCAGGTTGCCCGGGTGTCTTGGCATTGGCCACGGCGATCATGATCCTCAGCGCATCGATGCGGGGAATCCTCGCAAACCCAAGCGCTTCTACGGGCACATGAGCAGAGACAATATAGCCGCGCTGATGATCGAGCGTATCTACATCATACTTGATTTTCGATGCCCAATCTCCAATTTCGCGGTTAAACGCCGTTTCCAGATATTGATAATCTCCCCGGTCAAGAAGTTGGGCAGGACGTTCGTCAGGAAATAGCGCGTAGTGAACCATCCCAAACGGGATATTAACCGACCGGAGTTTGCTGGCAGGTGGCACCTCGAGGGAATCTTTCCTCACGGCAGCCTCGTCTGGAAACCCAGTTTGTCTCACCCAATCGTTGGTTATAGGGGTCACTTTATACTGTGGGGCAAAAGTCCGAAACACGATATTTTCGGTGGAGGGTGCTCCTCTGTCGATCGAAGATGCGTAGAGCGCCCCCACATAGTGGGGATGCGTAGCGTGTGGAAATGGTTCTGGGAAGGCAGATTCATCTAAGCCAATCCACAATTGAATATGGTCTGAATACCCTGCGGTGCGATAGGTTCTGATCTCCGGGTCCTGTACCTCTACAATGACAGTGAGGCTACCTCCATCAGAATAGATCCAGGCTTTTGCCTGAATATCAGTGGGTTCTGGGTGATTATTTGCGGAGAAAAACCGGCTGAAAGTTGCATCAGCCCTGGGTGTTTGCCCGGATGATACAGAGATGAGGAAAAATGGGAGGATGCAACAGATGTATAGGCAAAATCTCATGGGCAAATAATTCATGATTTCGCCGGAGTGCTGGAATTATCGCAGGTCAGCAAAGTTGACTACGATTCCCTCAACGCCCTGGCCTTTGACTTTTTTCTGCATGTCTTTGGCTTCATCACGCGTAGGGAATGGCCCGATCAAGATCCGAAAAACAGGCTGGCCATCTTTGATCGAGCTATGAAGCATGGTATTCTGGATTCCTTTAGCGGCCAATTGGTCCATCGCTTCCATCAACCTGTAAAAGCTGAAGTAAGCACCAACTTGTACGCCAAAACCAGAAGCCTCGCGCTTGAAGGCAACAAATTGAAAGAACGCAGGGGTGTACTTTTCGGCATCCACCATGACAGGGTGCTGTGCAGGCGCTTGAGAAGCAGAACCCGTGGTAGCCGATGTGGTTGGGGTGGCAGATCCGGCAGGCGCTCCTGAAAAATCTCGCAGTGGGAGGCTGGAAAGGTCCCGATTATCAGGGTTGAAGGTGGTAGAAGGTCTGCTGGGGTTGCTTGTGGTAGGAAAGGTAGTTCCCTCTGATGCTGAAGTAGATCCTGCCGCCGAGCCACTGACCACTTCTATCCTCACCTGGGTTTCTCCTGTACGGATCATGTCGAGCTGCTCCGCAGCTACGCGAGACACATCAATGATGCGTCCTTGCGAAAACGGTCCACGGTCATTTACTTTCACCACCACTGATCTTCCATTATCAAGGCGTGTCACTTTGACCATGGTGCCGAAGGGAAGGGTGCGATGTGCAGCAGTAAACTTGAATTTATCGTAGAGCTCACCACTTGCTGTTGGTCGGCCATGATATTTGTCTGCGTAGTAGGTTCCGAGGCCCGTAG
>JANQTF010000234.1 GCA_030731845.1 Bacteroidia bacterium | reverse complement strand
CTTCCTACTCTCCCTTCGCCGCCTCCCTTGCTTCAAAAATCGCAGATACGGCCTCGATCACTTCACTCTGATCTTGCTCCGTGGTCCAGCCCATCTTGGCTAGTTCGTCCCTCACCTCTGATACTTCTTTTTCTTGCAGAAGGTGAAAAAGGGCGAATTCAACCACGGCTTCGGGGACACGCTCGATTTGATATTTCCAAACAGCTGGGACGAACCGCGCAGTGGCTATAACCCACACCAGCCCAACCTGAAAAAGCCAGCTCACGATCAATCCAATGCTTCCTAAATTCACCGACTTAATGATCAGGCCATACTTTATTCGCATGGCGAGATATTCTCCAAACCCAAATGTGCCATACCCGTTTGCCGCCAGATAAGCGAGATAGAGGAAATATTGATGAGAAAAATAGGTCAGGAGAACCGCGCCAGTCAGCACAATACTAAGCCTGAGAATGTCGGTGTAATTGCCCCATTTTAACAGGCTCTTCATCGAAAATGCCAAAGCGACCGCTACCCCAAACTCAAAGAGTCCGATGATATAGAGGCCATTCCCGGATAGAACGGAAAGCAAATATCCAAGCGCAAGGGATACCAGTGCGAGCCCTACGATCGGAATCCACAGCTGTGGAGATCCATGCAAGCCTTGCTCGGGAAGGCTTACAGGGACCTGATAGTCTTCAAAGAAATTCCTCTCCTCCTCTGCCTTGGCCAACAGTTGTCTCTCTTCCCGCCGATCAAGCGAAGACGTTACCTCTTTGAACCCCTGAATGAAGAGATCTACCCGTTTGGAATTGCGGCCATTGTCCCAGAATTCATTCCCGAGAGATTCACTGGAAACCAGGATCGATCCATTCTCGAAGGTGACCCTGATTTTTTCCGTAGCGAAGCCCACCTTGCCCACTCGATTGGCAATCACGGTTTCACCATCCTGAAAATGAACTGGCCAGCCAAGATTTTCAAACACCCGAACGGCCAAGGCGGGAAGAATAGCCTTTTCGAGAGACGTCTGAACCCTCGCATCTTCCTTAGGCGGAAAGCCGAAACGGTGTCGTTTCTTGATGGATTTTTCGTAACGCTTGAGTTCTTCGGTCATGGTGCGTATGTTTCTAACATCGGGAATGCAGCGGGTTAACCCAGTTTCGCCAGTAAATATTCACAAATAAGCCCTAATCATCAACTTTCTCTATTCCTCATACTCCTCACATCTCACCAAATTCCTCCCATCAAAAACCATTCATCTCCTCAATCGTTTTGGGTTAAGTGTGGGAAAATCCTGAACTTCCCGGCCTCAATCCAGAACCAAACATGTCATCCGCAACGAGCTATAGCCCCGCCCACTTCTCCTACCGCCGCATCCTGAGCCGCGAGGTTCGCATTGGCGATGTATCCGTAGGGGGAACCAACCCCATCCGCATCCAGTCCATGACCACCACCGACACGATGGACACCCTCGCCACGGTGGAGCAAACCCTGCGCATGGTGGAAGCCGGCTGCGAATACGTGCGGATCACCGCTCCCAGCAAAAAGGAAGCGCAAAATCTTGCTGAGATCAAAAAAGAACTTCGCCGACGCGGCTGCAACGTGCCCCTCGTCGCTGATATTCACTTCACGCCCAATGCCGCTGAGATCGCTGCACGCATCGTGGAAAAGGTCCGCGTGAACCCCGGCAACTACGCCGACAAAAAGAAGTTTGAGGAAATCGAATACACCGATGCCTCTTATCAGTCTGAGTTGCAGCGAATTCACGACCGCTTTTCGCCCCTGGTAAAAATCTGCAAAGAAGAAGGCGCTGCCATGCGCATCGGCACCAACCACGGTTCCCTCTCCGACCGCATCATGAGCCGCTATGGCGATACGCCCCTCGGCATGGTGGAGTCGGCCATGGAGTTTATTCGCATCTGCGAAAGCCACGGATTCTACGAGCTCGTAGTATCTATGAAAGCCTCCAATCCGCAAGTGATGGTGCAGGCCTATCGCCTGCTCATGGAGCAAATGCTCGCTGCCGGGCAAGTATATCCCCTCCACCTCGGCGTGACAGAGGCTGGGGAAGGCGAAGACGGGCGCATCAAGTCGGCCCTCGGCATTTCTACCCTGCTCATGGACGGCATCGGCGACACCGTACGCGTGTCCCTCACCGAAGAGCCCGAGCACGAAATGCCCGTGGCCGATTTTCTGGTAAAGCATTATGTGGACCAAGCCAACAAGCTGCGCAACACTGACCTCGAAGCCCAGGCCGCTACCGAAAAAATCGTTCTGCCATTTAATCCACTTGCATTTGAGCGCCGACAGACTGTGGAATTGGAGAACATTGGCCACGGACAAGTGCCCCGCGTGATTGCCGACATTCGCCACCATTGGGAGCAGCCCGCTGCCCTTACGCCCATTGGCTACACCTACTCTCAGCTCCTCGACAAATACAATTTTTCCGATACCGCTGCCGATTTCGTCTATCTGGGAGCGAATGTCCCCACATACGAACTTCCCGGCGGGCTCAAGCGCGTGTTTGACTACAGCACCTGGCGCTTGATGAAAGATCGGGAGGTCAACTTCCCCTATTTCGATTCTCCGGAAGCATTTAGCGAAGCTGCTGAAAAGTCTTCCCGCCTCAATTTTGTAGAAGTCACAACGGCGAATATCACCCAATGGCTTGGCCTGCAGGATGAACTTGCCACAGCAACCTTCATCATCCGCTCCAGCGAGCCGATTCCGACCTACGAATTCCGCTACCTGATCTACAAACTGCATCAGGCAGGCTTGCGTCAGCCCATCATCGCGCGGCTGAGTTTGCCGGAGTCCTTCGACTATTTCGACGACAAGCACCTGCCTGCCTTTGTGCAGATCACCGAAGATGCCAAAACGCAACTCGCCCTCGCCTCGGATGGCAGCACCTTGCTCGTGGATGGCCTTCTCGACGGCCTTTGGATAGATCGCGCCGATCAGGTGCGGGTGCGAACTGCCTTTGGCATGTTACAGCTTGCGCGCCTGCGCATCACCAAAACCGAATATATTTCTTGCCCTTCCTGCGGTCGCACCCTGTTTGACCTGCAAGAAACTACGGCCAAGATCCGAAAGCGCACAGAACACCTTAAAGGTGTCAAAATCGGCATCATGGGCTGTATCGTGAATGGTCCTGGCGAAATGGCCGATGCTGACTACGGCTACGTAGGCGTGGGTGTGGGCAAAATCGCCCTCTACCGAGGCAAAGAAGTCATGAAAAAGGCCGTCCCCGCCGATCAGGCAGTCGATGAGTTGATCGAACTCATCCGCGAAGACGGCCGCTGGGTAGAAATGGCAGCTGTGTGAGACCGCTTCTTGAGAGGCGAGATGTTGAGATCGCTTCGCTTTGATCCCGCAAGCGGGACTTCGCTGCGCTCAGGAGGGCGAGACGGGATCTTAAAGCCCCCTGCG
>JANQTF010000233.1 GCA_030731845.1 Bacteroidia bacterium | reverse complement strand
TGTCAAAAGAAGACATCGAGAAACTGATATGAAGCCATCTCGGAACGAGCTGCTCCACCTGCAAGTTCCAGCGGCTCCTAGCTTTGGAGCACCAGTCCTTTGGATGCCGACCAATAAGAAATGTCTTGCTTGTTGATCGCTACGGCCATCATTTCAGGAAACAAATCGGGTGTACAAGCGAAAACTGGAACCCCCATATTGGAAATGATCTGTGCGTTTTTGTGGTCGAAACTGGGAGCACCTTCATCGTTTAATGCCAAAAGCACGATGAGTTGAATGCCAGATGCCACCATTTGGGCAATGCGTTTGAGCATTGAATCCGGATTCCCTCCCTCGAAAAGGTCTGTAACAAGCACAAAAATCGTGTCCGTTGGTCGGGGCATTACCCCCTGACAATACCCAAGGGCCTTGTCGATATCTGTGCCACCGCCCAGTTGTATGCCAAACAGCAATTCAACCGGATCGGTAAGCTCATCTGTCAAATCGACAACGCCCGTGTCAAACACCACCATGCGCGTGGAGATGGCAGGCATGGATGCCATCACGGCCCCAAAAATAGCGGAATACACCACCGAAGCTCCCATCGAACCGCTCTGATCGATACACAAAACGATTTCCTTCAGATTTTTCCGCTTTCTCCCAAATCCATACCTCACCTCCGGGATGATGGTTTTATACGCTGACTGATAATTCTTCAGATTCTTAAGAATGGTTTTGTTCCAGTCAATTTCATTGTGGCGTGGGTTTCTGATACTAATGGAGCGACTCAATGCCCCGCGAATCGCTTGTTGGGTAGCGCCCTCTAGCTTGGCGATGAGTTGGTCCACAAGCTTCTTCACTACCATGCGAGCGGTGTCCTTGGTTTTATCTGGGATGGCACCACGAAGTGAAAGCAAGGTAGCGACCAGATGCACATCTGGCTCGAGAGATGCCAGCATTTCTTTTTCAAACAGCAGGCTCCTGAGGTTCAAGCGCTCAATAGCATCTTTCTGCATGATCTTCACGACGGTCTGGGGAAAATACGCCCTGATATCGCCCAACCATCGACTGACTTTGGGGGAGGAAGAAGCAAGCCCGCCCTTGCGGTCGCCATCGTAGAGGGCTTCGAGGGTTTGGTCCATCTTCAATTGATCGCCTTGAAGGCTGACTTGCGTACCGTCATCTTTTCCGCCCAAGATCAGGCGCCAACGAGTAAGAGTGGGGGTTGTCATGATAGATCTGAGCTAAGTTGAAAAAAGGAAAGCACAGTTTTCGCTGCTTTCAGCCCTGCCTCTGCATCAATTGGAACCGATGCCGTCTCCACGCTTGCAGGGCCACCGGCGCCCTGCTGGGCCTGGGTCCCTATTTTCCGCTTTTCAGAAGCAGAAAACGTTGAAAACGTGCGCCGTAGCAGCGGCAAAAGAGCCAGAAAATGGTCTTCGCTCAGGGTGTCAACCCACCCATAAACAGCAGACCAGAGAGCTTGATCTATGAGCAGGACCGTGCCCGATTCTGATAAAAACCCCTCCAGCCAAGAGGCAGAAGCCGATGGGTCGCTCGTGGAAGAAAAGTGAAAATGCAGGGCTTTCTCGAGTGTTTCGGGCGAAAGTTGGTTTCTGCGATACGTGATTTGCATGGCAAGACCTCCCAACAAGGGCTGGGAAAGCGAGCTGCTATACAGCTGTCGCAGCGCCCCGAGCCAAAGTGCCAGGGTATCTTCTGATCCCAAAATGCCGATTGCCTCATCTGTGCTGCGGATCAGGGGAAATAATCCGGTGGCAACCTCCTCGGCGATCCCGGTACACGCATAGGGCAAGCCGATGCAGATGCGCACCACAATCGCCCCGAGCATGTCGTCAAGGGCCGGTATGCTGGTGTTTCGCACGTTGCCATAGCGAATGATGGAGGTGAGTCCCGAAACTGATTCCATCAGGTTAGCGATATCTGAGGAAGTCGCGGCCAGGGTTTCCAGCCGATCAATCAGGTGAGTCACCGCGTCGGGGAGATCTGCTACAATCGCATTTCCCAAAATGGTCACAATCTCGGGCATCGATTGGGAGTGAGTAGCCCGGTCGGCGAGGAAAGCCGTGCACGCACCTTGCAAGGTATTGCCCCAAATACCTTGTTCAACCAACCGAATATGAAACTCTGGGTGCCATTTCAGCAGCCATTGCTCTTTGAAGGTCCCTGTGCCAGAGGCCGACATCGCTCTTCCCCACGTGATCCCGAGGAGATGGAGGCGGTGCAGCATCGTGCTGCGCTCCAGGTCTGTTTCTTTTCGCAGATCGAGGAGCAATTCCTTTTCTTCGGCTGAAGGCCGCAGGCGGAGTTTACGCTGGAGCTGCTCCACGTCCTGCACCAGTGGCACACGGGGAATAGAGTCCGGTGTGCTACCTATCTGATCGCCGACGAGCAGCTCGTCTTTCAAAAAGTGAAGCAGGAGTGGGTCTCCCATCCCCATCACCGCCACGATGGCATCGTTGAATTCCTGCAAGCCAGGCCGGGTGAGGTTCCTGAGCGAGGCTAATGTAGTGGCGAGTCGGGAGGCTTCTACCACATGAGCCGTGGAAGTGTCTTTGCCAGCTTTCCGGAGAATCGCTGCAACCATACTCAGCCAGTATTCCCCTTCATCATTGGGATGATCCCACAAATGGTTATACCAACCGGGAGCGACGAGTCCAGCACCGTATCCACTGGCAAAGGTGAGTCTGGCAAAAGTCCACGGAACCCAGGTAGCCTCTACTTTTTCCAGCGTCAGCCCCTGGAGCAGCTCTTTGTCTTCCTTGGCAGGGGGCAGATTTTCCAGCGCAGGGCCATGCCATGCGCCACACACAACGGCGATATTTTTGTACCCGGCTTTCTGCACTTTTCTCACAACCTGTCGCATCCAAGCTTCCCGAAGGAGATCACGCGGAGAGGTATGGTCAGGGTGAATGTCACGCAGGGCCGTAATCGCGTGCTGAATTGCCGGAAAAATCTGAGTCCCTGGCGAGCGTCTGGTTTCCACCGTTTCGTCCCACCAATGCTCGCCACTTGGCTTGCCAGCGGCTCGTGCGAGGGCATCAAAGGGGTTGCCACTGGGCCGTGGGACGGTAGATTCTGGATTTTCAATTTCTGGTTTGCCTAGCCAATACCCAACAGGCAGGTCAAAAAACTGGACATGCAGGTTGTGTGCGAGGGCAAACTGAAGCGCTTGCCACTCGGGCGAAAAAGCCGCGAATGGGTAGAACACGGCCTGGGAAGGCTCGTTGGTTTTGTAGGCAAGAATGGCAACCGGCGGCTGCAACTCCGGATCGGCCAGGAAGGGAATGAGGCCATTGGCCTCGGGTGGTCCTTCTACCAGGATCATATCCGGCTGAAAAGCTTCCAGCTCTGCCACGAGGTGGCGGGCTGAACCAGGGCCATGATGCCTTATGCCAAAAATGTGTACCGCCATCAAATCAGGAATTGAAAAAA
>JANQTF010000232.1 GCA_030731845.1 Bacteroidia bacterium | reverse complement strand
ATCTCGCTTCTCAACATCTCCATGAGCCCTTCCGAATATATTACCGAACAATTGATGCTGGCACACAGCAAGGAGCAGTGTGATCATGTGTGGCAATGGGTAGGAGATGATCCCGCTCGGTTTGAAGGGTTTATGGAGGTGTATTTTGGGCAGAATCCTGTGCTGCGACAGCGGGCAGCCGGGGTACTGGGCCGGTTTGGCAGGCGCCAAGCCTCTTTGCTTGAGAAGCATCTACCCGCCTTGATCGCAGAACTCGATCAGGACGTGCATCCCGCATTGATTCGCAATACGATGCGATTATTTCAATCGATAGATGTGCCGGCTTCTTTGTCTATGGCGCTGATGGAAAAAGGCTTTGCCATGATCGAAAACCCGCAGCAGCCAGTTGCCATTCGCGCTTTCAGCATGACCGTGCTGGAAAGGTTAATTGCTCCTTACCCAGAGCTTCAGCGCGAGCTCGCACTCATTGTGGAAGCGCATATGCCAGAGGCAAGTGCTGCTTTTCGGGTACGAGGAAGAGATTATTTGAAGAGAATGCGAAAGAAGGCTTAATCGCAGGCGTCGGCCTCCAGGTCTTCGTCAATCAGCATAATGAACTGAAATGTCTTGGACATTTCACGAAAGGGACTTCCGGGGCCAATCAGGCTAAAGAGGACCACAGAATCGTGGAATCGCGACTCAAGGGTATTCACAAGCTCTTGTAGTTCTTCGTGCTCGCCGAGGCGCTCGTAGTTGTCGCTCATGTTGCGCACATAGCGCGAGATGGTTAGCACCTCGCCATTCACAGGCGAATTAGCCTGGAAGTTAAGGCGATTGGCGAGACTGGGAAAATCCCAGATGCGCGGCTCTTTGATATCGGTGTGGAGCGCCCCGAATTGCGCGTAGTAATTGCCCGCTTTGAGTGTGGGGGCGATGGTGAGGAAGTTGCGATACATGCTCGTCTCCCGCTCCTGCCAGCTTTTTTGAAACAGGGTAGATCGCAACCAGGTGAATTGAAATCCCTGCACAGAATTTTCCACGATCATCGCAAAAATTGGGAAGTCTTTATCCCAATAAGCGACATAGTCGGTACTGTGCCTTTCAACGTGCTTGGCGAATCGTTTGAAGAATTTTTTCACCTCCGCTTCATTATAGTAAGGAGAAGCGTGAAGCTCCTTCAGCTCGGTGATGTACTTGCGAATCTTACGAGGCGGCTCCTCTGTGGGCAACAAGCGGTTGAGGGTTTGCAACACCAACACAGGCGAATGCTCTAAATCAATACCAGTGACCTCGATTTTGTCGGCTTCGGGTAGATAGCGATTGTAGTCGTGAATATTGCGGAAAAGAACTTTCTGATTTTCAGGACAAATCGGAACATCTTTCATCACCTTGTCGAGCAACTGCTCGTCGCCGCTGCTGATGTATTCGTTGAGCAGGAAGCCGTAGCTGTAGCCGCCCTCTACGATGAGGTGGCGCACATTGGCATGTTGGTGAAGGTATCGAAGAAAGGAAAATTGAATCTGTGTATTGATCGAGCGCCAGTGCTGTTCTGCTGTAAAAAAGAAGGAGTATCCCGGCACAATCGTGTCGAGCATCCCAAATGACTGATACTCCGGATCCTCCAGGTTAATGGGCTGGGCATACTCCTGTAGATAGGCAGAGTCTAACTGCTGCGCCACGGAGCTGGAACCCGAAAAGAAAGCCATCAACACAGGAATCAGGATCAGAAATCGCATGAGAATACGGGTTTAGGAAAAATGCACCGAGGAAGAATAAGACCCCTGAAATACGTCGGAACTGGTTCAACGGTTTAATTATCGTAGAAAAACATCACGCTCCTGCTCACAAACGATTATTGCCTCAATTCACAGACATTTCTCCGATCACTTTTTATGCTATCTTGCTGGGAAAGTATTCCCCTCTATGAACCGATTCCTGCTGCTTGTTCTACTTTTTCTCCCTACCCTTCTGCTGGCCCAAGAGCCCGTAATAGCGCCTGCAAAGCCAAGGGTAGCGTATGAATTTTCTGAGAAAACGGTGGCAATTGTGGGATCGAGGGTAGTACGTGCTGGAGATTCGGCCAGTATATTTATTGAGCTTGACTCAGCCCTTTGGCCCATTGTGGAGCTTCCCATCGAAATCAATGGGCAATCATTTCTCGCCAATCTGGATAAAGGCATGGGCGAACTTCGATTTCCGATCGGAAAGGAATCTGAATCCCTCGTGGTGAAAATCCAGGATTATGAAACGAAGCTGAGCATTCCGGTAGTGAATTTCCCCTTGTGGCTGGCCATTCTGCCGCCGCTCCTGGCCATCTTGCTGGCTCTGATTCTCAAGGAGGTTTTTGTGTCGCTTTTCCTGGGAATATTTGTGGGAGCTACTGTCCTGGCGGTGTCTGAGACTGGGTCCTGGACGAGCATCGGCAGTGGCTTGCTGGCAAGCCTCGATACCTACATCATCCATGCACTTCATGATTCGGACCACCTGGCGATCATTGTCTTTTCCCTGCTGATCGGTGGCATGGTGGCGATCATTTCGCGCAACGGCGGGATGCAGGGCATTGTGAATCGCTTGTCGAAGCTTGCCAAAAGCCCCAAATCCGGCCAAATGGCCACCTACCTCATGGGCCTCGTCATCTTTTTTGATGATTATGCCAACACCCTCGTGGTGGGCAACACCATGCGCCCGGTGACCGACAAACTCAGGATTTCGCGCGAAAAACTGAGCTACCTCGTGGATTCCACCGCCGCGCCAGTAGCCGCCCTGGCTTTTGTCACCACCTGGATCGGTGCCGAACTTGGCTATATCAGCGATGGCATCGATGGCCTGCGAGGGTTTCCTACAGACCAATCTCCCTATCTGATTTTCCTCAACTCTCTCTCCTATTCTTTCTATCCCATGCTCACCTTGCTATTCATCCCCATGCTCATCCTCACCGGGCGAGATTTTGGTCCGATGCTCAAAGCAGAGCGAAGAGCACGAAGCACGGGGCAGGTATCGCGCCTTCGTCATGCCCAAACCGAAGACAAAACCCTGGATGAATTTTCGCCCTTGCCTGGCGTTGTGCCAAAGGCCCGCTACGCCCTGATCCCGGTGTTGGTGCTAGTGTTTGGTGTGTTATTGGGTCTGGTTTCCACAGGATATAGCGCAGACATCTGGCAGCATGAAGAGATGGGATTGGTGAAAAAATTGTCAGAAACCATTGGCAATGCCAATTCTTACTCAGCCCTGCTTTGGGCTTCGCTGTGTTCCTTGATTACTGCCATTTTCATGAGCATGATCGGGCGCAGACTCAAGCTGCTCGCATCTATGGAAAGCATGCTGGCTGGTTTCAAGGCCATGATGGGCGCAGTGGTCATTCTCACCCTGGCCTGGGCCCTGAGTGGCATTACCAAAGACATGCACACAGCTGGCTTCCTCACCGATTTGCTCGGGCGCGATGTGTCGCCCGTGTGGATTCCGGCCCTGTCGTTTTTATTGAGTGCTCTGGTGGCATTTTCTACCGGATCTTCCTGGAGCACGATGGCGATTCTTTTTCCCATCATGGTACCGCTCGTGTGGGAAGCCTCGCGGAGTTTTGGCCTCGCTCCGGCTGATTCGCTTCCGTTGCTCTACAATACTGTGGCGAGTGTACTGGCGGGCTCGGTGCTTGGCGACCATATCTCCCCTATTTCCGATACCACGATCCTGAGTTCCCTGGCCTCCAACTGCGACCACATCGACCATGTGCGCACCCAGATTCCCTATGCCATGGTGGTGGGCGGTGTCGCATTGGTGTTTGGCGTGCTGCCTACCGGGTTGGGACTACCGGCCTGGCTGAGCATGATTTTGTGCCTTGTATTTCTGGGCTTGGTGGTATGGCGAATCGGACGCCCGGTGGAGCAAGCGCCCAAAGTATAGGAGCAATTCGTCTTTTTTGCAGGCATTGAAGCCCAGGCTTTCCCTGATTCTGGAGAACTTATCTCGTTTATTTTCCTCCCTTCGGGCGAATCTCCTATCTTTCGGGTCAAAGACTATTTGTTTATGAAACTCCTCGAAGGAAAAGTAGCCCTCATCACTGGCGCCACGCGCGGAATTGGTCGCGCAATTGCCGAAAAATATGCCCAGCAAGGCGCTCATGTTGCCTTTACTTATCGTTCCTCAGCTGGTCTCGCTGAAGAGGTAGAAGCTGCCCTGTCTGCTTATGGCATCACAGCCAAAGGCTATCAGGCCGATGCCGGCAACATGGCCGCTGTGCAAGCTGTGGTCGATGACATCATCGCCCGCCATGGCCGCATCGATATCATCGTGAACAATGCCGGGATCACAGGCGACAACCTCCTCCTGCGCATGAGCGAGGAGCAGTGGAACACTGTGATCCAAACCAACCTCAACAGTGTATTTTTTACTACCAAGGCAGCGCTCAAGACCATGCTGAAACAACGCAGCGGTTCCTTTATCAATATCTCCTCGGTGGTTGGGGTGCAAGGCAATGCAGGCCAAGCCAACTATGCAGCATCAAAAGCAGGCATGATCGGCTTCACCAAGTCCCTGGCCAAAGAGGTAGGTTCGCGTGGCATTCGTGCCAACAGTATCGCTCCGGGCTTCATTGCCACAGAGATGACAGATGCCATTCCAGAAAAAGAATTGGAGTCCTGGCTCACTGGCATTCCGCTCAAGCGTCCCGGACAACCCTCCGAAGTAGCCGACTTGTGCGTTTTCCTGGGCTCAGACATGTCCACCTACATCACCGGGCAAGTGCTCAATGTGGATGGCGGAATGATCATGGCATAATCAAACGGACTTCTCCAGCTTCTGACAACTGTTTTAAAAATCCTGACGTACAGATTGCATGACCCTGACACAGATTGAATCCCCCTGGTGGATGCTGTTGATTTTGCCTGTTGCTGCCCTGGCAGCGTGGTGGATGTATCGGCGGACAAAAGACATGATGTCGGCGCCTATGCGCTGGCTGTTGATGGGGATGAGATTTGTGTCTCTTTGCCTCGCAGCATGGTTGCTGCTTCAGCCCATTTTGCGCTCGTTGCGCACGATCACCTATCCACCGATCGTGGCATTTTTGCAAGATGACTCGGAGAGTCTGGTCATTCAACGCGATTCAGCTTATGTCAGGGATACTTATCCGGGGGAGCTTGGCTCTTTTCTGGATGAGCTCAAAACAGATAAAGTGCAAGTGGATGGCTACCGATTTGGGAGCGGACTTGTTTCTGGCCTTTCAGCAGATTCTCTTGGCTTCAACCAAGGAGGCACCAACATCTCTGGCGCCCTTCGCGAGGCAGAAGATCTATATCAAAACCTTAACCTCGGGGCTATTGTGATTGCCAGTGATGGCATCGTGACATCAGGCGCCAACCCACTCTACCGACTGGAAGAGTTGGGGGTCCCTGTGTACACCGTGCTGCTCGGCGACACTACTGCACAGCGCGACGTCAAGATCCGTGAGGTGCTCTACAATGAAATTGCGTATCTCAATACCGAGATGCCGATTCGGGTGCGGGTGCAAAGCGATGGCTTTGACCTGGCCAACCTGCAAGTGACCCTCAGCAGCAAGGGCCGCAGCCTGGGCAGCCAACCCCTCAAGCTCAGCAACAATCGCCCGCAGGGCGAGGTGGACTTCCTCGTGAAGCCTTCAGAAGTAGGGCTACAAGCATTCGAAGTGTCAGTCACCAAACTGGATGGAGAAATCACCTACCGAAACAATGTGCAGCGTTTTTTTGTAAACGTGCTGGAAACAAGGGTGAAAATCGCCTTGTTTGCCGGGGCATCGCATCCTGATCTAGGCGCACTCAATCAAGCATTTGAGCGGGAAGAAGGCTATGAGGTCAGTGAATTCATCCTCAAGTCTCCGGGACAATTCTACACGGAGCTTTCATCAACTACCCTTAAGGATTTTGACCTCATTATTTTCCACAATTACCCCAAAAGCACTGCCGATCAGGAGACCGTAGCCAAAATCGCAGAAGTGATTGAACAGGAAAAAACGCCCATCATGGCGTTTGTAGGGGTAAGTACTGACCTGCGCAGCATGCAGCCGCTCTACAAATACATGGGCGTCACTCCACAGAACTTCAACCAACGTGGGGAAGAGGTAATCGCGAATTTTTCACAAACTTATCGGCAGCATTCTACCTACACCTTTGACGATCGGTGGATCTCCTGGGCAAATGCTGCCCCTCCGCTCTTTCGCCCACAGGCTGCCTGGCAGTCCAAGGCAAATGCCGAGGTATTTGCCACCGCCAAGATCAAAAACATCCCCCTCGACTATCCTGTATATGCCCTTCAAAATTATCTGGGCAGAAAAAACATGGTCTTCCTGGGAGAAAATTTCTGGCGGATGCGCGCCCATGCCTTCATCGAAGATGAGAGCTTTGAGCGATTCGACGGCTGGTTGTTCAACAACATCAAATGGCTCATGGCCTCCGACGACAAGCGAAAATTCAAGGTGGAGCCCACCAAAAAAGTATTTCCGGGACGAGAGCCCGTGAGCTTCCGCGGACAGGCCTATGACGACAGCTACAACCCGATTCCGGGCGTGGAGATCAAGCTCAGCATCATCAACCCCGATGGCAAAGAAAATGATTACTACCTCGCCGAGACGCGAGAGAACCAATATTTTCTGGAGCTGGGCAACCTCTCCACAGGCACCTACCGGTATGCCGCCGAAGGAAGAAAGGACAATGTGCTGGTAGGCAAAGATCGCGGAGAATTTTCTGTAGGAAGGTCAGGGGTAGAACACATCAACCTGCGAGCCGATCAGGACCTGATGAAGCAGATTGCCTTGCGCACGGGCGGGCAGTTTTTCTATGCGAGGGAGCTGCCGGAGCTCTTGCAGCTCCTCCAAAACCAGGAGACCCTGGTAGCCCGCCGCGACACGCGCCCCTCGCGTATGCCCATCCGGCAATTTTTATGGCCCATTATCCTGCTCCTTTCCCTCCTCGCTGCTGAGTGGATCATTCGCAAGCTCAATTCCCAGGTCTAGTGCTTTCCTTGTCCTCCTCTTCCTGTTCACAACATGTGGAAACTTTTTCCCTGCATCATCCGGCTTAGCTGGTAAATTGTAGGAAGAATGCTGCGTTCGTTACGAACCAGTCAAAATCTGCGTCCCCAATTCGCTCCCGCTTCGAGATAGGAGCCATGTCGGTTAATCATTTCAGCTCATGCCCAATTTCGTTCATCTCCATAATCACACCGAGTTTTCTCTGCTCGATGGCGCTGCCAAAATCGAAGATCTGACTCAAAAAGCAGCCGCAAACGGCATGTCGCACGTGGCCATTACGGACCACGGCAACATGTATGGGGTTCCAAAATTTGTGCTCTCCGCTCGCCGCAACGGCGTGAAGCCCATCGTGGGATGCGAATTTTACATCAAAGATGGAGATGCCACACAGAAGGAAAAAGGAGATGTGCGATACCATCAGATCATGTGGGCCAAAGATCAGGAAGGCTACACCAACCTCGTGAAGCTTTGCTCCTACGGCTACACCGATGGCTACTACTACAAACCCCGCATCGACAAGCACATTCTGCGTCAACACGCCAAGGGCCTCATTGCCTCCACCTGCTGTCTGGCTGGCGAAGTGAACAGAACCCTGCTCAAAAAAGGCGAGGTAGAAGCCGAGAAAAAGCTATTTGAATACCTCGATATCTTCGGCAAAGAAAACTACTACATCGAGATTCAGCGCCACAACCTTGGCGACATGGACAAGTGCAACGAATGGCTGCTTCGCATGGCCAAGAAGCACGACCTCCTTGTGATCGCTACCAACGATGTGCACTACGTGAACGAAGAGGACGCAGAAGCCCATGACCTCCTCCTCGCCCTCCAAACTTCCTCTGATTATTCTGACCCCAACCGCTTCCGATTTACCGACGATCACAACCGCCTCAACCCACGCTTCTTTTTCAAGACCCACGCGCAGATGCTGGACTTGTTCAAAGACGTGCCACAGGCCCTCGACAATACCATTGAGCTGGCAGAGCGCTGTGCATTTGAAATGAACCTCGCAGGAGACATGATCCTGCCCCAGTATAAGGTACCACCAGAATATGAGGACATGGACGCCTATCTGGCTGCCATGACCTGGGAACGCGCCCCGCGACGCTACCCCGACATGACTACGGAGATTCAGGAGCGCATTGAGTTTGAGCTCAAGGTCATGAAGAAAATGGGCTATGCTGGCTACTTCCTCATTGTGCAGTCCTTCACCACCGAGGCGCGCAGGCGCGGGGTGTATGTGGGCCCAGGCCGTGGATCTGCTGCGGGGTCGGTTGTGGCCTATGTGCTGGGGATTATCGACATTGATCCGCTGCAATATGACCTCCTCTTCGAGCGATTCCTGAACCCAGAGCGGGTTTCCCCTCCGGATATTGATATCGACTTTGACGACGAAGGTCGGCAGGAGGTGATTGACTTTGTGGTGGAAGAATATGGGCGAAAGTCTGTTTCACAGGTGATTACCTACGGAACAATGGGAGCCAAAACCGCCATTCGCGACGTGGGCAGAACCCTCGGCATTCCGCTCAATGAGGTGAACCGCATCGCCAAAATGATCCCTGATCGCCCGGGAATGACCTTCAAGAAGGCCATGGATTCGGAAAACAACCCAGAGTTTTGCGAAGAACTCAGTCAGCTCTTCCAATCGCGCGATCCCGACATCAACAAGATGATGCGCTTCGCAAAAACCCTCGAAGGCACCGCCCGCCACACAGGCGTGCACGCCTGTGCGGTGATCATTGCCCCAGGCGACATCACCAACTTTGCTCCAGTTTCGGTGGGTAAAGACAACGTGATCACCACCCAATATGACGGCCCCATGGCCGAGATGGCGGGCCTCCTCAAGATGGACTTTCTGGGGCTCAAGACCCTCTCCATTCTCAAAACCGCCATTCGTCTCACCAAAGAAAACCACGGCGTAGAAATCGATCCAGAACAAATTCCCCTCACTGATCTCAAAACCTACGAGCTCTACCAACGTGGCGACACCGTGGCGACCTTCCAGTTTGAGTCAGACGGGATGCGCAAATACCTGCGACAGCTCAAGCCTACCAACATTGAGGACCTCATCGCGATGAACGCCCTCTATCGCCCCGGTCCGATGGACAATATTCCGAGCTTTATCAACCGGAAGCACGGGCGCGAAGTGATTCACTACCCAGACATGATGCTGGAGCCGATCCTGAGAAACACCTACGGGATCATGGTCTATCAGGAACAGATCATGCAGGTAGCGAGGACGATGGGCGGCTACACCATGGGCGGAGCCGACCTGCTGCGCCGCGCCATGGGAAAGAAGAAGCACGATGTCATGGCCAAGGAAATGGCCAACTTTACCAAAGGAGCCGCTGAAAACAACGTGGACCCCAAGGTGGCCGCCGAAGTATGGGCTTTGATGGAGAAGTTTGCGAGCTATGGCTTCAACAAAAGTCACTCTGCGGCCTACTCCGTGTTGGCGTTTAAAACGGCCTACATGAAGGCCCATTACCCAGCTGAATACATGGCTGCGGTGCTCACGCACAACGTGAGCGACATCAAGAAAATCACCTTCTTCATTGAGGAATGCCGCAGAATGGGCATTGAGGTGCTACCGCCAGACATCAACGAGTCGAAGGCAAATTTTTCGGTGAATAAAGCCGGACAAATTCGATTTGGGCTCGAAGCCATCAAAGGCGTGGGACACAATGTGGTAGAGGCGATCATTGAGCTACGCGAAAAAGTCAAGAAGTTTGAGTCTGTGTTTGACCTCTGCGTGCAAATGCCCATGAGAACCATGTCCAGAAAAACCCTCGAATCACTCGTGTATGCAGGCGCTCTCGATGCTTTTGGCGTGGAACGGTGGCAGTATTTCCTTCCCGTATCCGAAAAAGACCCCGCAAACGTACTCGAAAAGGCGGTGCAATATGCCTCCAAGGTGCAGCAAGAAAAACTCTCCCCGCAGGTGAGCTTGTTTGGCGGCAGTGCCGGTGGCGAGGCCATTCCTGAGCCCGCCATTCCTTTGGGTACGCGGCAGGATGGGCGAATCGTAGAAGCCTGGACGGAGCTGGAAAAGCTCAACTTTGAGAAGGAAATGATCGGCTTCTACCTCTCAGGACACCCGCTGGATAAATTCAAATGGCAGATCGACGCATTTACCAATACCAACCTCTCAGAACTTGAAGAAGACAAGCGGCAGCGCGAGGTGCGCACCGCTGGGATTGTGACCTCCGTGCGGGAGCGAATCTCCCGCAAAGGCAACCGATTCCTGTCATTCACCCTCGAAGACTTCTCCAACAGTTTTGAGATCGCGCTATTTGGCGATCAGTATGAAAAATTCAGAGGCTTGATCAGACAAGACGAAATGATCTATGTGTTGGCAGGATACCAGCCCCGTCGCTACAGTGATGACGGCGAAATGGAGCTGCGTATCAACGACATCCGCATCATGAGCACCGATCTTTTTGACAAAATGGTGCGCCATCTTTGCCTCACCATCGACAACCGCGAGCTCGATGAAGAAACCGTCAGTACGCTGGAGCGACTCGTGAACAATCACCCCGGCGATAAAGAACTCAAATTCCGAATCCGTGACCAACGCATAGGCGCCAACCTTCAGCTTGTCAGCTCAGGCATTCGCGTAAGTCCCGACGCCGCATTCATCCGCGAACTACGCGAAATGGGACTTGGATATACGCTTGTTTAGAAGAGAGAAGGCAGAAAGTCAGAAGCGAGATGTCAGAAGTCAGAAGCGAGAAGTCAGACAAGAGGCGAAGCCGATCTAGTCTCGCTTCTCATAGTCTCGCCTCTCGCAGCGCAGCGGTCTCATAGTCTCGCCTCTCGCAGCGCAGCGGTCTATTTCATCGCCTTCCACGCGTTGATCAGGCCGTTGGTGGAGCTATCGTGAGAGGTGACCTGGGAATCGCCGCTGAGCTCCGGCAAGATGCTCTTGGCGAGTTGCTTGCCAAGCTCCACGCCCCACTGATCAAAGCTGTAGATGTTCCAGATCACGCCTTGGGTGAAAATCTTGTGCTCATACATGGCGATGAGGCTGCCGAGCATTCGTGGCGTGAGGAGCTTGAAGAGTAGGCTATTGGTGGGTTTGTTTCCGGCAAATACCTTGAAGGGTGCGATCTCTGCGATCTGCTCTTTGGAGCTTCCGCCATCGCGCAGCTCTTGCTCCACCACTTCGCGGGTTTTGCCCATGAGGAGCGCCTCTGTTTGGGCAAAGAAGTTGGCGAGCAGCTTGGGGTGATGGTCTCCGATGGGATTGTGGCTGATAGCCGGAGCCAGAAAATCACAGGGAATGAGCTTGGTGCCCTGGTGAATCAACTGGTAAAAAGCATGTTGCCCATTGGTGCCGGGTTCGCCCCAGATCACCGGGCCGGTTTCCCAGGATACAGGCTTGCCGTCGCGACCCACATATTTGCCATTCGACTCCATATTTCCTTGCTGAAAATAGGCCGGGAAACGGTGCATGTATTGATCATAAGGCAAAATGGCCTCTGTTTCTGCGCCAAAAAAGTTGTTGTACCACAAGCCGATGAGCGCGAGGGTCACAGGAAGATTTTCTTCGAAGCTGGCGCTGCGGAAGTGCTCATCCATGGCGTGGGCTCCTTCTAGCAACTGCCGAAAATTATCGAACCCGATGGTGGCGGCGATGCTGAGGCCAATGGCCGACCAAAGCGAGTAGCGTCCGCCTACCCAATCCCAGAAGCCAAACATATTGGCAGGGTCGATGCCGAAGGCTTCCACGGCTGATTGATTGGTGGACAACGCCACGAAGTGCCTGGCCACGTGGGCCTCCTCTCCTGCCGCCGCGAGGAACCATTCTCTAGCCGAGAGGGCATTGGTCATGGTCTCTTGCGTGGTGAATGTCTTGGAGGCGATCATGAAGAGGGTCGTCTCCGGATCCACGAGCTTGAGGGTCTCGGCGATATGCGTTCCATCCACATTGGACACAAAATGCACCGATATGCCCGGCACCCAATAGGGCTTGAGGGCCTCGGTGACCATGACCGGGCCGAGGTCGGAGCCCCCGATACCGATGTTGACGATGGTGGTAATTTTTTTGCCGGTATATCCTTTCCAGTCACCGCTGTGAAGGCGCTTGGTGAAGGCTTCCATGCGGTGGAGCACCTCATTGACCTGAGGCATCACATCTTCGCCATCCACGATGATGGGGCTGTTGCTGCGGTTGCGCAGCGCGATGTGGAGCACGGCGCGGTCTTCGGTTTTGTTGATCACTTCGCCCGAAAACATGGCCTTGATGGCATCAGGCAGGCCCGTTTGGACAGCCAATTCGCGCAGGAGGGAGAGGGTTTTATCGGTGATGATGTTTTTGGAAAAATCCAGCAACAGCTCCTCAAACCGAACCGAAAAGCGGTCAAAGCGATCCGGATCGCTCGCAAAGAGCTCCTTCATGTGAACGCGCTTCATTTCAAGATGGTGAGCAGCGAGAGCTTGCCAGGCAGGGGTCTGGGTAGGATTGATAGTTGGGAACATATTGTTGGTTTTTTCCTGAGGCCAAATTAGTCCTTATCCTGAAAAGAAGTAATTTTGAGGCGGAGAAATGTGAGGAATTGGCCTGCAATTATGCTTGTGTCTTTTATCCGTCCTTTCTCCTTATTTATCAACTCATTCCAAATGAAGGTAATCACAGCTGATGATTTTCTGGAGGTGCTCAACCACCTCGAAACCATGGATCCAGAAGAAGAACTGGAGCCGCTCATCGATCGTTTTGGCGAAGAGCAGCCATTTTTGGCCGCCTACCTCGACGAAATGGGAGGAGAAGATCTCAATGACGACGAGCACGAAGTGCTTTTCTTTTTTGGCGTAGCCCTCTGGCATGCGGTAGAAAAATACGCAGAAGAGCCGATTGCTGAGATTACCGAGGCACACCTGGACAACATACAGGAGAAAAACGAAGCACTCCTGGAGCAGCTCAGTACCGAGCAGGGCGATATCTCTATCGATGCCCTTACCGCTTCTATCGCCGAGCACCCACAACACGAGTTACTGGTAGAACTATTCGACGTGATCAAAGAAGAAGAAGCAGAATTTATTCGCCCTAAAAATGTAGGGGAAATCCTGTTCTTCCTGAAGATCACCATGGACTGTTTGGTACATAGTTGAGACTTTTCGAGCATTCTGGAGTCAAAATGAAGAGCGCCAACTGGTGTTCTTGCATCACTGTTGCATTCTGCGTAGCTTTTGATCCTATTCACGAAAGTCTTTTCCCATGCTCGCGATTATTCTGTTTTTTCTGATTCACTGGTATTTTTCTCTCTTCTTCCAGACATTTTTCCATCATCGCTACGCTGCGCACAAGATGTTTACGATGTCTCCGGGTTGGGAGAAAGTGTTTTTTGTGCTGTCTTGGATTTTCCAAGGCTCCTCCTACATCGGCGTGAGAGCTTATGGGGTCATGCACCGCATGCACCACGCCTATGCCGACACTGAGGACGACCCACATTCACCCGACTTCGCCGAAGGCTTGTTTGACATGATGTTCAAGACGAAAAAAATCTACTCCAAGATTTTTTTCAACCGCTTCGTCACCGACGAGAAGTTTGCCAAGGGCGTGCCTTCCTGGGAGCGTTTTGAGCGCTTCGCGGATGGCTGGTTTGTGCGGGTAGGCTGGGGGCTGTTTTATGTAGCATTCTACGCTGCATTTGCGCCCAATCTTTGGTGGTGGCTCCTGCTGCCGCTGCACTTCATGATGGGCCCGCTTCATGGCGCGATCATCAATTGGTTTGCGCATCGCATCGGCTATCGCAATTTTGAGGTGACCGATAAGTCACGCAACCTCATGCCGGTGGACATCTTCATGATGGGCGAAGGCTACCACAACAATCACCATAAATTTGGCGCACGCCCCAACTTTGGTGTGAAGTGGCACGAGCTCGATCCTACTTGGTTTGTAATCAAGATTTTCAATCGGCTGAATATCATTCAGTTGAAGAAAACGCCGATAGCGGCCTGAGTCTGAGGACTCGTCCGGACCTACAACATGAGTCATTCCGAATAGATCGGGGTGACTCATGTTTTTTTGCCCGCTTTATAATTGTAGGAGAGGGGTCTTGACTACAACCTCCCGAGCAATTCCTCCTTTTTTGACTCATATTCGAGCATGTTGAGCTTGCCATCGTTGTAGCGCTCGTAGAGGAAATCAATGGTTCGCATCACTTCGTCGCGAAGCTTGAGCCAGTCGATCTCAGCGGCGGAATATCGCTCAGGGTCATAGGTGGTGCTGAGGGCAGCTTCTGCTTTGGGATCGAGGGCCGAGATCGCCTCCAGAATGCGGGCAAGCGCCTTGGCCACAGCCTCATTTTTCACATCGACCTCATGAGGAATGAGCTGCCCCTGCAGATTGGTGGTCACGAGGATTTTGTCGCCTTTGGCATCGGCGCCCTTCACATCTTCGAGCGCAAACTCGCCTCCGTCGTAATACACGCGATCTTGGGTGAATGCCAAAAATCCTCCTCCCAAAAATCCCGACCACAGGTGCAGGCCCAACACGTCATTGGGGCTCGCGATGCGAGTATCTTTCATGAGCACCTTCCCGAGTTTCACCGCAGGAAGTTGAGGCGCCTTGTAGAGGTCAAGCCCTTCGTCATGAGGAAATTTTTCTTTGATCAGGTCGGCATACATGCGGGAGAGGAGTTGAGTGAAAGGGCAAAGAAATGAAGAATTTCTGAGTTGTTGGAGGATTTACACGGAGCCAGGGAGATCACAGAGGGGGAAATGGGAGAGTTGTTGAATTGTTGAGTGGGTGAATGGGTGAATGAAAAAGCAGGAAATTACCTCGATCCCTCTATTTCCCCTAGCCCCTCCGAGGAGGGGAAAATCTTTTGTTGCTTCACTGGGCCATTTCGGGAGAGAAGCCCACCCTTAGCCTTCGAGGATGAC
>JANQTF010000231.1:1770-3483 GCA_030731845.1 Bacteroidia bacterium | reverse complement strand
AGCCATGGGGGAAAACGAGACGTTGTCGGAGCTGAATTTGGTTTGGCCGGAGGAATTGATGCCCGTTGGCATCAGCTGTGTACTCACCTCTACCGTCCAGTATCTCGCCGAAAATCCCGAGGCTGTATTCGCAGGCGATGTTCTATCGAGCGATCGTTGATAATATCTTGGTGCAATCACCAGTGACCAGCCTCCTTTTTCCGGTGCAATCATGGGAAGTCCACCTTCAGCTGTCAGAACAGTGAACCGGGAATTCACTTCACCGAGCAGGGTCCAGTTATTTCCAATTTTTCCTTCCAGTCCTGCACGGGCCGTTCCGCCCCAGCCGACACCATTGTTCCAGCGAAACAAGGATCCCATGTCCACCCTCAGCAGTACTTTCTCAGACTGCACCACTTTCACGTGATCCAACAGGCTGTCAACAACCGCAGACTGATCGTCCTGAGCATACAGGGAAAAATGTCCCAACACAAGCAATACCAATAGAATGATCCGGTTTCGCATATTTCCGAATAGCTGATACAAGGAATTTACGAAAAGGAACAGAAATATAAGGTAGAATGTTATCTCACGATGATGAAGGAAACAAGGAAACATCTACTCAGCATCCTTCAATTTCTTGCATCCTTGCTGCTCGATTTTGGCAAGGGTTCTTTTTCTGGAGAGTTCCAGTTGCTTGAATCTCCCTGTCGTGGCGGCATGAGGAGCAGGTTCCTGAAGGAGGAAGGTGAGGCTATCGAGCGCCACTATTATTTCCTGGTAACGAGCGGTGAGAGAATCTACTGCTGGAACTAATTCTGTAGAATCAAGGCAGGCAAAAACGCGTGCTTCCTCTGCTTCTTTATTCTCCTGCCACTCTGTGAGTGTGGCTGCGGAGGGCACAATGACACTGACCTCGGTTTCTGCAATCGGTGGAATATATTCGAGCGAGGGGAGGCCGATCCAGGCTGTCCACAGCAGGAGAAAGGTGGCAGCGACGCCTATTGCGGGCCAGAGCCGTGATCGGTTGGTTTTGCCATCTAGAACCCTGTCGATCGAATGCCATACGGAGCCGGGAGCCTTTCTATCCTGAAGGTGAGAAATGGTTTCCCGGAGCACAGGTCGATTAAGCTCAGAATCGGAAGACTCTGTCATCTTCTGTTCTATTCGGCCCCATAAGTCTGCGGGGGCCTCATGATCCGGTAGACGCTTGATGGCGTCGCTGAGGGTTTTGTGGTTTTTATCTGTCTGTTTCATCGCAATCCCATCGCTGTAAGAATCCGTTGTAAATATCGCTTGGCATGGTACAGCTGTGATTTGGAGGTGCCGACAGAAATGCCAAGCATATCTGCCACTTCCTTGTGCGCATAGCCTTCCACTTCAATGAGCACAAATACGCTACGGTATCCGGCAGGTAAGGAAGCGATGGCTTTTTCAAGATAGACAAGTGACTCTCTCAATTCTTTATTTCGAATTTCTTCGTTTGTTTTTTTAGCGGCCTGAATGCTGGTTTCTGCACCGACGGCATTCAAGAGTTTTACACTATTTAGAGAGACATAATTACTTGGGCCTTGAAGCCCATGTTATCGAAGCTGATTTAAAGGCAACACCACTACTTGACTTAAATTCCAGTTATATTCATCGATCTGCAAATAAACTTCCAAGTCAAGGAGATAAAGCCCCTTGGCGTGTGTATCAAAATTATATTCTCGATTATAAAATGCTCCGAATTGA
>JANQTF010000231.1:0-1760 GCA_030731845.1 Bacteroidia bacterium | reverse complement strand
GTAGGCGGTTCTCACCACGATTGTCTTGATCCATGCGCCGAGGGTAGATTCGCCGCGAAACCGATCCAACGAAGAAAAAATAGCCACAAAAGCTTCCTGAAGTGCGTCCTGAGCTAATTCGTCTTTTGACAGCACGCGAAGACAAAGCGTGTACATCGCATCTTTATAGCGATCATACAGTGCTTTTTGAGCCAGGCGATCCTGCTCCAGGCATAAGGATACCAGACGCTGCTCTTCGGGCCTTGGCCCAAACGGACGAATATTTCCGGATGCATTCATTGAACTAAGGTGTCCTTCGATGGTACAGATGGTTGTTTTGAGGTGAAAAATAATGGAGAAAAGAATTCGTAGGAATCAGACCCTCCTTTTTCTCATGAATTTCCCGATCTTTGCGGCCTGATCACCAAAGCTTTAGTTTACACGTTAGAGAATAACTGCTCATGCAGGAGAAAATAGTTTCCCTCGAAGATCTTGCCATTCAGGTCGAAAATCTGAAATCCCAGGGCAAAACCGTAGCCTTATGTCATGGTTGTTTTGACCTGATGCACTTAGGTCATATTAAGCATTTTGAAGCTGCTTCCAAAGCAGCAGATGCCTTGATCGTAACCCTCACACCAGACCATCTGGTCAACAAGGGGCCTGGAAGACCTGTTTTCAATCAGAGCATGAGGGCGGAGTCTATTGCAGCGCTGGGTGCTGTAAGCTTCGTCGCGATCAATCAGTGGCCCACTGCCATTGAAATGCTGAAAGTCGTCAAGCCTACCTTTTACGTAAAAGGCTCCGATTATAAAGATTACGAAAAAGACCTTACCGGTAACATCCAGAAAGAAGTTGACGCAGTGAGGTCCGTAGGAGGAGATATTTATTTCACGGATGAAATCACTTTCTCTTCTTCCAAGCTGATCAATGCGCATTTCAACCCTCTTGGCGAAAAGGCAAAAGAGTATCTCGAAACCCTCAAAGCCAGCAACTCGATTGAGGAAATTATCGGCTGGGTAGAAAAGCTGGGCAAGGCGAATATCCTCGTAATCGGCGATACCATTGTGGATGAATATCACTACGTGAGGCCTTTGGGGAAATCCTCTAAATCACCTACCCTTTCTACCAAGTACCAGCGAGGAGAATCCTACGCTGGAGGCGTACTGGCCATCGCCAACCACCTCAACCAATTCGCCGGGAAAGTAGAAATGGTGACCATGCTGGGATCTGAAAATGACCAGATGGACATTATCGCTCCAAAGGTGAATGCTCAGGTCAGGGCCAAGTACTTCTATCGCCATGATGGCCCCACGCCGACCAAGCGTCGGTACATGACGGAGTACCTCAATTCCAAGATTTTTGAGGTCACCTTCCTGAATGATGAATTTCTTCCTGCTTCCCTCGAAGAAGAAATGATCACCTATCTCGACAGTGTGATCGGGAATTATGACATGGTGCTGATCGCTGATTTTGGGCATGGGCTTATCTCACCCAAAATCCAGAACTGGCTTGCGGAGCAGGATATATTCGTCGCGGTCAATGCGCAGACCAATTCAAACAATTACGGCTACAATTATATCACCAAATACAAGGGAGTCGATTACATCTCGATTGATGAGAATGAAATTCGTCTGCCTTTTGGAAATCGTCATGGAAGCATTGAAGAACTGATTCACCGTCTCCATGAGAGGACCGGATGCAGCAATATTTCCATTACGCTTGGAAGTAAGGGAGCCATCTTTTTCCGAGATGGAGAATTCTTTGAAGCACCAGCCATGGCG
>JANQTF010000230.1 GCA_030731845.1 Bacteroidia bacterium | reverse complement strand
ATCGAATTCAAGTCTTCCGCGGCTCTGAAGGAGAAATTGTCTGAAATTGGCTTCGCGAAGACCTTCAGAGAAGGCGACGTGATCCTGAGGGAAGACGCCTACATCGAGGCGATTCCGATTGTGACGCGGGGCATCATCAGGGTGATGCGCACCGACGAGGAGGGAAGGGAGATTTTGTTGTATTACATCCATGCGGGCGAGAGCTGCATCATGTCGTTTTTGGGGGGGATGCATCAGGACACGAGCAAGGTGAAGGCCATTGCGGAGGAGGAGACCGAGATCCTGTTTATTCCGATAAACAAGGTGAGCCTGCTCATCAGGGAGTATCCCGAGTGGCTGGATTACATTTTTCGGTTGTATCACAAGCGCTTTGAGGATTTGCTGGAAGTGGTGAATGCCGTCGCGTTCAAGAAAATGGATGAGCGCCTGTTGAGCTTCATCAAGCGAAAATGCGACCTCACGCAGAGCAACACCCTGCACGTCACCCACGAACAAGTCGCCAATGAGCTGGGCACAGCTCGTGTGGTGGTGTCGAGGCTGCTCAAGCAAATGGAGGCCGAGAACCTCGTGCAATTGGGCCGCAATAAAATCACCCTTCTGTAACACAAGCTACCGCGCAGCAGATTTGCTGGCACTACCTTTACGGCATGAAAATTCCCGCACGCAAAGACGGCATATTCGTCGGCATACAGTTGTTGCTGTTCGTGATCTACTGCATTCCCGTAGCGGTAGCCTCCGTTGACATCCATGATTTCGTCAAATATGCTGGCCTGGTCCTGGGAATCTGTGGCCTGCTGATCATCGCATTGGCCATTTTGCAATTGAATCGCAACCTCACGCCATTCCCTACGCCCAAAGAAAACGGAACCCTCATCCAAACCGGGCTCTACAAGGTGGTTCGCCACCCGATTTATTCGGGAATCATTCTTGGCGCGATCGGCTTTGGTGTCGCCCTCAGCAGCGGTTGGAAAATCGGCATCGGCAGTGCCCTGTGGCTCTTGTTTTTCGTCAAATCTACCTACGAAGAAAAGTTGCTCACCACACAATACCCTGACTACGAGGACTACCAACAGCGCACAGGCAGGTTCTTCCCGTTTCTCTGACTTCTTTTTTCACCGCAAAGCCGGAAAGGAAGACGCGAAGGGCTATTCAACCAAAGACCCGTTGAGGGTGCAAGACCCGCAGCGGGCGCAAGACCGGCTGCGGGCGCAAGACCGGCTGCGGGCGCAAGACCCGCAGCTACGCTTCTGGGTTCTTGTCCCGCCCTCCTGAGCGCAGCGAAGTCCCGCTTGCGGGATCGCTTCTCTTGTTGCCCCCTGACATCTTTTTTGCCCTATGCATAATCCCCTTTCAAGGGGATGAGGCTTGTGCGATTGGGGATGTTCCGCGTCCAACGGGTCCACAGGTGCTTGTCTCGTTTCGCACCATCTCCTCCACCGCGCGACCCACGCTGGGGTCTGCTTTTGTTTGAGGATCCTCGACGCTACAAATGATCGACCTCTACTGGGGTCGATCAGATGTTGAGAAGCGAGATGACACTCCCCCGACCCTGGCATGGGAGAGCGCCGGGGACGAGGCATGGTTTCCCCTCCCCATTGTCTTTGTTTAGACGTATCGAAGAAATTTTCAGCGATCTGAAAAAAAAATCATTTTTTTCACAACCAAATTTTTGGTGATGGCGTAATACCCTCACTTACCAAAAATTGAGCAGATCATTTTTAGGTAAGTGGATCAACATTTCGCAACAGCATAACCATTATCATCATGAACGCTTTCCTTCTGGAGGCATATAAGTATGACTCCTATACCGAAAACGGTGCCGTCTCACATTCCACATCGGGGAGCTATCTATTGGATTATTTTTCCAATAGCGGAACCAAAATAGGCCGGGAATACGAAGCGGTAGCCTTCGATCTGGAGATCCTGTGGATGGAGTCTCCCTTGATCGCCTTGCAAATCATTTTCTACAACAGAATGATCACCCGGAAGGTGAAGGGATCTTCTCCAACCGAAACGGTGCAGCGCGGTCAGGGCAGTCGCCACGAGTTCCGGATGAGCCTGAGATGGCTGGCGGAACGTCATCCCGAAGCGCTGATGGCCAACCTGTGGCTCGTTCCTGAAGTGGGCTGCTGGAAGGATCTGTGGCACGAAGATGTGCTGGGATATTTGCCAGCAGGCAGCATCTACGAGCTCATTCAAAGCAGACTGGAGGATGCCTATCACCGCGAACTGCTGGCTAAGTATCTTCCCAGGATTCGGTCTAAGTCTCAGGCGAAAACGGAGAGGCACCAACTGCTCAACACGTTTGCGCATGGGCTGATCAGGAAACTGGGCTGGACGCCCAAGGCGTACCGACAGTTCAAATCGAGCGGAAAAGCCCATGAATTTCAGCGACTCATGTGCAGTAACCAATGGGATCAGATTGCCTACGGCAGGGTTCCTGGCAAGGCACTCAGCATGATGACCTCTTCTAGCGAAAGGCATCCTGAGTCAGCGATCATTGCGCATGGAGAAACCGAGCGATTTCTTGACTGGCTGGACCAACAGCCTGTGGCAAAATTCACCGGATATCCGCACGATCTGGTCGGGCAGTTGGTTGACCCAAATGCCATGTATGGAGCAGGCTCCCCAAGGCTGGTCTCTGTAAAGACCGTTGACAAGCAATTTCTGGGCTTACTCGAAACTGCGAAGCAAGATGTATCGCCTGACTATGGGAATCTGTGGGTGGCGATTGATACATCCGGCTCTATGGGTTGGAAAGGTGAAAATGGCATTTCTGCTTACCACATTGCGCTGGGCTTGGGAATTTACTTCTCCGCACTGAATGAGGGAGCCTTCAAGGATCATATCATCATGTTTGATGATGTATCCCGAAAATTGAAACTAACAGGATCGTTCTCCGAGAAGGTGAATCAAATTATCGGGATGAGTGATGCCATGGGCAGCACCAACTTCCAGTCGGTTGTAGATGAAATCGTGCGGATCAGACAGGAACATCCTGAGATCCCTGTCGAGGACTTCCCAAGCAGCCTGTTGGTCGTGACCGATCTTCAGTTTAACCCAGCGGGAGACAACACGAAGAGCAACTATGAAGTGGCGCAGCAAAAACTTGCGAAAGCAGGGCTGCCGAAACTGAAAATCATCTGGTGGAATGTCACGGACAGATCCCGTGATCTGCCCAACCAGCAAGATGATGAGGATGTGATGATGCTGGGAGGATTTGACGGAGCGATTATCCCATTTCTGATGGGGAAATCAGCACCTGAATCGGTCACCGACGCTGAAGAAACAGCTTCTCTCAGCCCGGAGACAGTCAAGGAGGAATCCATGACTCCCTACACAGCGATGCTCAAAGCACTGAATCAGGAACTTCTCACGAAAGTGACAGTAGCCTGAGAATGAAATGGCCAGGTAGAAGAATACTCCAGCAAATACAACAACCAAGCTCCAACCTTAGCTTGGATGCATTAGCGTGCATCCCGTAT
>JANQTF010000229.1 GCA_030731845.1 Bacteroidia bacterium | reverse complement strand
AATAGGTTGGGGAGGATGTTTCCCAGTCTCGCCTCTCGCAGCGCAGCGGTCTCAAGCAGCGGTCTCACCTACATGCTTGCGTCTCGATGCGTGCCAGAGTTTGCTTGCGGCTCATCTCCAGGCGGTTGAACCTGCCGAGGGTGGCGTCATGAGGCTCAGGTGATTGAAGAATGTGAGCCAGGCTATCGAGAGAGAGGCTAATGCTGAGGTACTTTTGGGTAAGAGAATCTAGCTGCGGAGAATGTGCTGCGCTATCCACGCAGGTAAACACCCGTGTTTCTTCGAGTTCGCGGGCCTGTTCCCACTCGGTGAGGGAAGCTTCGCTAGGCACTTCGAGGACAAATTCACTTTCGGCCAAAGAAGGCTTGATCTCCAGGGTAGGCAAGGTGAGCCAAAGGGCAAAGGTGATGCCAACGGCCGCAGCCATGCCGATGGCGGGCCTGACCCATCCGTATTGCTTGCGGCCATCAAGTGCTTGCTCTACCCGTCGCCAAACCGAAGCGGGTGCAGGGTGCACGGGCAAAGCAGAAATCGCGTTGGATAGAGACTCTCGCCCTTGCTCTCCCCCCTGCTGCTCATCAAGCTTGTGCGCAAGCCGATCCCACAAATCGGCAGGTGCCTGATGTGCGGGTAGCTTCTTGATGGCGTCGCGGAGGGTTTTGTGATTGTTTTCTGAATAGTTCATCGGAGTCCCATAGCGGTGAGTATGCGTTGGAGATAGCGCTTGGCGTGGTATAGCTGTGACTTGGAGGTGCCAACGGAAATGCCGAGCATATCGGCGACTTCTTTGTGGGCGTAGCCTTCTACTTCAATCAGCACAAACACACTGCGATAGCCTGCTGGTAGTGAAGCAATGGCTTTTTCCAGATATTCTGCCTCCAGATAATCGCCCCAGTCGATGAGTTCGCCCTCTTTTTCGTGGCTGAGCTCCTCGGTTGGGTGCTGCTCTTTTCGCAGCTTCCGGTAGGCGGTGCGCACCACAATGGTCTTGATCCACGCGCCCAGGGTGGACTCGCCCCGAAAGCGATCGATCGAAGAAAAAACAGCCAAAAATGACTCTTGGAGAGCATCCTGTGCAAGTTCCTCGTCATTGAGTACCCGAAGAGAGAGGGTAAACATGGCGTCTTTATAGCGGTCGTAGAGTGCCTTTTGAGCAAGCCGATCCTGCACGAGGCAAAGACTGACTAGTCGCTGCTCTTCAGGCCTTGGCCCAAAGGGCCGGATGTTGCTGTTGGCGTCCATGTTTCAAAAGTGTAGCCTTCCATTGGCGGGGTTGCATATTGGCAGGAATTATTTTCCCCTCAGAAGCTAACAAATTCTTCCTGTCCTTTTGTCATGAAATTCCTGATCTTTGCAGCTTCTTGGCCGGAGATCCGGCCGATTCATTGTGAAATCTCTCCGAATGCAGGATAAAATTGTCGCCCTGGAAGACCTTGCAGTCAACATCGAAAGATGGAAAGCAGAAGGAAAATCTGTTGCGCTTTGCCACGGTTGTTTTGACCTTCTTCACTTGGGTCACATCAAACATTTTGAAGCTGCCGCCAAGGCAGCAGATGTGCTCGTGGTCACCCTCACTCCAGATCACCTGGTCAATAAAGGCCCTGGACGCCCCGTATTTAACCAAAACATGCGGGCCGAATCTATCGCTGCACTAGAATCTGTGCGAAATGTGGCCATCAACACTGGTTCCACTGCGATTGAGCTCCTCAAAATGCTCAAGCCCACCTATTACATCAAGGGCTCCGACTATAAAAATTTTGAAGAAGACCTCACAGGCAATATCCGCAAGGAAGTAGAGGCCGTGCGCTCGGTGGGAGGAGATATTTATTTCACTGACGAAGTCACCTTTTCTTCCTCCAAACTCATCAACGCGCATTTCAACCCGCTCGGAGAGCAAGCCAAAGAGTTTTTGGACGATCTCAAAGGCAAGACCATGACCGATGAGATCATTTCCTGGGTAGAAAAACTGGATCAGGTGCGGGTGTTGGTGATTGGAGATACGATTGTGGACGAATATCACTACGTGCAGCCATTGGGCAAATCTTCCAAGTCTCCTACACTTTCTACCAAGTTTCAGCGGGCAGAATGCTTCGCCGGAGGCGTATTGGCCATTGCCAATCATCTCAATCAGTTTGCTGCATCGGTGGAAATGGTGACCATGCTCGGTCGTCAAAACGATCAGATGGAGATCATCTCCCCCAAGGTTCACCCCAAGGTGAAGGCGCGGTATTTCTATCGCGAGGACGGCCCCACGCCCACCAAGCGCCGCTACATGACGGAGTACCTCAATACCAAAATATTTGAGGTGACCTTCATGAACGACTCCTTTTTGCCAGCTTCGCTGGAATCTGAGATGATCGCCTACCTCGATACCGTGATCGGTGGTTACGATGTGGTGCTCATTTCAGACTTTGGGCACGGGCTCATTTCTCCTGCCATTCAGCGATGGCTCACCGAGCAAGATGTGTTTGTGGCAGTCAATGCCCAGACCAATTCTAACAATTACGGCTACAACTACATCACCAAATATCACGGCGTGGACTATATCTCGATCGACGAGAATGAAATCCGCCTGCCATTTGGGAGCCGTCATGGGAAAATCGAAGATCTGATTCATCGGCTGTATGAAGCCACTGGCTGCCCCAAAATCAGCATCACGCTGGGGAGCAAAGGCGCACTCTATTTCGACAACGGGGTGTTTCACGATGCGCCAGCCCTGGCGACAAGCGTAGTCGATTCCGTAGGGGCCGGCGACGCGGTTTTGTCCGTCACCTCTCTGCTGAGTTACCTCGGATGCCCGGCTCATTTGATCCCCTTCATCGGAAATGCAGTCGGTGCGCTGGCAGTTCAAATCCTCGGCAATGAGCGCCCGGTGACCAAAGTAGAGCTGAACAAGTCGATAAGCCACATGCTGAAATAATGGGCATCGTTCGCAGACAAAGCGCCTTAAATCTGATTTGGAGCTACCTCGGGGTAGGGCTTGGCTATGTCAACAAGATCATCTTGTTTGCCGAGATTCTCACAAAGGGGCAGTTTGGGTTGCTGGAATTGCTGCTTACGTTTATGACCATCGGGACAGAGTTGGCGCTTCTGGGTACGCCCAAAATCATCACCCGATTTTTTCCGCATCATCACAAGCACCCTTTCCGTGAAGGGAGCCTGATGTTTTTCCTCACGGTGTATAGTCTTGTGGGATTTGTGTTGCTGAGTATTGTCCTGTTGCTCTTCAAGCCAATGGTCGTTGGGGCCTATGAGGTCAATTCGCCTTTGTTTGCCGCAGACTATCTCTACATCATTCCCATCACCTTTGCCTATCTGCTCTATCGGGTGCTCGCCGGCATCTCGGCTTCCATGTTTCGGACGGTGATCCCGATGATGGCCTTTGAGGTGGCGCTCAAATTGGTCATGACGGTGCTGATCCTGGGCTACTACTTTCAGTGGTTTGGCTTTGATACCCTTGTGCTGCTCTATGTGTTGGCGCATTTTCTCCCTGCCATCATTGTGATCGCGGATATCAAGGGGCAGCACCTCAAGTGGAAGGCAAATTGGAAGATGTTTCGATCACGGCAGGGCCGTGTTATGATCCAATACGGCCTGTATTCCACCCTTTCTGATGCCACCGCCATTCTGGTGCAGCGGGTGGACATGATCATCATCGGGCTGTATCTGGGAGAGGGATTGGTGGGAACCTATGCCATCGCCGTATATTTTGGGTCCCTGATCGCTAAGCCTGGCCGCTCAATCAACAGCATCCTGGGGCCCTTGATCTCCACGCGGCTCAAAGAGCGCAAGATGGAGGAGGTAGAAATGCTCTATCACAAAACGGCACTCAATAACCTGCTCATTGGTGGCATTCTTCTCGCTGGGATGGTGGTGAATATTGGACCATTTTTTGAGCTTTTTCCCAAACACGAACAAGCAATTGGTCCGGCAATCATTCTGGGAGGTAGCCTTCTGTTGAACATGTTCACGGGCCCCCATCGCATTCTGATCCTGAATTCAAGGTTGTTTCGCTATGATTTGTGGGCGAATATCGTCTTGTTGGGCATGGCCATTTTGCTGGATCTTTGGCTCGTGCCGCTCTACGGTCTCATGGGCGCCGCAGTTGCCACCTTCATCGTGACCATTCTATATAATTTCGTGACGATGCTCTATGTGCGGCATCACTTGGAGATGTTTCCGCTGTCTCGTAAAAACATCGTTTCCCTCCTGATCTTGGTTCTGATCACGCTGATAGGGCTTGCGATTCCGGGATTTGGACACCCCATTGTCACGATGGCGCTGCGCAGTCTCGTGGTGGGAGGCTTGTTTGTGGGGATGATTTTTTGGCTAAAGCCCTCGCCCGATCTCACAGAGTTGCTCATGATGCCCATTCGCAAGCTCCGGAAGAAGTAGGGATAAGCATCAACTGCGTCAAAATTGTGGGATGAAATCCTTATCTTGCGGACTAACGTCTTGCGGAAGAAGTGTCATGGAAGTAGTCTTGACCCGATTTTTCCGCCAAACCATCATCACGTGAGCAGTCAATCGTTTTTTGAGTCGTATGTGGCGCGTTTCCAGGAAGCGCTCACCGGAACCGAAGTTTGGAGTGGGAAGCAGCCGGTGGCTTATGGAGAAGCCCTGGACACGAGCCGCGAATGGCTCAAGGAAGCCCATCGCCTGGGCCGCAAACTCATGATCATCGGCAATGGTGGGAGTGCTGGCGTAGCCTCTCACATGGCCATCGACTTCTGGAAAAACGGTGGCGTGAGGGCCATGACCTTCAACGATGGTGCCTTGCTCACCTGCATCAGCAATGACATCAGTTATGACGAAGTGTTTTCGACCCCCATCCGGCAATTTGCCGACGAGGGCGACATCGTGGCCTGCATCAGCTCCTCAGGCAACTCCGTCAATATTCGCAACGGCGCACTTGCCGCCGCAGAAAAAGGCTGCAAAATCATCACCCTCTCTGGCTTTCAGCCCGACAATCCCCTGCGTGACATGGGGCACCTCAACTTTTTTGTGCCTTCACACAGCTACGGATTCGTGGAGACCCTGCATCAGTTTGTCCTGCATTCCATCCTCGACGTGAAAATGTATCTCGACGATAAGCGGGACGTGTTCCACAAAAATTCGCCCATGTAGCGGTGTTATTGAACATTCTCCCTCAAAAAATCCCCTTAGGAAAGGGCAAAAATAATATTCGCTTTTGACTTGATCTCTTGCACGAATCTGGCGTCAGAAAAATCCTCATTTGGCTCGCCAACCAATCGGCGTTCCTTCCTTGGCTTCGCACAAGATCTCTGCGAAAAATCTGAGAAATTATTTTTCTCAGCTTCCTTACAAAATCTGAAGTCGGGCAAACTTGAGCAGGAGCACGCGCTGCCCACTGCCTGGAAAATCGACCGTGGCTTTGCGGCCTGTAGAATCTTCTTCCACGGCAATCACGGTTCCTTTTCCAAATTTCAGGTGGCGCACCGTCTGTCCTGCTTGGATGCTTTTGGGATCAGAAGGCACGAAATTGGGGTCTGGCGCTGCAGCTGCTGAGCCCGCAGAAGCTGGTCTGGCAGCTGCGCGGTTCACCTTTGCTCTGCGATTGGCCGCCAAATCTTCAGCCGAAACAATGCCTCTTCGTGCCGTAGGCGCAGCGTCGAGGGCCTCTCGCCTTACGTTGGTTTCTGGCTTTTTGATGTACTGGTCATCTACTTCGTCGAGGAAGCGGCTTTTTTCGTTGAATTGCATTTGCCCAAACCGATAGCGGGAGCGGGCATAGCTCATGGTGAGGATCTTCTCGGCGCGGGTGAGCGCCACATAGAAGAGGCGTCGCTCTTCCTCCAAGTCTGCTCTGGTCTCCAGGGCCATGCCACTGGGAAACAAGGTCTCCTCCATACCCACAATAAAGACCGACTTGAACTCCAGTCCCTTGGCAGAGTGGATGGTCATGAGCGTCACAAAATCATCGTCGTCTATTTTCTGATCCTGATCGGTAAACAGGGAGATGTCAGCGAGGAACGCCTCCATGCTGTGGTCTTCTGTGTCGGGACTTTCCACATATCCTTGTGCGGAGTTGAGGAGCTCCTGCACGTTTTCCCAGCGTCCGAGGGTCTCGAGGTCGTCGGTGCTGTGGAGGTCTTTGAGAATGCCAGATTGCTTGGCGATGTAGCTGGCCGCAAAAAAAGCGTCGTTGTTTTTACAACTCACCCCAAAGTCGCGGATCATCATCACAAACTCTTTCACGCGGTTGGCCGCACGAGTATTGATCCCCACGTGCTCTACCCGCTGCAAGGCATCCCAAAAGGTAATGTTGTGGCCGTCGGCATACACATTGATCGCTTCGATGGAAGATTGCCCAATTCCACGGGTTGGGTAATTGATGACCCGCTTGGCCGCGGCTTCGTCCTGCGGATTGACCGCGAGTTTGAAGTAGGCCACCATGTCTTTAATTTCCTTGCGTTGATAAAAGGAAAGGCCACCGAACACTTTGTAGTTGATGCCCGCACGGCGCAGCTCGTCTTCCATGGCACGAGACTGGGCATTGGTGCGGTAGAGAATGGCGAAATCCTTGTTGAAAAAGCTGTGCACTTGTCGCTGTTCGCGCACGAGGTTGGCTACTCTTTTGGCTTCGTCTTGCTCGCTCGTGGCCTCAAAGACACTGATTTTGTCGCCTGCCTCATTTTCTGTGAATACTTTTTTCTGGATCTGATCTTTGTTGAAGGCAATGATGGAGTTGGCAGCCTGCACAATGGTATTGGTGGAGCGATAGTTTTGCTCCAGTTTATACACCTCCAAATCGGGATAATCCTTTTTGAGGTTGAGAATGTTCTGAATATTCGCCCCCCGAAAGCCATAAATGCTCTGTGCATCGTCTCCTACCACACAAATATTTTGGTGGGCGGCGGCGAGCATATTGGTGAGGATGTACTGGGCGTGATTGGTATCCTGATACTCATCCACCATGATGTAGCGGAAGCGATGCTGATATTTGTAGAGAATATCGGGATGGGTTTTGAACAGGAGAATGGGCTTGATCAGCAAATCGTCGAAGTCCATGGCATTGGACTTGAAGAGGCGCTGCTCATAGATCTCATAGATCTTGGCCACCTGCATGTTGAAGTCGTCAGTGACGAAGTCGAGGTATTCCTTGGGAGAAATGAGCTTGTTTTTGGCACTGCTGATGGCGTGCTGTATCACCTTGGGCTTGAATACTTTGTCGTCGAGGTTTCGCTCCTTGAGGAGCGTTTTGACCATTTTATTGGAGTCGTCGGAATCGTAGATGGTGAATGCGCGGGTGTAGCCAATGCGCTCAGCCTCTACGCGGAGAATTCGGCTAAAGATAGAGTGAAAGGTGCCCATCACGATGCTCTTGGCCTCCGGCCCCACAAGGCGCTGGATCCGCTCCTTCATCTCTTTGGCGGCCTTGTTGGTGAAGGTAAGGGAGAGTAATTCTTGCGGGTAGGCAAGGCCCTGGCTCAAAATAAAAGCAAGACGATAGGTGAGTACACGGGTTTTTCCTGATCCTGCACCTGCAATCACCATTTGTGGTCCCTCGACATTCATCACAGCGGCTTGCTGCGAGGGATTTAATTCTTTGAGAAAATCTACGTTTTCCATAGGGCGTTCCTGTTTCACGATGTAGCCGATCTCATTGAGCAAATGCCTTTCCTGCTCCCGCGAGCTCTATGATTCGAATCCGGCACACGCATTTTGAGGCGACAAATTGGCCAGGCATTCACTTTCCTCTACAGATAATAGCAAAGCAAATGCTCGATTTCTCCATATCTGTGTGCAAATATGCTAAAAAAACCAGCTATTTCATCATGGGCGGCCACCTGCCATGCCAGCCTTTGTATCGATTTCTGGTGCTTTTTCTACCTGGAGGCCATCTGTGAGGATCTGCGACAAGGTTTGATATGGCCCCGTGACGATTTCTTCGTCGCCAGATAATCCTTCTTTGATTTCCAAATATCGGTCATCGCTGATTCCGGTTACTACAGGAACTTCCTTGACGGTGCCATTGTTGAGAACATAGACAACTTCTTTGCCCGCTTGAAGGCTAGTGCCCTCACCCGCTCCGCGAATGGTGACTGCCTGCATGGGCACGGTCACCACATTCTCTGCGCGATTGGTATAGATTTCTACCAAGGCTGTCATGCCCGGGCGAAAAGGGCTCCTGTCTTTAGCAGGCGCAAGCGCTGCATACGAGGCCGGGTTGATCCGCACTTTTACTTCGAAATTGGTGACTTGGTCTGTAGTCGCTATGCCTGAAGAAGAGGCTGAGTAGGCGATCTCCGATACTTCCCCCCAAAAACCCTGATTGGGAAAAGCATCCACTTCCACGCGGGCTGAGTCGCCGAGCTTCACGTTCACAATATCATTTTCGTTGATCTCCACGACCACTTCCATGCTGGATAGGTCTGCGATCTTGAGAATTTCGGTTCCGGCCATCATGCTTGTACCTACCACACGCTGTCCCAGCTCCACATTGAGCTGTGTGATGGTGCCATCCATGGAGGCGTAGATATTGGTCCGGTTGAGGTTTTGGCGGGCCTGCTTGCGCGAAGATTCTGAGCTCCGCACCTGATAGAAGGCTGCATCCACGCTGTATTTGGCAGATTCCCACTGCGACTTCGACACACTGTATTTCAGTTGAGCATTTTCCAGCTCTACTTTCGATACAACCCCATCGCGAAAAAGTTCGCGTGTGCGCGCAAGCGACACCGAGTCCTGCATGAGGGTGGCACGCGCCTGGCTTTGACTGGCTTTGGATTGCAAGTAGGAAGCCTGAGATCTGCTCAGAGATGCATCGGCTTGCTCAAGCTGAGATTGGTAGTCGTCTGGGAGAATGGTAAGGAGCAAATCTCCTTTTTTTACCTGCATCCCTTCCCTAACCGCAATTTTTACGACTTCTCCTGGCACATCTGGGGTGATTGGCACATCCACAGTCGGATCAATGGTGCCAGACTCCGTCACCCTGGCGAGGATGGTTCTGGTGGATACCATTTCTGTATTCACTTGGATGGCGTCCTTGCCACAGCCGGAAAAGGCAAGGACTGATACCAAGATGCAAACGGAGGGGAGAATACTGCGCATAGGTGAAGTTGACATAAAATAAGGGACAGGGGGCAAAAAAAAATCTCACAAGGATCATCAGGATGTAGAATCACTACCACAAACCATGGGAAGGTAAGGGAATGAATGGTCATATCCAGAGACTCCTTGTGAGAAAATGTAATCGTCCTAAAGAGTTTCCCCGGGTAATGGTGGGGAAATTAAGGATCATTCCTAAAAGTCCAGCGGTTTGCCGAGATAGAAATCAAGAATCTTTGCGCGGAAGATGTAGGAGTATTTGGCCTGAACCAAATCTATTCGTGCGCGCTCCAGATTATTTTTTGATAAAAGGTACTCCACAGAGTTGGCAGCACCAAGGTTGAACTGTCGTTCTGTGTTGAGGAGTGCGAGTTCGAGGGCCTCGATCTGCTTGAGGGTGGAGGTATAGGTGCCATAGGCATTTCGTGCAGCTACATAGGCCTGCTGAATATCTTGCTCGAGTTGCTGTCGTTGTTGAAGAGAATTGAGCTCTGCACGCTGCCGGGAAATGGAAGCTTGCTGAATGGCAGCTGAGTTTTGCTTGCGGTTGTAGATTGGAATGTTGAGGTTCAGATTCACTGATGCGTTTACGTTGTCGCGCACCTGATTCGAGAAGGTGTAATCAATGAACTCTGTCTGCTCAAATGTTGAGGCCAGCCTGATCTCCTGAAAAGCAGACCCTCCGAGGGAGGCAAAAATAGAGGTGGTGTCATTCCGCTCGATCTGATTTCCCGAAGGAATACTGCGCCCCGATGCCCAGCCAGTGCCTACACTTCCAGATACGGAAATACTAGGCAGCAAGCCTGTGCGAGCGATGCCTTCACCGAGCTGTGCACTACGCACCTGCATATCAGCGCTTTTGATGAATGGCATATTCTGCTCTGCTACCTCATATATCTCTTCTGTTTCTGTCTCAAAAACATCATTTTCAGGAATCTCAACTTCCAAGGCCAGGATCCCGAATGGATCGCTGGGGCTCAGTTGTAGCAGCTGCATGAGCGTAAGGTAGGAGGTCTCAAGCTGATTGCGCGAGTTGAGCCTCGTGAGCTCATCGGTAGCAATTTGCGCTTCGATCTGAAGCAAATCAGCCCTGGGAATGGATCCGGCTTCTACGAGGCGTGCTGTGCGGTCGCGCTGCTCTTTGGTGGAGGTCACCTGGATTTCTGAGCTCTGCACAAGTTCCTGGTTGCGGATCACGTCCAGGTAGGCTAGGGTCACATTCAGCATGAGGTCATATTCGGCCTGCAACAAATCGAGGCTCGAAGATTGCCTGTTCACTTCTGACTGCTCAATGGTCTGCGTAATGCGACCGAAATTATAAATGGTCACACTACTTTGAAGCCCGGCGTTGAGGCTTTGAAGACTTTGAGAGGTGAATTCGTTGGTAAAGGGGTTAACGGTATAACCAAAGTTACTACCAAAGCCGACGCCTGCGTTGAGGTTGGGCAATCGGCTGGCCCTGTTCCGGTCCAGATCTATCTCGTTGCTTTGCAGACTGAGACGTGCCTGCTTGAGCGTGAGGTTATTCTCTTGCGCATGTTGCAGGCAGCGACGCAGGGACCAGACATCATCTTGGTTGTCCTGGGCAAAAACAGCTGGTGCCAGCAACATGAGCATGGCAATCAGGCAAAGGGGTCGTTGAAGCATCTTCATCATAACAGTTTGAATAGGGACAACTTACGGGAAGATTCGCAGAGTCCCATCATGTAAGGAAAACCTCGCAAATAAAACCGGGAAAATAGCAACTCACCAAAGGTAAAAAGCTACTTCTTTCTCCTTAACTCATGTTTCCCAAATGGTTTCCATTGGGAGGACATTGGTAGTAAGGACATGGGCCTCCTGGCAAAAGTTGAGAACCTGGGCTAGCCTGCTGCGGCATCCTCCCTCAATTCCAGATAGGTGACGTCACTAATCCAGTTGAGGCTGCGCAAATAGTCCAGAGTAAGGGGGCGAATGCCAGAGTCTAGCTCAAAAACGAGTTTGGCAATATCTGCCTTTCCTCGTCGGTTCACGGTCATGGTGGCAATATTACATTCATCGTGGGCTACTACGCTACTAATAAATGCCACCGATCCATGAATGTCATGGGCGGTGACAAGCAGGGTAGGGGCCGCTGCAGAAAAATTGCATTTGAATCCATCGATCTCCACAATTCCAATGATTCCGCCACCGCGCGATACACCCCGCACCCACATTTCCTGTCCCTCGGCTTTCATGAGGATTTTTACAGTATTGGGGTGCATTGCCGAGGCGTTAGTGACCGCTTTCATCTGAAAATTCATCCCCGCTTCGCGAGAAAGCGCCAATGAATTCTTTAGCCGTTCATCATCAGGCTCCATGTCCAGAAGTCCGGCAATAACGGCCTTGTCACTGCCGTGACCCTCGTAGGTTCTGGCAAAAGAATTAAAAAAAGTGATGACAACTTCTTCCGGCTGCCGACCAAAAAGATGCCTTGCAGCCCTTCCTATGCGGGCTACGCCGCCAGTGTGCGAAGAAGATGGCCCAATCATGATGGGTCCGATCATATCAAATATACTACTGCGGTCTGCCATACGTTTTGTCTGTACGCGAAACGTTCCTCAATGGGTAAATAGCTGGTAAGAAAAGCACCTGCTCCGAAATTTCGGAAGATGTTGGAGAGCAGGGATAATTAATTGGAAAAATCGAACAATGACTTGCTACTTTACCATTGTGTTAGGGAAAGTTTCGTCGGTAGTAACAATTTGTTCGATCGCTCATTATTAATTTCTCTGGCAATATCGTAACTTTCACTTCCGTGGCACAGAGTGCAGATACTCCTAACGTGATTTCGATGAAACGACTTGTAGCAAAATCAATTGCTGCGCTGATGTTCTTGGTTGTTCTATCCGGACAACTTCAGGCTCAGGATCCGCAGTATTCCCAATTTTACTCCAATCTGGTGATGCTCAATCCAGCATTTACCGGGTCAGGAGCTGGTCCTAGAATGGCGATGAACTATCGCGCTCAGTGGATCGGCGTCGCTGGTTATTACAGGCAGTTTGCCTTCTCTTATGACCAGCCTGTGTATTTTCTGGGGTCCACCAATGGCCTCGGGATCAATTTTAACTCGGACGTGGCCGGAGAAGGCGATCTTGCTAAATTGAACATGACCGCCAATTACTCCTATCAGGTTGAGTTAAACGACGAAAACTTTTTGAGGTTCGGAATCAACGCTGGAATCACCCAGGCGAGTATCGACTTCTACAAGCTTCGTTTTCCAGATCAGATTGACCCCAGAAACGGGTTTGTCTATCCTACCAATGAGCCTGTGAGCCTATGGGCCCAAAGCCGTGTGCAGCCTGATGTGAGCGCAGGTGTGGCCTACTTTAACAAGTATGCCTGGCTTGGATTCACAGTGAATCACATCACAGAGCCGATCGAACGATTTTCAGAAGGCATCGCCCTCACCGGCGACGCTCGCCTTCCCAGAAAATATTCTGTGACAGGTGGTCTTCGCATTCCCGTGCAGAGCTACCGCAATCGTAGGGAGATCTCTATCACCCCCGCATTCCTCTATAAAATGCAGGGAGAGTTCAATCAGATTGATGCAGGTCTTTATGTAAACGTAGAGCCTATGGTGTTCGGACTATGGTATCGCCATCAGGATGCCATGATCGCCTTGATCGGCGTGAGCCATGGACCTTTTAGCTTCGGATATTCTTTCGATTACACCATCTCAGATCTTACCCAGGCTATCTCTGGCGGATCGCACGAGATCTCCATGGTGTTTGAGTTTGAGCAGCCAAGACCCAATCGCAAAATGAAGCACAGACCCCTTCCGTGTCCAAGATTTTAATTTTCACGAATGACAGCCTATCTTCACCAGATCTAAGCTGTATTCCTGGATTTTTTTTGAAAAGTTTCGACTTCATCTTATAACCTCGACAATAAGGCACCTCTACCCGTCGTATTTTTGGTGTAATTCATCCATGTGACCTATGAAAAGGAGAAGTTTCAAAGTAGCCCTTTTTGCTTTTGTAGCCCTTGGGCTGCTTGCCAGCTGTACCAGCCATAAAGACAAGATTAACCGTGTAGGAAAATCTAGTTCCAAGACTGGCATCAAATACAGCGAAGACACCTACAAACCCCCGAAGTGGAGAGAGTCTGAGCCAGCACCAGGTTTGGTGTTGATCCCAGGTGGTACTTTCCTCATGGGTGGAGGAGAGAAAGACATTGAGTCCTCTATGAACAACCGTCAGCGTCAGGTGACAGTCCAGAGCTTTTATCTGGATATCATGGAAGTTGCCAACGTTGATTGGAAAGAATTCCTCGCCGATGTTTTGAGAAACGACGGTGGCGAAACTCGTTATGAGGAACTCTATCCAGATACCAATGTGTGGGCCCGTGACCTTGCATTCAACGACCCCATCGCGCAGACCTACTATAGCCACCCTGCGTTCAACATGTATCCTGTCGTAGGAATCAACTGGCACCAAGCCAATGAGTACTGCAAGTGGCGTACAGACAAGGTGAATGAAGTCATCACCGAAAAGGATGAAGAAGCCATTACCTATCCTTCTTACCGTCTCCCAACCGAGGCTGAGTGGGAATATGCCGCCCGTGGCCTCCTGGAATCCGAAATCTATTCATGGGAAGGAAAATCCCTTCGCAATGCCAAAGGTAAGTTTCGTGCCAACTTCAAGCGTGGCCGTGGTGACTATGCCGGATGGCGCGGTGGCGATGGCAAGCACATGACTGATGGCTACATGATCACCGCTCCTGTTGGGGAGTTCTGGCCAAACGACTTCGGTCTCTACAACATGTCTGGAAACGTAGCTGAGTGGACACAAGATAACTACCGCCTCCTCGCCTTCGAAGACGTGGACGACTTCAACCCATACCGTCGTAAAGGAAAAACGGAGATCCGTCCTGACGATTGGTTGGATGACATTACCTACAACAACAAAGAGTCCCTGCTCTTTAACCCCGATCCACTCGCTCCGATGGAGAACTCTGATTACGACAACGTAAAAGTGTATCGCGGTGGTTCTTGGGCTGATATCGCCTACTACCTTTCTCCAGGTGTGCGTCGTTACTTCCCAGCAGACAGCTCACACGCTACCATCGGGTTCCGTTGCGCCATGATCCGCGTAGGAAGCCCCGACTGATCCCAGAAAATATCATCAGCCTCCTGATCTTCGGATCACGCCAAGCTGATCGCTTACATAGCAAATCGGTGTAGAAGAAATTCTACCCCGATTTGTTTTTTTTTGGGGTGCTGTTCGAGTAGAGAATGAAAAGGTAAGGGAGGCTTTAGCACCCCCCTGCTTGGCTGGCTTGGAGTTGGTTTGATTAATCCCGGCGCGCCGGGACGCTAGTCAGCTGAGCTAGCTCCTCTTGATTTTTGTGAATTTCAATTACCTTCTCGATGAAGCTCCGGCTTTTTTGTCGCTTGATATATTTCTCAATTTTCATGGCTTCTCCACGATCAGTACCCACCTCAAAGCTGCAGGCTAGTCTCCATGGTCGGTGCTTAAAGGTATACTTGGCGGACTGCTGTGCACGATCTCCTTCATTGTGATCCAGAAGCCTTGCAGGGATATCATGGCTATAACCGACATAGTACTTGTCAGCTGATGCAGAATGAAGAATGTATATGCTGAAAACAGGAACCATAAAAACAAAAAAAGCCACCCGACTACCGGATGGCTTTTTGCTCCCCCTCCTGGACTCGAACCAGGGACCTATTGATTAATCCCGGCACGCCGGGACTCTAACCAACTGAGCTCATGCCATCCAGAAACGGATGAAACAAAAAAAGCCACCCGACTACCGGATGGCTTTTTGCTCCCCCTCCTGGACTC
>JANQTF010000228.1 GCA_030731845.1 Bacteroidia bacterium | reverse complement strand
CTCCGCCGGGAGGCAAAATCTCTAACGAGAAGTTTATCCCCATATTCTTCCACATGAGGTAAGGGAAGGCACCTGTTTTTCAAGTAATCAAAAAAACGACATCCACTCAGCTTCCCTCTTCATGATCCTTGGTGCCTTTCGTGAGAACCAAGAACACGCCAAAATCAGCTCGGCAGTCTTTTACAGAAAAAACAAGGTCACCATTCCCAGCACCATCACGAGTTTGAGGCCCTGACTTTGGAAGCTAAAGTCGCGGGGATCAGAAGAGCGAATCATGCGCCAGATGAGGTAGGCCGCGGGAGCCTGCACAAGGAGCAGAGAGCTGAGGAGGTACATCCACAAGAGGTCGCCGGATTTCCAATACTGCACAGCGACGGGCAGGTAGGTGGAGAAGATAAAGGCGAGGTAGAGGCCCAGCAGAACGTATTTTGTTTGGCGAATACCGATTTGTATCGGCAGGGTGCGGAGCTGAAAGCTCAAATCGCCGCGAATGTCTTCGACATCTTTGGTGATCTCGCGGATCAGCGTGATCTCAAAGGCAAACACCATGGCCCAGATGAGCGGGATGGTAAGCTCATAAAGATAGCCTGCAAGCAGGATCACCAGAGCGATCAAAAAAGAGATCGTGAGATTGCCCGCCACCCCGATGCGTTTGAGATAGCTCGCATAGACAAAGAGCAGCAGCATCGAGAGCGCATTGATGAAGGTGATGTGATAGTAGCCCATGTACCACCCAATCACCAGCCCTGTGAAGGTGATGATGCCGCCGAGGGTGAAGAGATACATGGTCATCACTTTTTTCACCGAGAGAATGGCATTGACCACGGTTTTGCTGGGCTTGTTGATGCGGTCAATGCGAAAATCATAGACATCGTTTATCCAATAGCCCGTGGCAGCGATGAAGGCAATGGTGAGGGCCGTGGCCCAAAAGCCGCCATTGGTCACAAAGTGAAGAGAGCCATGATTGGCGAGCATGCAGGAGACAGCAAACGCTAGCAGGGAAATGAACACATTCACCGGCCGGGAGATCTGGATAAAGTAGCGAAGGTCGCGCAACATGGTGTGAAGTTGGGAGAATTTCCCTGAAAGTTACAATAAAGAACGTGTGATCGCATCTTCGCGCCAACATTCCCCAATCCTATTTGTTCTCCTCATAAATTGCTGGTAATTTTCCCCGGCAAAAAAGGGAGAGAAGCAATGAGACAAGTCAGCCAACAGACTTGGCTCTCCTTCCCCTCTCCTCTAACAATAGAACATGGCTGGAAATCACGGAATCAAGACTGGAGATAAATCTGAGCGCAGGCTGTCTCTCGGCGCTAAGCTCGGTGTCCCTGCAATTTTGTCAGGGATGATGTATTCGATCAAGCATTTGTTTCGCCCAAAGGTGACGCTGATGTATCCAGAGAAAAAGCCAGAGCTGGGACCTGAGTTTCGTGGAAGGCCCGTGTTGGTAGCAGAGGAAGGCAAAGAGCGCTGCGTAGCTTGTGGCTTATGTGCGAGAGCTTGTCCGCCATTGGCCATTTCTATGCAGGCAGCAGCCGTAGAAAGCGACGATCCGAAGGAGCGCTTCCCCGAAAAATTTGAGATCGATATGCTCCGCTGCATCTATTGTGGCTATTGCGAGGAGGTCTGTCCAGAGGAGGCCATCGTGATGAGCCCCGAGTATGACCTCAATTTCCGCAACCGCGAAGACGCCATTTATGCCAAAGACCGCCTCGTGGTGGACAAGGAGCAACTCAAGCCCCGTTTGGATTTTCTGGCAGAAAAGCGGAACCCAAACTTTGGTGACGACGTTTACCAATTCGATCCGAAAAACAACATCCACACGTTGAGAAATCGCGGCGAGTAGGTTTATTTCTCGTCGAAGAAGAGTTAGAATCTGCTCTCCATTTCTTAGCCTGGTTTCCCATCCACAGTCTGGCACATTCTGCCGGACCCCCAATTTCTGACTTCTTATTTCACCTAATATGATGCATGCCACCACAGTCCTTGGAATCATTCACAACGGACAGGTAGCCCTTGGCGCCGACGGACAAGCAACCATGGGCACCACAGTGGCCAAGTCAAATGTGAAAAAGGTGCGCATGCTCGACAACGGGAAGCTGATGGTAGGCTTCGCCGGCTCCACTTCTGATGCATTCACCCTCGTGGAGCGCTTTGAAGAAAAGCTCAACATGTATCGCAGCAATCTGCGCCGCGCGGCCATTGAGCTAGCCAAAGATTGGCGCTCTGACCGCTACCTGCGCAAGCTCGAGGCCATGCTCATCGTGATGGACAAAGAAGAAGGGCTCATCATCAGTGGCACAGGCGACGTGCTTTCCCCAGATGAGGACATCATGGCCATTGGATCAGGTTCGGCCTATGCCCGCTCGGCGGCGCTCGCCCTCAAGCGCCACGCCCCTCACCTCAGTGCCGAACAGATCGTGCGTGAAAGCCTTCATATCGCTGCCGATATTGATATTTACACCAATCACAACCTCGAAGTGCTCACTCTTTCATAAGGGTCTAAAGATCGGCTTGGACGGATATTTAAGTTCTTTATTTCCCACAACTGAAAAAGGGAAAGACATAGAAAAGCTAGCCCCATTTCCTTCCTGGCTCTGCACCGAGATAGTCCCTCCATAAACCCTCATGATCTTAGCTGCCAAGGCAAGACCAATCCCGGTACCGGGGATCTCGTCCTGGGTGTGTAGGCGCTGAAAAACACGAAAGATTTTTTCCGCATAGGCCTCATTGAGACCAATGCCGTTGTCAGAAAATCGGATCACATGAGATGCGGCCGCTATTTGATAGGAAATGTGGATACGAAGCGGCTTCTGGCTCCGGTATTTGGCAGCATTCTCATACAGGCAACGAAACAAAATCTGTATCAAAGCAGGATGCGCTTGCATCCGAGGAAGTTTCTCTTGAGCGATGGTTTGCTCCGGCAATTGATAGGTATTCATAAACTCCTTTCCCTCCTGCTCTACCAACAGGTTCATATCAACACATTGGGAAACAGGAAGAGATTTTCCAATTCCTACGTAGGTTTCCAGGTCAACGAGCATCTCGTATGAGCGAACAGCAGCCTGTTGCACATTTGAAAGATATCCTCGCGATTTCTCATCGAGACTGGCACCGGCTTTTTTCGCGAGAAGGCCCGAGTAGGAGTTGATATTGCGGGAGGTTTCGCGGAGATTGTGAGAAACGACAAATGCCAACTCTTCGAGCTCACGGGCATATGAGGAGAGGGTTTGGTTGTGAGCTTCAACACGTTCGTTTGTAGCTCTAATGTCACTCAGCCTGATGTAGAGCACGACCAATGCAAACAACAGGCAGATAATTCCCAGGACCACAATCAGCCTTTCTCGTTGGAGAGATTTGATGGCCAACTCTTTTTGGACGGCATTGAGCTCAACATCCTTTTGGGTTAACTGCTCTCTGGCAGCATAGAGGTCAAGGCTGGCGCTACTTTTTGCCTGAAAGAGGCTATCTTTGAGGGTACTCATCCGATTAAAGGC